>DYLD01000094.1 GCA_020722315.1 Syntrophus aciditrophicus
GCTAGGACGCTACCCATCAGATCATTTATCAATTTATAACGACCTGAGCTTGCCGATAGGATTTCTTCCTCCGTTTGAACGTATTTGGCTGGTACTAGTTCCTCGCGGCAATTGGACACAAGTTCATTTGCCGATATTGGCGTTGTTTCGAGGTGGAACTGCAAGCCAATTACCCGCTTCCCAAGTTGAAATGCTTGATTCTCACACCCTTCGCTCTTTGCGAGCCGTATCGCACCTGGTGGCAAATCGAATGTCTCCCCGTGCCAATGGAACACCGTTTCCGAAGGAGGGAAACTGAAGGTCGATCCATCAACAGGAGCAACCGCATGAATGGGAAACCAGCCGATTTCCTTTTCATAGTTTGGAAATACTTTGGCACCCATAGCGTTTGCAATAATTTGTGCGCCAAGGCATATGCCCAAAACGGGTTTCCCAGAATCGATGACTTCGCGCACAAATTGCTTTTCCAAGGCAAGCCATGGGAATTTATCTTCGTCATTCACACTCATCGGGCCGCCCATGACCACGAG
Organism: Syntrophus aciditrophicus; assembly: GCA_020722315.1. GTDB lineage: Bacteria > Desulfobacterota > Syntrophia > Syntrophales > UBA5619 > DYLD01. The sequence goes on from DYLD01000094.1 coordinate 531, forward strand.
CAAATCGATTGCTTCAGGGTCTGGAAAATCTGCCGATTCAAAGAACCGCGTGGCGGTCAGCTCATAGCCATTTGATTTAAGCCAAGGCTCAATACTTCCAAGTCCTTCAAATGGGACGTGTTGTAAATAGTGTGCGCGCATTTCCCCTCCTTTGGTGGCTAACGAAAAGCTAAGCCGGAGCAGCACCGCAGGTGCTGCGATCGGCTTTAGCGCCTTGTTGGCCGGTTTATTTTCTCGCTTCAACCAAATTTCCGTTAATGAATTTGTGGATAATGCTGGATACGTAAGTCTGATAGGGTAAGCCTTCATTGACGGCCTTTTTTTGTAGCTCAAGAAGATCTCTTTCCGAAATCCGTATATTCAACCTCTTATCCTTGCGCAACGTATTACGTGCATAGGCCATTAATTCTTTTTTTCTTTTAGCGAGGTTCGCAACTGGCACCCACTCATCTTTCTCGAAACTATCGAGTATTTCTTTTTCTTCTTTCGTTAATTTTGTCTTCATGATTTTTCTCCAAGATATCTTTGTGTTGCCTTCCTACTTGGAATGATGGTTTTCAGAAATAGTTCCTCATCATTCTCGACATAAGGAATGAGATAGGCATAATTGGCAATATTGATAACCATAATTCGCTGACCGGGATAATCTTTCTTATTGGGATGCAGGTAGTCATCTAATATGTCACCCCTTTCAATAAAAAACACTACATCCTCAAAACAGATGCCCCGAGACGACTTAAGCGCGACGCTCTTTTCCGTGTTCCAGTTTAAGCTTTTCATGGTTGTATATTAGCATATTGTGTGCATTATGTGAATATTTATTTAAGGCCAACAGTATTAATAGGCCTATTTTAACATTGAACCCATTGCCGATTTAAAATCAGCAAACTTTCTGTTTTTTGTAAGGCTGGGAAATTACTATGTCAAGAAAAACGTTCCTGCTTCTTTGCAATATTTTAAGGTAGATACAACCGGGAAATTGAAAATACACCGGAACGCCACAAAAAAATCATCTTACTTGAATAAGCGATTCAAATTTGTTATTTTCCGTATATGGAAAAGATAAAAGACAAAGTGGGCGCCGCCGCAAACGCCCCCGTCTCGTTTCCCCGCTGGCGGGAAGTCCTGCAAGCGGAATGCACCGATCCTCTCCATACTACAGACACGGCAATGAGGAATAGCCTTGCCTGGCTCAAATTCCTCAAGGCCGCGCACCGCCCTGGCCCTCGATAGAATCCCTGTTGGATTATCTGCACGTGCTTAGATAAAGAAAGGTAAAAGCACCGCTGCCGTCCGCTCTTCCCTGCGGTGGTTCTTCAAAACAGCACCCCTTCAGAAAGGCGAAGAAAGTGCTGATAACTCCGCGCCGCCGGGGGCATGTCATCGATGTCGGAGGGCAGGACAAAGGAGGTCGACCCTGGGAACAGCTTCTGGTTACCGTCATCCGCAGAAAGCATCTTCAGTGGCGCACCGAGGAGGCCTATCTGGGCTTAGGCGCATCGTTTTTTGCCTAACTAGGAGAGCGGCCCATTGCAAAAGCGACGGCGGAAGATATCCGTGTTTTTCTTGATCATCTGGGTTGATTGCATCAAGACGCCTGCTTCCTGAACCCATTCTTGGGGATTTTTAAAGCTCTTATAATAAACCGGTGCTCTTTGCAAGGCGGGAAAATCTTTGAAATCGATAAAAAACAATTGACATTATTCGGGATCTGTCTGATATGCATTTGTGTGATCGGGCTGTTTTAAGGAAATCGGGGTTGGTGCATGGATGATGTTTTGATGATGCTCAACGCGCTAGTGTTGGTTGCGGTCGTAGTTCTTTTACTGATTGTTGTGAGGAAAACCTCGCGAGATGAGGCCGCCCTTTTTACCCGCCTTGAACTCTTCGAGAAAACACAGGAGCGAACCGAAAGGGCGATCAGGGAAGAAACGGCCAAGAACCGCGATGAGATGGGCAGGGCGGCGCGGGAACAGCGCCAGGAACTCAATGAGCAGATGGAGGGTCTAAGGTCGGAGCAGTTAACTGCAACGAAGCAACTCAGGGAGGAGATCAATTCAACCCTCAATGGAAACGCCGAGGCGATAACCAGAACAATCGGAGAAATAGCCCATATTCAAAAATCCCAGCTTGAAGGAATGTCTTCGGTTATCGGAAAGCTTGCAGAATCAAATGACAAAAAGCTCGAGGAAATCAGAATCACTCTGGAAAGAAAGCTGGACAACATTCTAACTGACAACACCAGGCAACTCGAGCAGATGAGACAGACCGTCGACGAGAAGCTCCAAGGGACTCTGGAAAAACGTCTAGGTGAGTCTTTCCGGCAGGTCAGCGAACAACTCGAACAGGTGCATAAAGGGCTTGGTGAGATGCAGACGCTTGCCGCCGGAGTCGGGGATTTAAAAAAGGTTCTTACGAACGTCAAGACTCGAGGTACCTGGGGAGAGGTTCAACTCGGCAGCATGCTCGAGCAGGTCCTGAGCCCGGATCAGTTCGCTCTGAACGTGAGCACAAAGGAGGGTAGAGAGCGGGTCGAGTTTGCGATTAAGTTGCCCGGTCAGGGCGCGAACAAGGACCAGCCCCTCTGGCTTCCGATTGATGCGAAGTTCCCGATAGAAGACTATCAGCGTCTGCTTGAGGCTCAGGAAAGGGGAGATGTCGATGCGGCCGAACGGGCGGGAAGACAGCTCGAAACCCGCGTCAAGAACTCGGCGAGGGAGATCAGCGAGAAATACCTGAACCCCCCGAAAACGACGGATTTTGCGATCCTTTTTTTGCCGATAGAGGGGCTTTTCGCGGAGGTTGTCCGTAGAAGCGGCCTGCTTGATGCGATCCAGAGGGACTATCGTGTTACGATTGCCGGACCGACGACGCTCTGGTCGATTTTGAACAGCCTGCAGATGGGATTCCGGACCCTTGCGATTCAGGAGCGCTCCAATGAGGTCTGGAATCTCCTCGCCGCGGTAAAGACCGAATGGACAAGGTACGGAAGTTTGCTGGATGCCGTGCAAAACAGGCTGAATCAGGCGACGAAAGAGATCGAACGGGTGAAGTCCAGTTCGAGAGCGATCGGTAAGAAGCTCGATGAGATACAGGAACTGCCGGCCGGGGAGGCGGCAAGGATATCATCGGTGGATGTTTCGGGAGAAAGCGGGGACAGTTTCCAATCAAATGACCTGAACAAAAAAGCTGAGGGCCTTGAAAAAGACCCCTGAGCGCGAATAAAACCGTTTTGAGAGGGTTCCACAAAGCTCTCGTTATGCCATTTCAAGGAGAAGATGATGAAGATACTGGTGACTTATTTTTCTAAAACTGGAAATACCGAAAAATTGGCAAACGCAATCTATGAAGGCATTGACGAGCCGGAAAAGGAGATAAAACCTGTTCATGAAGCCGGTGACCTTTCTTTGTTCAATCTGATCTTCTGCGGTTTCCCGGTACAGGCCTCCAGTGTTCCCCGGCAGGCCGCTGATTTGCTCAAGAAGATTCCCGCAAGCTGCAAAACCGCCATTTTTGCAACCCATGGTTCACTCAAGGGGGGACGGCTCGCGGTGACCGCGTTCGATTATGCAGCAAGCCTCGTCAAGGGCAAGGTGATCGGCACATTCGGCTGCCGCGGCAAGGTCGAGGACGCGATTTTGGAGCACCTGGCCCGTAGCCCGGAGCACAAAGCATGGGTCGAAGAAGCCCAAGGCGCGATCGGTCATCCCGATGCGGCCGACCTTGAAGACGGCAGGGATTTCGCCAGGATGATGGTCAGCAAAAGCCGTTTCAGCCAGTGATCCGACACAAAGGATTTTCTATCGTGCCGCTATTATGAAGAAAAGACTAGATCGGTTGTTCTTGAAAAAGGATTGACACGCTCAGTGTTTTGGTTTAAATAACATTCAATACAGAATAACTTAAAACTTTCCCCGTTATTATTTTGTGCAATCGGCTATCCGCTGACTGACGCGGTAGCTATAGGAAGGAGGCGAATGCAATGCATATATTATTGGTATATCCAGAGTTTCCCGATACGTTTTGGGGTTTCAAGCATGCGTTAAGTTTTATCAGAAAAAAGGCAACCATTCCTCCGCTTGGGCTAATCACCGTTGCGGCTTTGCTGCCTGAGGATTGGGAAAAGCGTCTGGTCGACATGAACACGACATCCCTCACGCAGCAGGACATCGAGTGGGCCGATTATGTGTTTATAAGCGCGATGGTTGCGCAGCGGGATTCGATGCTCAAGGTGGTAAAGCGTTGCAAGGAACTCGGAGCCACGATCGTCGCCGGCGGGCCGCTTTTTCTGGCAGAGGAGGAACGCCCCCCGGAGGTGGATTACTTTGTGCTGAACGAGGGAGAAATCACGCTGCCGGAATTCCTGCGGGATCTCGAAGCCGGCAACCCCAGGCACGTCTACAGCACGGATTCGTTCGCCGATATGGAAGCTTCACCCACGCCGATGTGGGAATTGCTAGACCCGCGTCTCTATTCTACGATGGCTATCCAATATACCCGGGGCTGTCCGTTCAACTGCGAATTCTGCAACATCACCGCGATGCTGGGTCACAAGGTACGCTGCAAATCGGCGGGCCAGATTCTGCGCGAACTGGATGCAATCTATGCAAGGGGATGGCGGAAGAATGTCTTTTTTGTTGATGACAATTTCATAGGCAACAAGCGGAAGCTGAGGGAAGAATTGTTACCTGCGTTGATTGCATGGCGACAGGGCAAGGAAGAGATTTCATTTCAGACTGAGGCGTCGCTGAATTTGGCCGATGACCCGGAGCTGATGAATATGCTGGTAAAGGCGGGATTCGACGCCGTGTTTGTCGGGATTGAAACCCCCAACGAGGAAAGCCTTGCCGAATGTGGCAAGGTGCAAAACAAAGGGCGCGATCTGGTAGCGGCGGTTAAGACGATGCAGCACGCAGGTCTTGAGGTGCAGGGTGGGTTCATCGTCGGCTTCGATCACGACACGCCGTCGATTTTTCAGCGTCAGATCGACTTTATCCAGCGCAGCGGCATAGTAACGGCGATGGTCGGGCTGCTTCAGGCGCCTTACGGGACAAGGCTCTACGAGCGGCTGAAGAGCGAAGGGCGCCTGCTGGCCGGTTTCACGGGCAACAATACCGATGACACGATGAATTTTATACCGAAGATGGATCCCCATTTGCTGCATGAGGGCTACCGCCGTCTGCTGCAGGGGATATATGCGCCGCGCGCATACTACGCACGCGTGCGGACGTTCCTCAGCGAATATACGAAGTCCGGGGTCGTGCACGCCAAGATCACCAGGGAAGAAGTCATGGGGTTGATCCGTTCGATCTATATTCTTGGTATCAAGGGCAAGGAACGCTGGGAATACTGGCGTTTGTTTTTCTGGACGCTCTTCCGCCGCCCCCGTCTGTTCCCGAACGCAATTACGTTTGCGATCTACGGCTTTCACTTCCGGCGCATATTCGAGCCATTTATATAGTTTTCGGTAATCGATAAGGGATGCTGGCAACAAGACCGGCCGGCGGCTGGAAGCCGCTGCCCCTTACTTTTTGTACCTGTGGAATTTTTCGACTTCCGTCTTCAACCAGTCCGGCCAGTACTCCTCTGAAATAGGATAGCTGGCGTCCATGGCCTGGAAAGAACCGTCCCCGGTAATTTTTTTGATCCTTTCCTGGAGATTATATTTCACCTCGTCGACGCCGATTAGCTTCGCCACGGCCCTGTTGATTTCTTCGAGGGTTTTGTTGTACGGGTTGCGGCCCTTGAATGCCCGTTGAACGGCCAGTTCATCGATGCATTCCCTGCCCCTGTACCACTCTTTAAAAGAGGGAAAGAACATCGGGCCGTAGGATACCCAGAACTCGATGTGTTTCGCACCTGCGTTGTAGACGACCCAGACAGAGCCGCCTTCGCTGACACTTCCACGAACGATGCTGTCATCGCCCATAGCCACGTTTTTGCCCTTCAAAAGAGAATCAATCCCGCCGAATTTGAGGCCTACTTCCTGTGATCGTGTTCTGCGGACTCCTTCCTGGAAGGTTCTGACGGCCTGCGGAAGTTTGATCAGCGCCGGGAACAGGGGTTTGCCGAGGCCTTCCGCAATGCCCACCGTTACTCCCCAGCCGGACTCGGGATTGGGAATAACGATGTCCGCTCTGGAGGTTTTGTATTGATTTACCAGTTCATGCCCGAGTTCCCTGCGGATCTGAAAGATTTCCTTTCCTCTGAATAAGGAGCCCACATTGCCGAAATAGACCCCCTGGAAGATATCGGGCATCGGCTTTTCTTCCCTAAGACGCACCGTCTCGCATCCTTTTGGGGAGCAAATCGTCATTTCCGCCCCGTCGTACTCCCTCTCCGTATTGCCGTTGAGTCTTCGATGAGAACACGATTCGGAACTGACGACAAAAGTAGAGTTGATCCTTGCAAAACAGAACGGTTCGAAGGCCCTGTCGTCATTGAGGGCAATCAGCGAAGTTTCCTTCCCGTCATGAATCAGCGCGACAAGCGCAAAGGTCGCCCTTCCGTGAAGTTTATCAATCAGCTTTCTTCCGGCCTCGAAAGAAATCCCCGACTCGCTGACAAACTTGTGCAGAAGCGCCCCTACGACCTCGGTTTTGTTATCCGTTTCAAAGATGTAATCGGATTCTAGCTCGGCCTTGAGATCGTCTTCTTTTACGAGATAGCCGTCCATTGTCAGGGCGACGCTGTATTTGGAAGGTTTCTTCGGGTGAATCTCGATCGGCTCGGCATTGATCTTTTCCGCGACCCTTCGCTTTGTGTAACCGATATTTCCGATTGCGGCCGTTGGTTCAAGGTCTTGGAATATCCGGATCAGATTGGCATCGACGACATCGGCAATCCTCCCGAGGCTTTTGTGGATATAAATCCCCCTCCTGGTGCCGATCGCAAGACCCGTGCTTGCCTTGCCCCTGTGCTGGCATGCCGCCGTCGCCAGATAGACCTTGTTGACCAGTTCATTGTCACGCAACCCGTAAACGCCTACAACACCGTCCATTTTTGTCGTCCTTTTGGTTTCAAATCAAAGTGATGCCTGAATCGCCTGAAAAAGAAAAAAACGATACAACGATCGCGGCGGTTGCAAAAGCCCCTATCGGCGGTTTCCTGCACACTCCGGGAGCTTTTTCGAGCCGAAAAACTTCAATTCGCGCTTCATGAAACCATCTTCGGGAGTTTTTTTGGAGAAGTTAGTTTGTTTCCTGCAGTTCGCCCTGCGCGAAGGCCTTCGTATGCTCGATCAAATCGTGGACGAGCTGCATCAGCGGCTCCCTGCCCATGCCGACGATTTCAATCTTTTCTCTGAAGAGCGGCAGCAGCACTTTCAGGGCCGAACTTGAGGTGATCGCTGCGGCCATTTTGGGTGTAACCTCGCCCATCATCGCATTGGCCCAGGTTATCGAGACCGGGCCGACGATGCACTCGGCCCTTTTGACCGTCCGGCAGACCGCGTTTTCCCCGGATGCGCCGCGGTTGGCGCCGGCCTTGATCATCTGGGCTGTGGCGATCGCATTCGTCCCGAGTGCGATCAACTCAACCGAGTCGCCATAAGCCTCCCGCAGATACTTGATCAGCGTTGCGCCGATTCCGCCTCCCTGGCCGTCAATAACATAAATCGGGTTCGACACGTGTAGCGCTCCTTCTTAAATGTGCAGTAGTATCCCGGTCTTGAAGAACCGGTTTATTTTTCCGTCAGTGCGGGTTGACTTTCGACGGTTACGGTTGTTTGAACCGGCTCGAGGATGATTTTCGAAGAGAAGAAGTCCACTTCGACAAGCTTTCCCTGAACGGATTTGCCTTCCCCGAACAGCGTTTCAAGCTCGACGTTGTCGCCGTTAAACTTCAGATGCGCGATATCTTTCAGGATAAGCTGACCGTTTTCATTATGAAAATAGGCTGAAGCCAAACACATTTTCCGGCACCTCCCGTTTCTTGTATTCTCTATTGCAAGGACTTTTGGCCTGTTTCGGACAGGATAGAGTCCATGACCTGTTTGATCTGGTTCATCGCTGTTCCCTGTTTCGGGAAGCGGCCTTCAATGCTGGCCAGAAAGACCTCCGGGTCAACAGAAATGCTACCTATAACTTTTATACCCTTCTTTTCGAGCTCCGACCTGGTCCTGCTGGCTATCTCCTCGTTCGGTATTTTATTGAGGACCGCCCATGTGTTTTTTATTCCGCTTCCGTGGGCCAGATCATAGATCTTTCCGGCGATCTCGACCGATTCGAACGGAGGTTCGACGACGATCAGGACATAATCCACGCTGGTTTCAACACCGCGGCCGAAATGTTCGACGCCCGCTTCCATATCAATGATAACCATCTCACCGTTTGTTACCGACACCTTCTTGAGAAATTCACGATTCAAAACGCCCATCGGGCATGCGCATCCCTCCAGCGACTGCATGATCTTCCCGATGCTGACCATCATCGTCCCATCGTGTTCCACTAAATACAAAGAGGGGATGTCCTCAAGATGGATTTCCTTTCCGGCAAAGATGTCCGGCGAACCCATCTTCTGCTTGAGACTGGTTTTGCCGCCGACAAGCTCCATAAGCGGAACGGGCGGCTTATCGAAACCGAGCATCCGGTAAAGACCAGAATTCGACTCGTCGGAATCCACGACCAGAACCCGGCGACCCCTGTTTCTTGCCTCATTTGCCAATAAAGCGACAATCGTGCTTTTACCGCTGCCGCCCTTCGCACATACAGATATTTTCATTATGCCTTTTTCTCCTTTTCTAAAGGCTTTTGGCCCCGCATCTATTGTTCTTCTTTGGCCTTTTTCAGCTCTTCTTCCAGCTCTTCGAGTTCCTGCCACATCGAAGGTTTTACGGAGTGGGCAGGCCACCTTGCCTTCAGATCGGCAAGCTTTTCCTCCAACTCTTTTACCTTTGCGGCGTCCATTTCAGTTACCTCCTTTTCTCAACAAATTCAAACGCTAATGCCTGATCGCCCTCACCTTAAAGAGAGCGGAGGTTATCTGGAAAATGGCTTATAGAAAGCATAGCGGCATGTCAAGCATATTTTTCAGGTTGACACAAAGGGTGCCGG
>DYLD01000095.1 GCA_020722315.1 Syntrophus aciditrophicus
ACAAAGGCATTTTTTTCAACATTTTGAACCCGCTTTGTCGGTTTTTCAGTGTCAGAGTTTTGGCTCGAGGAGAAACGGTGATTCTGCAAATCAACGGCATCACGCTGGATATCGGCGAAAAGGAGGAGACCCTTGTCGGGCGTGTCGCGTCGCTGCTTGCCATAAAAGAAGAGGAGATATCGTCGCTTATCATTTTACGTCGCTCGCTTGATGCAAGGCGTTCACGTCCTGTGCGCCGTTCGTATCTCTTAGAGGTGCGCGTTCCCGAAAAGACTGGCCGTTCTTTGGCTGTTGGACAGCGGAAACCCGGCATAAGCGTTGAGGCAATTGCTGAGCCGATTCCTCCGGCATCTGTTGCGCCGCTTGCCCCTCCCCTGGTTTTTCGGGAGAGGCCCGTTATTGTCGGCAGCGGACCCGCCGGCCTTTTTGCCGCGCTGAGTCTGGCGAAAAGGGGGGTTTCGTCCGTTCTTCTGGAGCGGGGCGGTCCGGTTGACGAACGCGTCCTGTCGGTAGAAAATTTCTGGAAGAATGGCATTCTTGATACCGAAAGCAATGTCTGCTTCGGAGAAGGCGGCGCCGGAACCTTTTCGGACGGGAAGCTGACCAGCCGCGGGAAGAATCCCCTTGCGCAGGACGTAAAGCAGATCCTTGTCGAGATGGGCGCCCCGGCCGAGATCCTGATTGATGCGCATCCGCATATCGGAACAGACCGTCTGAAGGTGATTCTCAAGAATATCCGCGAGAGACTTGTAAAATCCGGGTGCGATATCCGTTTCCATTCTGCCGTCACCGATCTTGTCGTTTGTCGCGGCCGTATTTCGGCGGTCATTGTCAATAACAACCAGGAGTTAAAAACCGATCATCTGATCCTTGCGATCGGCCAGTCGGCCGGCGATACATACAAAAAGCTTGCCGAACGCGGCGTCGCGATGCAGCCCAAGGCCTTTGCGATCGGCCTGCGCGTCGAACATCCACAGGAGCTGATCAACCGTATCCAGTACGGACGATGGGCCGGGCATCCTGATTTGCCGCCGGCGGAGTATTTCCTTAAGGCAGGCGTGAAAGAGACGGGGCGCTCGGTCTATTCCTTCTGTATGTGCCCGGGAGGCTTTGTGGTTGGGTGCAGCGAAACACGAGGAGGCATCGTGACGAACGGGATGAGCCTTTTCAAACGGGACGGAAACTTTGCCGACTCGGCGATCGTCGTCAATGTGCGCCCGGAGGATTTCGGGGGCACGGGGCCGCTGGCGGGCCTGGCGTTTCGCAGGCGCTATGAGAAGGCCGCCTTTCTGGCCGGCGGTGCAAACTACAGCGCCCCCGTTCAGCGCCTGATTGGTTTTATGACCGGCAGACCCCAGGCGCCCGTTAAGCAATGTTCATACAGGCCGGGAATCCGCGAGGCTGATCTGTCCTCAGTCCTGCCTCCTTTTGTCGTCGAAACGCTCAAAAGGGGCTTCGGCCAGTTTGAAAAGGTGATGCGGGGATTTGTAACCGAAGAGGCCGTGCTGATCGGCGTCGAAACGCGGACCTCATCGCCGGTCCGAATCGTCCGAGGTAATAATGGGCAGTCGATCACGGTCGCCGGAATTTTTCCGTGCGGCGAGGGGGCCGGCTATGCGGGCGGAATCATCAGCTCGGCCATTGACGGCATCAACGCGGCAGGCCACGTGATCGCCGATGCCGCGGGTCGGAAGCCGCGTTAGAAGAATTCGATCCGCCCTGAAATCCCCTCTAAGCAAGGCATCCAAAGCTGCTTTGCGGAACGGTCCAAAACGGCTTTATCCGCTTTTTGGATTCCCCTAAACTTCCGTTTTCTCCGCGGAACCCTGCAAAACGGTTTTATCCGCGCTCAGGATCTTTTTTGCGCGGCCACTGGCCGCGTTCGGTGAGGACTTCGCGCAAGACCGAAAGGGCTTCATTGACTGCGGGCATGCCGGCGTAGGTGGCCACCTGAAAGAATATTTCGGCCAGTTTCTTCGGGTCGCACCCGACGTTGAGCGCCGCGTTGACGTGCAGCCTCAGCTCGTCGCGGGCGCGTATCGCCGCGAGGATCGCGCAGGCCGCCATCTGTCTTTCCTGTGGCGTCAGTACCGTGCGCGAGTACAGGTTTCCGGTTATGAAACGCGAAAAGTCCTTCGCGAGTTCCTTGTCGAACGCCTTCCAGATCAGATAGGAGGGGTCAATCTTCATTCCTCCTTCAAAAAGTCGTTTTGCCGTTGCCTTGGTTTTTTCGTCGATGTTTTCGGTCATGTTCAACTCCTTTTCAGCGTTTGGTTCTCACGGTCTTGAAGATAGATGTAGCTATAGTTCCTGCGATCGGCGGTTTCGTACAACCTTTCTCCCTCTTTCCGGCATTCCGGACAGCATTTCGCCGGCAGGATCACGGCGAAGATTTTGTTTCCCGTGCTGGCGGCGGATTCTATTGTTACGACGCCGCCGCAGGAATCGCAGACGCGCACAGTCTCGATTTGGCTTTCCCGGATGAAGTCGGTATCGTAAAAGATCGATTTGTTGCGCCGGATGTGCCGGGAATCGCCGACAAGCCTTTCTTTGAGCTGACGTCTGTTTTTCCAGAGTTTCAGCACCTCTTCGATCTCGTCCTCGATCGTTTTTGTAATCGCCGAGGACTGCCGGAGTCTGTCGGCGTCGTAATCCGGTTCCCTGACGTTCGTGTAATCCAGGCCGGCCATTGCGAGGATAATGCCGACATTCGTGTACGGAAGCGCCCTTTCGATCGAATAGCCCCCCTCCAGCACGGCGATGTCCGGGGAAAGCATCTCGTTTAGCTTTGCATACCCCTGCGCCGAGACGTTCATATTCGTCAGCGGGTCGGAGTAGTGGTTGTCCTGTCCGGCCGAATTGATAATGATATCTGGTTTGAATTCATCAAGGATCGGAAGAACGACCCGCTCGAGCACCATCAAATAGCCCTCATCCGACGTCCCCGGGGGAAGCGGGATGTTGATCGTCGCCCCGAGCGCGTTCGGGCCGCCGAAATCTTTGATAAAGCCCGTTCCCGGATACAGGGTCCGGCCGTCCTGGTGCAGCGAAATACAGAGCGTCTCCGGGTCGTTCCAGTAGATGTCCTGTGTCCCGTCGCCGTGATGGCAGTCCGTGTCGACGACAGCGATCCTTTTGTGGCCGAAATGGTGACGGATGTATTCGATCATGATTGCTTCGATATTGACATTGCAGAAGCCCCTCGCCCCGTGGACGACGAGCATCGCGTGATGTCCTGGGGGCCTGACAAGGGCGAAGGCGTTGTCAACCTCTTTGGAAAGCACCTTTTCCGCCGCGGTGATCGCGCCGCCTGCCGAGATCAGATGCGACTCGGTTGTGACGCTTTTTGGATCAGGCACGCAGATTTCGGCGCGGTTGATGTCCTCAACGGTGGCGATCTTAGGTTTGTATTCGATGATGTTGTCGAAATCGAGAAGCCCCTCTTCGAAAATCTGGTCTTGCGTGTAGAGCAGGCGCTCCTCCCTCTCCGGGTGCGTCGGCGAGATTGCCCAGTCAAACGCCGGGAAGAAGACAAGCCCCGTTTTTTTGAGTTTTTTTGTCGTCATGTTTGTCCTTTGACGGATGCGATGCTGCCCGGCTTGATCTGCACCTTGACGCGTATGTTCTTGCCGAGGGTATAGAATTCGTCGACCAGGTTGAATTGGTGGGCTTCAACGACCTCTATTTCCGGCTGCCGGATTGAGCCGTCGCTTTTGAGCATCCTTTCCGTCAGCCTTTCTTTTGCTGTTTTTATTGCGTCTTCCAGCGTGAAGTTCGAAGGAATCGGCATTTGCAGCCCTTCTTCCGCGACGGTCAGCATCCGCTGCTCGGTATCGGCGATAATCGTCAGCTCCGCCGTTGTCCGCGCGAGCGCCGCGCCGATCGCGTTGACTATTTCGTAGTCAAGAGGGATCCGTGCCTTTAGATTGTCATTATCAAGCATCTTTTTCAACAGCCGGGTGATTTCCGGCGCCATCTCGCGGGCCGGTCCGCCGACGACGCAGACAACGCGGGGCGCAATCGTTTTGTTCGTCAGCATTTCATGGATCGTGTAAACAGGCATGTTGTTGACTTCATTGAGTAATTCTATAACTGCGGACGCGATCTTTTGGCACGTTTCGGTAAAGATCATCTGCGCAGCCCCGCGAACGTCGCTGTCAAGAGATTCGGCAATCGGCACGAGCGCGTCCTCGGCTTTTTTCGCATCTCCGAGTTTCGTCATTCCGAGGACGATCATCGCGTCGGTCGGTGTCGGGAACGGTCCCCCCAACGCGGCCGCAGGTCCCTCGCGGTTGGGGCCGATCACGATTTGGCCGTTTTCTATCCTCACGACGCTGTCGCCGCCGATGCCGACGGATCTTGTCCGCAACCCCCTGATCAGCGTCTTTTTACCCTGAATCGTCACGCCGAAGCGCTCCAAAAGCGGGACGCCGTCGGCGAAAAGCGCAATGTCGGTCGTCGTGCCGCCTATGTCGAGTCCAACGGCATCCGCGTTGCATTCGGCCGTCGCGATGATCCCCATGACGCTTGCCGCCGGACCGGAAAGTATCGTTTGTACCGGCAATTCAAGGGATTGCGAAATTTCGAGAACCCCTCCATCGGCCTTCATGATGTAGATCGGGATGTTGATCCCGCGTCTTTTTGCGAAGTCGAGTACCTGTTTCGCAAAGTCTTGATAAAGGTCGAAAATCGCCTCGTTGAGATAGGTTGTCGCAACCCGGCGGGGAAAATTGAGGTGTCCCGATACCGAATGGCCGAGCGTGACGTGTGCAGCTCGTTCGCCGATCGTCTCTTTGAGTGCGGTTTCGTGCCGGGGGTTCCGCGTCGAAAACTTGCCGATGAGGCCGAAATGTTTTATCCCCGCGGAGAGAAAACCGTCAGCTTCGCGTTTTGCCTCCGCAGTCTCGATCGGTGCCATTTCCTTGCCGCGATGGTTGATGTAGCCGGCCAGAAACCGTATGTCGCCAAACATCTTCATTAGGGGTTCGGCGGAAAGACCGGGGCCGCTTACAACCATCAGCCCGACGCGATCAATCTTGTTTTGGACGATCGCGTTGGTCGAAAGCGTCGTGCTCAAAACGATGCGTTCCAGCCGGGAAACGATCGCGTTATCCAGGATTTCATCCACCGCCGATGTCAGGCAGAGCAAAAGGTTGGAGGGATCCGTGACGACCTTCGCTTTCTTGACGATGCTGCCCTGATCGATAACAACCGCATCGGTATGTGTTCCGCCGACATCTATGCCGAGGATCATAGCTCGACCCCGAAAAACCTTTAAAATTGTGCTTCCGGCGGTATTCTTTCGCCGTTGTACAAATTTCTTAAAACTCTGTTTGCTGGTATCATACACTCTTTATATCCTTATAAAATTCTCTTGACAAGCCGAAAAATAGGACTATATATACGCGCTATTGCGGCCGATGGGTGGATATGGTCGCATTTTTTACAGAGCAAGGAAAGGAGGTGAAAGTGGATGAAGAAGGTACTCGCACTTATAGTTTCTCTATTGTTTATGGCGACCGTTTCTTTCGCAGTTGTCGGTTGCAGCAAGAAGACTGAAGAGATGAAGCCTGCTGAGACGGCGGCCCCGGCGGCCCCGGCGGCTCCGGCGGCTCCGGCGGCTCCGGCGGCTCCGGCTGAAAACGCCCCGGCTCCTGCGGCAAACGCCCCGGCTCCGGCGGCTCCGGCGACAAAGTAGTTCCGCATGTGATGAAAAAGCGGCCTGGGATCATCCCCGGCCGCTTTTTTTTGCGCACATTTGCACATTCGTTTTGCGTTCTTAAGGCCTTTAGAGCCTTGCTCTTTGACGGTGGGTACCTAAGAAAAATCTTTTAAATCGAGACCTTTGCAAAACGCCGCCTTAGCGCTCATAAATATTTTTTCGGGGGAAAAAAGATCCTGAGCGCGGATAAAACCGTTTTGCAGGGTTCCGCAGAGAAAACGGGAGTTTAGAGGAACCAAAAAGCGGATAAAACCGTTTTGGAGGGTTCCGCAAAAGAAAACGGGAGTTTTTTTGGGTTCCGCAAAGCCGTCGTGAGAGGTTCGAAAGTTTTTGACTAAACAGATACATTATTATATTAGAGATTTTCGATTCGTCGAAATCCAAGAAAGGAGGAAAACGATATGAGCAGCCGAGGAGATTTTATTGCGGGCATCGTTGTAGGCGGCTTTTTGGGTGCAATTATCGGTATTCTGTATGCGCCGAAAAGCGGCAGGGAAACGCGGGAGGACATCGGCAGAAAGACGGACGAACTGCTTTCAAAGGCGAAGGAGGAGTATGACCGCGCGATAGAGAAGACCCGCAAGGCCTATGACTCCACGCTGGAGAGAATCAGGCGGCTTGAGCAGCAGACACAGCAGAAGGTTGAAGAGGTCGGCCAGAAGGTTGACGAGATCAAGGAACAGGGTAAAGAAACGCTGGAGGGTGGCAAAGGCCGGCTGAAGAACGCTATCGCGGCAGGCGTCGAGGCATTCAAGGAGGAGCAAAAAAAGGCCTAAACAGACGCCGGAAAGAAAAGGAGGTAGCGCAATGGAGGCAGGCAAAGATATAATCCTTTTGATAGTCGGCATTGCATTGGTTGTGTTTTTAGGCTATGGCGTTTACACATTGGTGCAAATCAAAACAACGGCCAGAACTTTGGCCTGTACGATAGGCGAGCTTAACCAGAGGCTTCCTACTATCCTGAAGAACCTTGAAGAAATAACGGCGAACACCGTTCAGGTGACGGATGCCGTAAAAAGGCAGGTTGACGATCTTTCGCTGACGGTTGCAAAGATCGACGACGCGGTCACTTTTTACCTCGACAAAGAGCGGATTTTCCGCCGGGAGGTCAGCGTACCTGTGGCGGATGCATTTCGCCCCTATCTGGGTGTTATCAAAGGGATAAGGGCTTTTCTTGATTCGTGGCGGTCGTCAGCGCCCGCCGCCAAATCCGGTTAGAGAACCAGTTTTTTGAATTCCGGGTAGGCATGTATGGCCGGTGTTACTTTCGCAAAAAAATGGAACCGCGTTGTTGTGAAAAAGACGGCCGGAAAGGCTCTCGGAATGAAGTCCGCGCAGGATGTCGTCCGGCAGTTAAAGGCCAAAAACCCATCCGAGGAGGATTACCGGGAGAGGTCGCTTGCGATTCACGGCCTGATTTGCGCCCGGTGCGGCAGGGAGTTCGACGAGTCGAACCGTCATCTTCTTACCGTCCATCATAAAGATGGAAACCATCACAACAATCCGCCGGACGGGAGCAACTGGGAAAATCTCTGCGTTTATTGTCATGAGGATGTTCACAGCCGGGAGATTTTAGGTGATTACTTCGACGGGAATGCCGGAAAAGACGAAGGGGCGGTTTTCTACAGCGATCCGGCCGCCGAAAATTCCAGCGGCGTTCTTGCCGAAAAGCTGAAGGCGGCCCTGGAAAAGAAGAAGGGATGAAAACACTCTGCATCGCTAAAGATCGAAGCGGATGCGGAGCTAAAATACCTAAGAAGGGGGAATAGATAGATATGGGCAAGTTATTGTGGCGACCGTCCGACGAACGCATCAAAGCTACGAACATGTACCGGTTTATATCGTTCGTCAACCAGAAGTTTGGAACCAGTTTCAAGGATTACGATGGTCTTTACGATTGGTCTGTGAACAATATCGCCGATTTCTGGGGGGCTGCATGGGATTATCTCGGGATCAAGGCCTCGCGGAAATACGACAGCGTGATTGAGGATGACAAAAAGATGCCCGGGGCAAAGTGGTTTCCCGGCGCGCGACTGAACTTCGCCGAAAACCTGCTCAGATTTCGCGATGATTCCGTTGCGCTGGTCTTCCGCGGCGAGGATCACCCCCCGGTCAAAATAACCTATGCCGCCCTTTACGACGAGGTTGCTAGACTCGCGAAGAGCCTCAGGGAAGCGGGCGTCGTCGCCGGTGACCGTGTTGCCGGGTTTATGCCGAACATGATTGAAACCGTCGTCGCGATGCTGGCCGCAACGAGCATCGGCGCGATATGGTCATCCTCTTCGCCCGATTTCGGCATCAAGGGCGTTCTCGATCGTTTCGGGCAGATTAAGCCGAAGGTTCTTTTCGCGGCCAACGGGTACTGGTTCAAGGGGAAAAATCTCGAGACGCTTTCCCGCGTTTCCGAGGTTATCAAGGCCCTCCCGACGCTCGAAAAGGTGATCATCGTCCCCTACACCGAAAAAGAACCAGACATCAGCTCGCTGAAAAACGCCGTTCTCTACAAGGATTTCCGCTCTTCCGAAAGCGGCCTGCAGATTAGCTTTGAGCAGCTTCCGTTTGATCATCCGCTCTACATCATGTACACGTCGGGAACCACGGGTCTGCCGAAGTGCATGGTCCAGAGCGCCGGCGGGATCCTGCTCAACCAGATGAAGGAAATGGTCCTCCATACGAACGTCACGAGGGACGATACGGTATTCTATTTTACGACATGCGGCTGGATGATGTGGAACTGGCTCGTCAGCGCACTTGCGGTCGGCCCGAAAATCGTTCTCTACGACGGGAATCCGTTTTATCCCGCTCCCGGTTCGCTGTGGAAGATGGCGCAGGAAGAAAAGATCACGGTATTCGGGACGAGCGCCGGCTATATCGCCGCGCTGATGAACGAAAAGGTGCGGCCGGGCAAGGAGTATGACCTATCTCCGCTGAAGACGATCCTTTCCACCGGCTCTCCTCTTTCCGAGGAGGGTTTCGAGTTTATCTACCGCGAGGTCAAAAGCGACCTCCAGCTTTCGTCGATCTCGGGCGGCTCCGACATCAACGGCTGCTTCTTCCTCGGAAACCCGATCGGACCGGTCTATTCGGGCGAGCTGCAGTGCCGGGGCCTGGGCATGAAGGTCCACGCGTTTGACGACAACGGCAAGCCGGTCATCAACCAGCAGGGCGAACTCGTCTGCACGGCGCCCGCCCCGTCGATGCCGATCTACTTCTGGGACGACCCGGACGGCAAGAAGTACCACGCCGCGTATTTCGATGTCTATCCGGGTGTTTGGAAGCATGGGGATTACATATTGATCAACGAACACGGCGGCATCGTCATCTACGGCCGCTCCGATGCAACGCTCAATCCCGGCGGCGTCCGAATAGGGACGGCCGAGATTTACCGCCAGGTCGAAAACATCGAGGGGATTGCGGACAGCATCGTTGTCGGGCAGAACTGGAAGAACGATATCCGCGTGCTGTTGTTTGTGAAGATGGCGCCGGGCGTCGAGCTGACCGACGAGCTGAGGAACAAAATCAAAAAGCTGATCCGGGAAAACGCGTCTCCGCGTCATGTGCCGGCGAAGATCATCGCCGTGCCGGATATCCCTTACACGCTGAACATGAAGAAGGTCGAGCTTTCGGTGAAAAAGGTTATTGAGGGGCAGGCCGTTACGAACAAGGACGCGCTGAAAAACCCCGAGTCGCTCGATTTCTATGCGAATATTCCTGAGTTGAAGGAAAACTGACATCCGAGATTGTCTGCAGAAGAGGCGGC
>DYLD01000096.1 GCA_020722315.1 Syntrophus aciditrophicus
CCGATCAGGAGCTGGCCGATGGTTTTGCCGCCCTCGGTCCGGAAGAGAAGGATGTGATCAACGGCTATGTCGCCGGATTCAACCGGCGCATTGCCGAAATCCGCAATGACCCGACCCTGCTTCCGTTTGAGTTTTCCGCAGTGGGAATCACCGCCGCGATGCTCGAAGATTGGAGCTACAAGGATGTCCTCGCATGGGCGGTGCTGATGATGAGGAACTTCGATCCGGAGGCGCAGAAATCGGGTCAGATCGATAACGCGGCGCTCTACCAGACCCTGGCCGCCGTGTACGGGGCCACGAACGGGGCCAAAATGTTCGAGGATCTCCGCTGGATCGAGGATCCGGACGCCCTGACCTACATTCCCAAGCCGATCAAGCCGCTCGCGGCAAAAGCCGCACCGGCGAGCACCCCGTTGATTGATAACCCACCGACAATACCCGATTTACGGGCGGTGGCGGCGGATATTTCGGCGACAAGGGAACAGATTGACGAAAATCTGAAGAAAATCAACGCGTATGTCAAGATGGGCAGCTATGCCTGGGCGATCAAGGGAACGAAAACGGCCACGGGCAACCCGATGATCTACTCCGGCCCGCAGATGGGCTTTAGCGTGCCTTCCATCATCGGCGAAGGGTCGATCAAGGCCGGCGGTCTGAATGTCTCGGGGATGATCATCACGGGTCTTCCTGCTATCATCATCGGCCGGACACCGCATCACGCCTGGTCGATGCAGGTCGGTCACGCGCATACCGTCGATTACTACCTGGAAGCGCCCGCCGACGTCAAACTGCACAGGACCGAGACGATCAAAGTTAAAGGGGCGGCGGATGTATCCCTTCCGATATACCGGACCAAACACGGGCCGGTTATCAATGCCGCTCCCCCAATTTCTTGGAAATACTCCCACTGGGGGTATGAATTCAAGGTCTTCAAGGCCTATCTTGCGCTGGCCCGGGCGACCAGCATGGACGAGTTCGGCGCGGCCATTGAGGATGTGCCGCTGTCGCAGCACTTCACCTATGCCGATCGGGACGGGAACATCGCCTACTGGATGTCGGGGCGCGACCCGGTCCGTCCCTATGGCGGCGAGTGGCGAATGCCGCAGGGCGCCGTCGGAACGGCGCTGGAATGGGATTCCGCGGTTCTGATTCCCAGGGCCACCGACCGCAACACGAGCCAGGGGTACTACTGCGGCTGGAACAACAAGTCCCGTGCCGGTTATCCAAATTATTGGAACAACACGGGATATTCCTTCGGCATTGCCCATCGGGCGCATGTGGTTGACGAATACCTCGCCGCGAACAACTCTCTGACGTTCGACCAGGTCAAGGATCTGGCGCTGAATATCGCCACGACGGATTCATTCGGCGGCGGCGGCAATCCGTGGAAGTTTGTCTCTCCATATTTCACCACGGCTGTCAACACGGCTCCGGATGCGCCCAATGCCGCCCGTACTGCGGCGCTTGACATCCTGGCTGCATGGGACGGTCATTTCGTCGATGGCGGAACAGCCGCCTGGACGACGGGGACGAACCGCGCCGATGGCTGGATGCTGATGGACGCGTGGATCAAGGAGGCGATCCGGCTTACGTTCGAGGAGCTGGATGCCAACGCGACGCTCCAGAAGGCGAAAAACGATGCGGTGCTCTTCAACGTGTTTCTGCATGGCCTCAAATCCGGCGGGGTGACGAACTATTACAACTGGTTCGCCAACGCTTCCGATCCGACCGCTCCGCAGACCGCCGACGCGATTATCGTCAAGGCGCTGGACAATGTGCTGGCAACCCTTGGCGCGCGGCCGTGGGGAACGAACAAGAGGGGAACCATCGACTTCAACCATGCGATGCTCGGGAAAGTGCATAGCATCCCGTTCTCGTCGCGTTCGACCTTTGCGCATGTTCTTGAATACGGGCCGGCCGGTCCGGTCAATATCAAGAGCATGTTCCCGCTGGGTCCCAGCGGCGATATCCGTGTAGGCGGCGGCGGGGCGCCTGTTTTCGATGCGAACTTCTTCTCGATGACCGGCGCGTACGACAATTTTGTTTACAGGGATTTCCCGCTGTTTTAGTGACATAGTTTTCAACTCCTGCAATAAAGAGCAGGGGATGTCTCGGCCATCGTAAAAGGGGGATGTATCGCCGAAAAAGGTTATCCCCCTTTTGCCCTTTTGGACATCGTGAGCCCAGGTTTTAAGAGGGTTCAGTAAGAATTTTCCAGATGCCCGTCGCGACGGCTGCAAGAATCAGAATCCACAAAACTACGAGGGATGGTTGTCCGCTTGTCCTTACAGCCTTGCTCATTTTATGCGAAAGAAACAAAAAAGGCGGTCTCTGTTTGAATCATACAGAAAGATATCGTGACTGGATCTCCGTGTTCGTCAGTAAATCATCAGCCGTACCCTCATATCGGATCACACCCTTGTCTATAACGTATCCGCGATCGGATACCGAAAGAGCAAAATGTGCGTTCTGCTCGGCAAGAAGAACAGGCATTTCCGATTTGAGCCCGATGATGACCTTTCCCAGTTCTTCCACAATTACCGGCGCAAGACCTTCGCATGGTTCATCAAGTAAAAGCATCAAGGGGTTACCGACCAGAGCACGCGCTATCGCGAGCATCTGCTGCTCCCCCCCGGACAGGTTTCCACCCTTGCGGTTTTTCAGAGCTATAAGGAGAGGGAAGTTTTCATAAATGCGATCAATTGTCCATTGCCGTTTTCCTTCTCTTGGAGGGAGAACGGCGACTTCAAGGTTTTCTTGAACCGTAAGCCCCGCAAATATTCGCCTGTCTTCCGGAACAAAGGCAAGGCCATCTCTAATTTTTCGGTAAACCGCGGCTTTAGTGATATCTATACCGTTAAGAAAAACCTTGCCAAAACGAGGTGGGTTGACTCCTACGATTCCCAGCATCGTAGTGGACTTACCCGCCCCATTCCTTCCCAACAGGCAGACTATCTCTTTGCTTTTAACCTCCAGCGACACCCCTTGCAGAACATGGCTGTCGCCGTAATAAACGTGGATGTCCTCAACCTTTAGCATCGAGATACCCCCCGAGGTAGGCTACTTTAACCTTTTGGTTGGAACGAATCTCTTCAGGCGTTCCTTCCGCAAGCAATTCCCCCTGGTTCAGAACAAAAATTTTTTCGGCAACCGAAAAGACCACCTTCATGTCGTGCTCGACCACAAAAAAGGTTGTTTCCGACCTCCCGGCAAGCTCTTTAATCAGTTTGATCATTCGGTCGGTTTCTTCGGGGTTCATGCCGGCGGTTGGTTCATCTAAAAGAACCAGTTTCGGACGGCAGGCAAGGACAAGGGCAATCTCAATAAGCCGTCTATCTCCGTACGCAAGGGTCGAAGCCACCTGATCCCACTTATTTTCCAAACCCACACGGCCAAGAATATGTTTGGCCTCATCGGCCAGGGCAGGCTGTTTTTTGATCGCACGCAAAAATGAATAGCCTTTTGCATGGTACACAACAAGGGGCGCCAGAATATTTTCCAGCACCGTAAGAGCGGGAAAGATGTTCGTGATCTGAAAGGAACGTAGCAGTCCCATTGAGGTTAAGCGATGGGTTTGTACGCCGCTGATATCTCTACCCTCAAAAAGAACGCTTCCTCTGTCGGGACGGTAACGACCGGTCACAACGTTGTAAAATGTTGTTTTACCGGCACCGTTGGGGCCAATCAGCGCACATAACTGGCCCTTTTCAATTTTCAGTGACACATTACTGAGTACCTTGAATTTTCCAAAACTTTTGCTTAAGTTTTTCACCTCCAGAATAGGCTGCTCGCTCATAGCTTGTGACCTTTACGGATTCTTCCCCAGGTCTCGAGAAGGCTGCCAAGCACGCCGCTGGGAAAAAGCAACACCAGCAAAACCAGAATTATACCGAGAAAGATCATCCAGTTGGTTGTAAACGACGTGATAATGTGTTCGAGCACAAAGAAAATGGCTGCGCCCACAGCCGGCCCAAAAAACACCCCGGATCCGCCCAGCAGGGTCATGAGGATAACCTTTCCCGAAAAGGACCAGTGGAGCATTTCCGGAGAGGCGATACGGTTGAACATAGCGAAAAGCACCCCCGATGCGCCGGCCAGAGCCCCGGCTATGACGAACGCGAACAGACGCAACGAACGCACATTTGCGCCGATGAACGCTATCCGGTTGCTGTTTTCACGTGCTGCTTTAAGCAAAAGACCAAAGGGGGAATTCACAATTCTTGAGAGCAGCCATGTTCCGAGCAATACAATTATCAAAACAAAAAAATAAAAAATTTTCGGATCGGCTAGAGTTAATACCACTCCCAAGAAATCTACCTCCGGAACTGAAAAATTGCCGAGCCCGTCGCTGCCGCCGGTCACAGAACGCCAGTTGTGCGCAATCGTGAAGAGCATCATGCCAAAGCCGAGGGTCAGAATCGCAAAGTAAATCTCATCGCGGCGTACACAAAGCCATCCGATAATAAGGGCAATCAATCCCGATCCCAGAACTCCCGCGACTAAAGCAACCCAAATGGATGTTGATCCGTGAAGAAGCGTCAGAACCGCCAGATAACCCCCCGTCCCGAAAAAACCGGCCTGCCCGAATGATAAAAGGCCCGTATAACCGAAAAGGAGATTGAAGCTCATTGCAAACATGCTCATCACGAGAATTTCTGTCAGGATCATGATCCAGTAAACGGGCAACAGAAAAGGGACGCTTGCCAATGCGGCAAGCAGAAAAAACCAAAGGAATAGATTTTTGTATGATCTCATAACTCCTCCCCCAAAATGCCCCGGGGACGGGCGAGGAGAATGATCGCCAGCAAGATGTAAGGCATCGCCATCTGGAGATCCGGGAGCATTGTTGCGCCAAAGGCATTCATAAGACCGAGGATCAGCGCGCCGACGAATGCCCCGGGAAAGCTTCCCATCCCTCCGATGACCACAACAATAAAACTCTCGATAATGATATGCTCTCCCATAGCCGGACCAACGCTCTGGTGAGGGGCGGCCAGTACTCCTCCGAGCGCTGCAATCCATGCGCCGAACGCGAAGACAAGCGTAAATAACAAAGGCGCCCTGACGCCTATTATCTCGGCCATCCGGCGATCCATAGCGGCCGCACGAAGTGTTTTCCCCCAGCGCGTCATTGTAAAAAAGGCCCAGAGCGCAACGCCGACAAGTGGGCCTGCAATAACAAGGAAAACCCTATAAACCGGATATGTTCCGGAAAAAATGGCAATTGTCCCCGATAGTATCTGGGGAGGGTTTACGACATGGTAGGCGGAACCCCAGATCAGGCGGACCCCGTCGTCCAGAATCAACATAACCCCGAACGTGAGAAGAAGTTGCAAGCTGGTATCCCGGCTGTAAATAGGACGGATCAGAAAACGTTCGATTAGTATTGCCAGAAAAGCAACAATAACCGGGCCCAAAAGCAATCCAATCCAAAAAGACCCAACCCAACGTACAAACTGCAGTGCGAAGTAGGATCCTAACATGAACAGGGAGCCATGGGCAAAATTTAAAATGCCCATGACTCCGAATACGACAGTCAAGCCGACCGAGATAAGAAAGAGCAGCATCCCCCATGATAACCCGTTGAGGATATTGGCAACGACACTGTCCAAGAGCTTATCTCCGCTATTACTTCATCTTGCATCCCGTCTCGGCAACGGAAGGGGTAATGTCTTTACCGGCAAATTTCCGCAACGGTTTCAGGACGCGGATAGGCACTTTGGGATCCGCGGCAGTCTTACCCCAGACACCGTCGGTTACCGCCTGATGATCTTCGGGACGGATTACAACTTTTCCAACCGGCAATTCAAGCGCGAATCCTTCCAGCGTCCCGACGATCTTTTCCTTATCGACCGATTTGGCCTTGGCCGCCGCCGCCGCATACATCTTTACCGCAGCATAGGCGCCGTGGGCATTGTAGGACGGGTAAACCCCGAACCGTTTGTGATACGCATTTACAAAGGCCTTGTTCACCGGGGTATTGTTTGCGTTAAACCAGTAACGGGTTCCGACCCATATGCCCTCCGGCATCTTGTCTTTCAGCGCATAAAGCACCTCTGTGGCAGCTCCCAATGTCATAAGAACCTCACGTTTGCCGTCAAAAAAGCCCATATCCATACCCTGGCGGACAAAGTCAATCAGGTTTCCACCCCACAGTGAAATGAGAACACCGTCGGCATTTGAACTGATAACCTTCGTTATATACGGTGAGAAGTCGGTAGTCGAAAGGGGTGGAAATGCCGCCTTGTCGTCCGGGAGAAAAACCAGACCGGACTTCCTCTGGGACAGGTATTTCTGAAAGTATTCCCAGGACTGGTGGCCGAACGAATAATCGGGACCGACAGTCGTCCATGTTTTGGCCTTTCCTTCGGAAGCAATCTTGGCCGCCATGGCTATGTTCTGGTTAAGATTAAGGGATATCCTAAAGGTATAACGGTTGCAATTTGTCCCCGTCACATCAGGCGTTGCTGCATGGGTTATGATAAGCGGGGTTTTTAGTTCCTTCATGACCGGCGTGACTGCCGATGCGACACCGCTCGAATCAAGCCCTATGACGGCATCGACGCCCGCTTCATAAACGAGCTTGCGGATAACACGGATGCCTACATCGGACTTACCGGTACTGTCCTCGAAGAACCCTTCTACGGTGCGGCCGTTTATGCCGCCCGCTTTATTCACCTCGTCTATCGCCAGCTCGGCGCCCTGCTTGGCAAACTGTCCATAAGTAGCGAAAGGGCCGGACATGATATAGACAAAGCCCAACTTAACCGGTTTTGCTGCCGCATAAACCGTACCGCTTAGGATCAACGCTAAAAAACAAACCGAAATCCCTAAAATAAATCGTTTTTTCATGGCATCCTCCTTGTTGATAGATTATTAAAAAGGCATTCCAACTTCTACAGTTATTTTTTTCTATCATAAACATTGAGTGGTATCAAGAGTGATGTTGCTTACTTCACGATTCGCGACAGTTAGTGCAGTTTATCCCCCATCAGAAAGCCCCTTTCGTCCCACCCTCTCAGCCGGTAATAATCCCTTTTCAAGCGGTCAAGATCATCTTCGGAGATTACGTTTCCGCTCTCGGGCAGGGGCTCTGTATGGAAGCGGGAAGGCAGCGAATCGTCCTTTGGCGTCATCCCTTCCCTGATGTTGAATTCCCGACAGCGGGAAAGAACACGGCCGGCAAAGCTTTTGATCTCGTCTTTTCCCCAGTTCAGGCCGGTCGTCGCATGGACGATCCGGGAAAGCGCCTCCCACGGGTATAGATCCCGGTAAAAACGGCACGTGATAAGGCTGTCCGATAACGTATGACGATCCTCGAAATCGATGAACATCTCGGCCTTCCCCTCGATTTGGTCGGGGGGAATCATCCCGGATAGTTCCGGTTTGTAGAACGTCGAACGCAGGTGGCATGCCCCGCGGTCGGACGTCGCATAGGCAAGCCCCATGCCCTTCAGCACGCGGGGATCGTACCCGGCCGGCTCCATCCCCTTGACATGGATCGCGATATCCTCCATCCCCCATGTCTGCGCGGCCTTTTTTATCCCTTCGGCCAGAACGGCCCCGATCCCCTGACGGTAGGCAATCTTCTTGAGCAAATCCGCGATCGCATCGGCGTCACCGTAGCCATACTTTTCTTTGATCCTCCCGCGCCGGGAGGCCTCGATCGTAAAGGCCGCAAGATTGCCCGCCGTGATCGTGTCGATCCCGACACGATCGCAAATATCGTTCAAATAGATGATCTCCTCGACGCTTTTGATCAAACAAAGACCGCCGAAGGCATAAAGCGTTTCGTATTCCGGCCCCTCGATCTGCAATCCTTTATGAGGACCTTCCTTGACCGTGCTCAATTTGCCGCACGCAATAAAGCAGCGGGCGCAGGCCCTCGGCGTGGCATCGCATTTCTCGTTAATCGCATCGGCGCTTATCTCCTGCCAGCCGTCGAGAACCCCTTTCGACCAGTACTGGGTCGGGAATGCCTTGAACTTGTTTAGGGTCGCCACAAGGGCCGGCGTTCCGTACTTGCGGTAACTTGCGACGCCGGCGTCGGTTTTGCCCTTTTCCATAATCTCCTTCGCGAAGGCTGCCGCCTCGTCCGGAAACGCGATAGGCCTTTTCTGGCTTCCATGGAAACAGATCGCCTTGATCTTCTTCGAACCCATCACGGCCCCGACGCCGGTGCGCCCGGACGATCGCCAGTAATCGTTTTCGACCAGCGCGAAACGAACCAGATTCTCCCCCGCCGGGCCGATAACCAGCGCGGCCGCCCGCTGTGATGCCGAACCGATCCGCTTTTTCCCGATCTTTTCCAGAACCGCGTCCTCCGCGGCATAGGTATCCATACCCCATAGATCCGCAGCCGAATGAAAGCGGACGGTCTCATCGCTGATTTCAAGAAAAATGGGTGCATCGGACGCGCCGCGGATGATGAACGCGTCGTAGCCGGTACGGCTGATTACCTCGGCGGCATTCCCTCCCGAATACGACTCCGAGTAAAGGCCTGTGAGCGGGCTCTTCGTGAAGATACCGTGTCTGCATGAACCGTAGATGGGTGTGTCGGTCACCGGCCCCAGTGCGATGATCAGGTTGTTTTCCGGTGCAAGAGGATCAACGCCGGGAGGGTTTTCCTCCAACAGCAGCTCCGTTGCCAGCCCTTTTCCGCCGAGGCTCTGTTCCAGCTCTTTATCGGACAACTCCCTGATTGAAAAAGACCGCTCAGTTACGTCTATCTTTAAGATGCGATTGAAAAAACCGTGCATTGTACCCCCCTGTAAATTTCATTTTGCGATGTTTCATCTTTAGGCCCCTTCTCAGCTGGAGAAGAAACATTTCGGAACTTCTTTACTTCAGATGTCATGATGGAACCCGGATTGTTTTCCGGTGAGCTGTTTAATCTCAACCCTTATGACGGCGATGTTTTTCACGTCATCTTCGGTAAAGTTAAAGTCTCTGTCCGTGTAATGACTCATGATGATTCTGATCGCGGCGATTTTCTCCGCGATGTCCTCCAGAAAATGCGCTTCCCCATACCCGATCACACTTCGGTAACGCATCGCAAACAGGCAGGCCTTCTCTGCCGGAAGAACCTCGGTGTCCGTGTCGATCTCGAAGCAGAGTTTGGGATTGCGCTTGAGGATATCAATCTTCCTTCCCTCTTTGGCGCTGTGAAGGTAGAGATTCTTTCCATCGTACCCGAAGGACAGCGGGACGATGTAGGGCATTTCCCCATCATACAGCGCAATTCTGCAGACCAGGGATTTGTAAAGAATCGAATCTACGATATTTCTATCGGTAATTTTCTTCTCTTCTCTTCTCATGTTTTCATCCAGAGCGTTGCACAGCCGGTAAGATTAGAAAATGGGCTTGATTTTATGAGCGCCTACGAAGCCGATTTGCAAACATATCCCTTCAGATAAGGATGCCTCAGGGCATGCCGCACGATTTTTGTTCGTTTATATCCATCATAACGATGACGCC
>DYLD01000004.1 GCA_020722315.1 Syntrophus aciditrophicus
CCGGCCTGTCACGCCGGAGGCCGTGGGTTCAAGTCCCATCGACCCCGCCAAGAAAAGCAGGGGATCCGGAGATGAATCCGATCCCCTTTTCTTTTCTTGGGGAGGTTTCTATTCAATTTGTAAAAAGACCTGCAGACGGTTGTTTCTATTGCCGAATTAATGTAATTGCTTGAAAGGCTACCTCTTATTGTACAATAGCATGCTGACTGCTGCGTTGTCTGGTATTCTGCTGTTTTTCTCTTTTCCCAAATTTGGGAATGGCCTCGTTGCCTGGTTTGCGCTGGTTCCGCTATTTTTTGCCTTAACTGGGGCGTCGCCTTCCAGAGCGTTTCAATTAGGTTTCATCACCGGCATGGTAACCCACACGGCGATCCTTTACTGGATTTCCTTTGTTGTGGTTCAATACGGCCATCTTCCCCTTTATGCGGGCATCATTACGATGTTATTTCTTGCGGCCTACCTGAGTGTATATACAGGATGTTTTGCAGCCGGGCTTGTTTTTTTACAGAAAAAAACGAAAGGATTCTTTCTGGCCGCTCCTTTGTTATGGTCTACGCTTGAATATATACGCTCCCAGATTTTTAGCGGTTTTCCGTGGGAAAATCTTGCCTATTCACAGTATTTACATAAGAATATCATCCAATTAGCCGATATTACGGGAATTTACGGAATATCATTCGTAATTGTTTTGGTTAATTTCGCCATTTTTGAAATCCTTAAAACAGGGATTAAGGATAGGCCGACGGCACGAAGAGGCTTCTATGCACTTGCTGTTGTCCTGCTTACGATTTTTTATGGTTATTTTAGGAATTCGGAGATCGAAGATACATTGAGTAAGGCGCCTTCCACTGAAGTGGTTCTCATTCAAGGTAATATCGACCAGAGCGTAAAATGGGATCCTCGGTATCAGCAGCAGACAGTGGATATTTATGATTCTCTTTCCAAGGCTTCCGGCGTGAAAAGGGGAGGCCTCATCGTATGGCCGGAAACGGCTGCCCCTTTCTTTTTCGCGCAACCGGGACCGTTGCAGAAGAGGGTGATTGATGTAGCGATGAAATCAGGGGCATCATTACTTTTTGGATGCCCGCATTACGAAAAAAATGGTTCCGAACTGCTCTATAGAAATAGCGCATTTCTGATCAATCCGGACGGAAAGGTTTCCGGTCGTTATGATAAGGTCCACCTTGTTCCTTATGGCGAGTATGTTCCGTTGAAGAGGTTTTTTCCCTTTATTGAAAAGTTGACGGCTGGAGTCGGAGATTTTCGCCCCGGCAGCGGTTTTATCCCTCTCGCAAACGGAAATCGGCGTTTGGGCGTGCTGATTTGTTATGAGGCTATTTTCCCGGAAGCGGCACGGGCATATAAGCGAAACAAGGCAGATCTTCTGGTCAATATCACGAATGACGCATGGTTCGGAAAATCTTCAGCCCCGCATCAACATTTGTCGATGACGGTTTTCAGGGCAGTGGAGAACCGTCTTTATCTTGTGCGTGCCGCCAATACCGGGATCAGTGCCTTTGTAGATCCGCTGGGTTCGATAAAGGCCCAAACCCCTTTATTTACAAAGGGTTTTTTGAAGGGTAAAACAAAATATATTGACAAAAATACCTTTTATGCGGCATACGGAGACATATTTGTCTATCTCTGTTTTCTCTTGCTGGTCGCATACCCAATAATGATGAGAAGGAGAACCAAAAATGATGGAAGAAATTGATCAAAGAATAGCAGATTTGTCGCGGAGACTCGAAAAATTTGGAGAGTGTCTTTGACGTAGATGAAAAGGAAATCAGGATAAGAGAACTGGACAAGGAAATTGAGAGGAACGGTTTCTGGAACGATCCTGGTAGGGCGACCGAACTGTTAAGGGAAAAAAGCAGACTTGCCGAAATTGTCGACAAATGGCGAAGACAGAAAAATGATATCGAAGATTTGAAGGAGTTGGCCGCTATTGCCGGCTCGGAAAAAGACGATCAAACGCTGGCAGAAATAAATAATGAACTGATAAAGCATGATGCCGAGATTCGTGATGAAGAATTAAAGATCATGCTTGGTTCTGAACAGGACCCGATGAACGCCATTATGTCCATTCATGCCGGTGCAGGCGGTACCGAGGCACAGGATTGGGCGGAAATGCTGTTGCGCATGTATCTTCGCTGGGCAGAGCGAAAGAAGTTTGAAACAAAAATTATTGATTATCTGCCGGGGGATGAAGCAGGTCTTAAGAGCGTGTCATGGACCTTGCAAGGAAATTATGCATACGGGTATGCCAAGGCTGAAATCGGCATCCACAGACTTGTGAGGATTTCACCTTTTGATGCCAGTGCAAGGCGCCACACCTCTTTTGCCTCTGTATTCGTGTATCCCGAAGTCGATGATCGGATTGTTATTGAGATAGACGAAAAAGACCTCCGCATAGACACATACCGGTCCACCGGGGCCGGCGGTCAGCATGTCAATAAAACCGACTCCGCAGTCAGAATTACCCATATGCCAACCGGTATCGTCGTGCAGTGTCAGAATGAACGTTCGCAGCACAAAAACAAGGCAATGGCGATGAAATATTTACGTTCCAGGCTCTATGAAATGAAGGTAAGGGAGCAGAACGAAAAACTTGCCGAGGTTAACAAGACAAAAAAGGATATCGGTTGGGGGAGCCAGATTCGTTCTTATATTCTGCACCCGTATAAATTGGTTAAAGACCATCGTACAGAGCTCGAAACCGGAAATGTCAACCAGGTGCTCGACGGGGATATAGATCGGTTTATAGAGGCTTATTTGCTTCATCATCAAGATTCCTAACCCACAGGATTTCAAGAAGATTGACCCTATTAAAACCGAGTCGTAATGACATGAGATTCTTGTTGAAGGAGGGGTAAAAAAATGGTTAGCGTAAATGGATTGAAGATGATTTTATCACCCTTTAGCCTCCTTTTTCTGGGTTGCTTTATGCTTTTTTCCTGTACCACCCTGAATATGAAGCCTGTGGATGACCGGCCCGGAAAGGATGCAAAATCTCAGATGGAAACCGCCCTGCCCCAGACTGCGAAAAGAGATGTTCCTTCGAGCGAAACAATTATAGAGTCAGCCAATAAAAACGGGGTTGAATCTGAGGATTCGCTGAACGAAAAAGCTCCTGTAACCAATGAAACCAAGCTTTCAGAAAAC
The DNA here is from genome assembly GCA_020722315.1 of Syntrophus aciditrophicus. Classification (GTDB taxonomy): domain Bacteria; phylum Desulfobacterota; class Syntrophia; order Syntrophales; family UBA5619; genus DYLD01. Next base: position 3,166 of record DYLD01000004.1, read on the forward strand.
AAAGATACGCCTAAAGCAGTAGCACCTCCTGCCCCCAAACCGCTTTTGGAAACAGATCTTTTTCCTAAAGCCGAGCTCAGAAAGTCCTCTCCTTCTGACTCTGACGAAGAGCCTTACACCGAATTTGATTCGAAAGAAGATGAGAAAGAAGGAGACGTAACGGAAGAGGTGCTTGCTCTTCTTAAGGAATCGCATAACTACTGGATTAAAGGGGACTTAGATCGTGCACTTCAGATGCTTGATCAGGCCTATGCGTTGGTACTCGATACCAATGGGAATCCCAAAATAGCGAGACAAAAAGACGACCTTCGCCTGATTATTGCCAAGAAAATTCTTGCGATTTTTAATTCGGTGCAGTCGCCCACCAAGGGAATGCGCGGGGAAATACCTTTAATAGCAAACGCAGATGTCGAAAAAGAGATCCGTTCGTTTCAAACTTTAGAGCGTAATTTCTTTATTTCCGCCTATCAACGCTCCCTGATTTTGCGCCCGGTGATTTTAAGCGAATTAAAGAAAGCCGGTTTGCCTGATGAACTTTCCTGGTTGCCCCTTGTCGAAAGCGGCTTTAAAACCAACGCCCTTTCATCGGCCAGGGCGTTGGGGCTCTGGCAGTTCATATCATCGACCAGCTATAAGTATGGGCTGAATCGTGATTACTGGATAGACGAAAGAATGGATATCGAAAAATCCACCAAGGCGGCTATTGCGTACCTGAAGGATCTGCATGCAATGTTTGGAGACTGGCTTACGGTTCTTGCCGCCTATAATTGCGGAGAAGGGAGAGTCATGCGGACCATTTCTTCGCAGCATATCAATTATCTCGACCGTTTCTGGGATTTATACCACCTTCTACCCAACGAAACGGCAAGGTATGTCCCGCGTTTTCTTGCCACCCTTCTTATTGTTAAGGATTTGCAAAAATATGGGTTCGACATGCTTTCGGAAAAACATGATTTAGCACTATCTGATTATGAAACAGTGCAGACAAACAGACCCATGCGCTTACGTGACATAGCGGCCAAACTGGAAACATCAGAAGAGATTCTTTGTCTTTTAAATGCGGAGCTCAGGTATAAAATAACGCCTGATAGACCTTACTACTTGAAGGTCCCGCGAGGTCTGGCTGAACATTTGGTTCGAGTGGTTGCCGAAATCCCGGAAGTCGAGCCTCCCCGGGCTTCTTATAAAACCGTGCGAGACGCATTTATAAAACACACGGTGCGGTCAGGCGAGACATTGGGGTCCATAGCAAGAAAATACAATACGTCCGTAAATGTCTTATGCTCAGCCAACAGATTATCCAAGAAAAAGACCATTTATGTCGGGCAAAGGTTGAAGATACCCTTCAGGCGCGGTAGCCAAACCACGTATACCCTCAAGAGGGCACCTACCCAGAACGTAAGCTTGTATAAGGTGAAGAAGGGTGATACCCTCTCTGCGATTTCCCGCGAATACGGCGTCTCTGTCGCACAGCTCAAAAAGATCAATAATCTTAAAAAAGATACTCTGGTGGTCGGGCAGATCATAAAAATTGTCGAAAAAACGAATACGGATAAAGCATCTGCGGTTTATACGGTTCAAAAAGGGGATAATCTCGCCGTGATAGCCAGAAAAAAGGGGGTTTCGCTGCAAAAACTGTTATCATTGAACAAAATGTCTCTCAGCGATACAATCAAACCAGGTCAGGAAATTATTATTCAGTAAGATGATAGTTTCTCAAACGGGAGAAAAGCCGCTGTTCCATTTCCCTCATACGCTGGATCTCTTCTTCCGTAGTATTTTCATGGTTGTAGCCAATCAGGTGTAAGAGGCCATGGATCAACAGAAAATCCATTTCTTCATCGAGCTGAAGTCCGGATGCCTCTGCATCACGAGAGGCTGTCTCGACGGATATGACAATATCGCCTAATATTTCAGGATGGATATCACCCGAAGCTCCTTCCGTCATAGCGAAGGAAAGGACATTGGTTGGTCGATTCCTTTGCAGGTAAGTCTGGTTTATCTCCCGTATTTGTTCGTCATCTACGATAAGTACACTTATTTCGTGATTTTCAAGATGCAACTCCTTGAGCAGCTTGTTCAAATCCCTGCGGACTTTACCTGTATTGATTTTTTCTTTTTTCTGGATGTTACGGATCAAGACGGTCATCAGCTACGCCTTTTTTGTTTTGATTGATCAAAACCATTATTAGCCGCTACCGGAGAGAAAAACCTGGTTTTATGCATGTTTTTTCTGTCGATTCATCAAACAAAGGAAAATACTATTTTTTGTGGTCTAAATTGTTGTAAGCCCTAATAACCTCCTGCACAAGAGGATGACGGACGACGTCGAGTTCGGAAAAATGAATAAAACGTATTCCCTTTATCCGGCTCAAGAGCTTCTTTGCTTCAATAAGTCCTGATACCCTGTCCGGCGGGAGGTCTATCTGGGTTATATCCCCTGTAACAACAGCTTTTGATCCATAGCCGAGTCTTGTTAGAAACATTTTCATTTGTTCGGAGGTTGTATTTTGTGCCTCGTCGAGAATCACAAATGAATCATTCAGGGTACGTCCTCTCATGAAGGCAAGAGGTGTTACCTCGATAATTCCTTTGTGTATAAGAGAAGAAGCTCTGTCGAAATCCATCATATCAAAAAGGGCGTCGTAAAGAGGGCGAAGATACGGATTAACCTTTTCGGCAAGGTCGCCAGGCAGAAATCCTAGTTTTTCTCCCGCCTCCACAGCGGGTCTCGCCAGCGAAATCCGGCTCACCCTTTTTTCCATTAATGCCGAAACAGCCATCGCCATGGCCAGGTACGTTTTACCGGTTCCAGCGGGTCCTATGCCGAAGACCATGTCCGATGTCCTGATTGCGTCTATATAACTTTTCTGGGATATGCTTTTTGGGGTGATGATATGTTTTTTTGATGATATCAGTATCGTGTCAAGAAAGATGTGTGCCAGATCCGCATTGGGATTTTCTGAGAGTATTTTGTACGCCTGCTCTATATCCACGAGAAGAAGGGGATGGCCCTTTGTCGTTATTTCATATAGTTGAAAGAGGAGATTTTTGGCCTGCCGGACAAAGTGTTGATTTCCGCGTACAGATACGAGATTGCCGCGTACCGAAATATGCACGGCCGCAAGCTTTTCAATTAGACTGATATTCTTGTCATGTTCCCCGCATAGAATTCGAAGCGAATCATTGTCGGTGAAATCTATTTTTTCGATTATTTCCTGTTCTGACGTATTCTTTTTCAAATTCAAACGTCTCCCCGGCTTTACGTTTCTGCGGTACCGGATGCGGGCCTTACTGAGCCGGCTGTTGAAATAAAACCTTATTTTTCATCTGGGTATTTCTTACGCAATTTAAAGTAACCGCGAATTTTGAAGAACGTGAAGCAGATTCCGACACTGCTCAGCAAAATAAGAAAGCTTGCAGAGAAGAAAAACATTATAAAATCCAGCGGATTTTTTAATGAGTAGGCTCCCAGCAGTGTTTCTATTCCAAAAAAAAGAAAAAAAAGGGACGTTATTCCTATCCCGACGGTTTTGAACCACCACAACCCTTTGCCGGTGGGGACCGTATTTCGACGTCCTGATGACATTCCAAGGTTTTCCTCAAGCGTGTCGAAATCCGCGGGAGATATCGTTTTGTGGCTGTTTGGATTTTTGCTGAACATTGGTTTCAATAAGGTCTGGAAAAAAGTGACGACGGAAATCCACTTATGCCGTTCTGTCGTTGCGCTGGAAAGTCAATAACCAGCAAAGTTGGCCCTTACCAATGCCGAAGCACTACAGGGTCCTGTCGCTCTTTTAGTGTTGCAATCCAGCAGTCTGACGGGGTAACGAACACAGCAGATCCGTCGTCACCTCTCATATACTAATATTAAAAAGGCGTGTCAAGCATCTTTAACTATGAATGACTGCGCCGGGTCCTTTGTTTTAATTCTTGATAAGTTTCTACCGTCAGAGATTTGCTTCGACAGGCAAGCAGCGTATTATTTTGGAACAGAGGCTCCTCCGCAATGGGATAGGGGGAGGATGCCACAGCTTCAGGCCACAGTGTGGTTTGCGGGATTGGTGAATATTCTGCCAGAATGGGACGCGCCCCAAATGATTGTACATATCGTATGCTTTCAGCGATTTCATCCGCGGGCTGTCCGGGTAGACCACATAAAAGGTAAATGCCTATATCATCGGAGGCATAGCCGGCCTTTTGGAGATTTTTTACAGCCTCCACAAACTCCTCATTATTGACCTTTGCGCCCGTCTGTTTCTGTCTGAGTAGATTTGAGGTTTCAAAACCAAACCGAATCGTCTTAAAGCCCGCCTTATGCATCAGCATAGCTATTTCTTCGCTGACTTCTCTTATGTGCAGACCGTTTGGGCAGTGAAAGTGCAAAGGGAGATTCCTTTTAATGATCTCTTTCAACATCGGGACCGCCATTTCTTGCGAGTCGACAAGCAGCGCGTCATCATAAAAAGAGAAATTCCTTATCCCGTAACGCAGGTACCAGTGTTCTATCTCATCGACGACATGACCGGGATTTCTTCGCTGAAATTTTGGGTGCAAAAGATATGAGGCGCAGTAACTGCATCTGTACGGACAACCCCAAGATGTCATGATCGGTAAACTTCCAGGTTTCTTGAGAAGGTCAAAAGAAGGGTAGGGGTATGAATCAAGATCGTCGGGGTCCGGAAGGATCTGGATATCAATCTTCAGGAGTTCTTTCAAAAGGGGGGGAACGGAGACCTCACCTGCGCCGGGCAGTAAAAAATCAGCCCCTGATTTTGCTGCATGTTCCAAACATAATGACACGTAATTCCCTCCGATTACGACAGGAACTCCCGGATACACATGCCTTACGAAAGATATGGTATCAAATAGACCCGGGTACCAGTATGTCATCATCGCACTTATCAAGATTGCGTCCGGCCTTGGAATCTTTTTGAATCTGTTAAGCAGGATATTGGCGGTGAGGCCGTAACGATAAAAATTTCTGGGAATATCTTTCAAGGCCAGAGGCTTTTTGATCTTTTGTTTTGCGTAGGAACCATCTCCGTCAGGTTTTCTCTTTCCCATATGAATATTAGGTTCAAAAAGCATCGCGGGATCGTCTTCCAGAAAGTCAATAAATGTAACATTGATCCCGTTGCGGCGCAGAATTGAGGCAAGATAGAGAAGCCCCAGCGGCTTATACCAAAGGTCGTAGGCGGCGAAATCATGGATCCACGGGTTGATTAACAGGACGCTTGGTTTCATGGGTGTTTTTTCTATCACATCCCGATATACGCCGCAATATCCAGTCATTTATCCATCAATGGAGATAGGCAATAAAAAGTGCGGAATTCGTTGTAAATACCCTTGGGTGTTGGTCCTTCGGAAAATAAACTATTGGGAGATATTATACAGTCTAACTTGTTGTAATGTATGATTGTCCTCTTTGTCTTCTTTCTGAGTATTATACAGTTCAATTATATTGACAAAATGTCAACATTATGTAAGGATAATAACCAAAGTTTTTTTAGAACCGGTTTATCCTAATTAATTTTGCTTGTGATGTTCTCTTGCCGGAGAGGTTTTTGATAGCGTTGACGATCTTTTGTCGATTTCCCCTTTTTTGAAGAGGTGGTTCAACGATGCGTGAAGAAAACGGTAAAACATGGATTACCAGTGCGGAACTTCAGGCCAAAACAAACATATCCCGTGCAACCATGAATAACTATATAAAAATGGGGATTATACCAAGACCCGTGATCAAAAAGCCTGACGAGAAGCAGATCAAGGCTAAAAGGATTGGTTATTTTCACGATTCAGCCTTGGGCGCGATAAATCTAGTAAAACTTTATAAAAATCAAGGGCTTTCAATGAAAGAGATAAAGGAGCGGTTTCTTGGAGAAATCGACCGGAGCGAGAATCGTCAGGATCAGCTAAGCAGGAATAACAAAAACCAAAGCGGGAATGAGTATCCGTCCGATCTCGAAGAAACCGTCAGGTCAGCGGTTCCGTCCTTTGTCAATGTTGCTGTACTGTCTACCTGTTTGGACGACTCGGCGAAAATCCGTGCGGAGCTTCCAGGCGACGTTTATTTGAGTATTTTGATACGCTTACGTGGAATTGTTCAAGAGGTATGTCAGAATTACACGCGCCCAATTAGACAGAACTCGTCTGATAAGCTGTTATGGTATTTTGTTAAGGATCGAGATGATGGTTATCTTGCAAATGCTCTTGCATGCGCTGCAAAAATAAAGCAGCGGGTCGTTGATATGAACCGTCAGATGAAAAGCGATCAGCTGCTATTAAACGATATTTTTCTGAATATCGGGATATTTGAAGGACAAGAACATCTCGTTGTAGTTGCTTCCCCCGTTGCCGATGAAATACTGACCGCAGGAATTACCGGATCTTACGCTGAATTACTTTGTGAGGCAGGCAGGCGGGGATCAGTTTTAGTCTCAAAGGATTTTATCAATAAACTCGATGAAATCCAAAGGCAAAGGCTCAGGTACGGAATCCGTAAGCACATTGACGATTCGACTATTACGATCCAAAACACCTTTTCACGAATCAAGGATCTTTCGTTTCTGGATAAAGATCGTTACGAAAGGCTGGAGGAAATCCAAAATGTTGCTGTTGCTGAAATCTTGGATTTTGGTGAGGAACCAACAAACCGGTCAAAAGGGTAGAGGCTATTTTTAGGGAAAAATAAATATAACGAGACCTTTGCGAAACTCCGCCTTGTCGCTCATAAAGCTTTTTCGACCCCGCGGCCTTTCGCTCAAGGCTTCAAAGGCTAAACGCTCTGGGAACGCTTACGTTCTTAACACCTTTAGAGCCTTGGGCTTCACGCCGGGGTACCCCGAAAAATCAATAAATTTGCGCTTCTGGCAGCCTTTTTCAAAGGTCTTACTTTGTGTTTCATACGGCCATGAAGGTCTCAAAGAAACATCGGTTGTCAGAGAAAATGTTCCACAACGAGATTTCTTCCGTCCGTTTTCACCGTGACAGCTCCGTCATAATCGGTCCGATATACTTTTACCCCTTGGGAGGCATATCTTTTGACCGTTTCCCGATGAGGGAACCCGAAGACATTGTCTGATCCGCAACTGACAATGGCGATTTTGGGTTTAACCTTTTTCAGAAACTTGAGGCTGCTCGAAAAGCGGCTTCCATGGTGCGGGACGATAAGCACGTCGCTGTTCAAGTTCCAGCCGGATTCTATCAATTGGTTTTCGGCGTGCGACGAGATATCTGACGTTAACAGCAAGCTTTTTTCTCCAAAAGAAAGCCTTATCACCAGCGATCGGTCGTTTTGTGTCGTGTGACGGATCTCCTTTGTTGCATCATCACTGCCTGAGTTTGTGCAGTACGTATGATCTTTGCTTGGCGGGTTTAAAACCTTGAGCCGAACACCCGAGAAATCCCTTTCCGGTTCGTTGTTTGAAATAATTTTCAGCTGGATATGCCTTTTTCTGATAATTTCTAGAAATGATGCGTATTGTTCGGTTGGTGCGTAATCACCATTACACCAGACCTCCCCGACCGTGAAATTTTCGAGTATAAACAAAAGACCATTCAGATGATCTGCGTCGGGATGTGTCAGGACGACGGTGTCTATCGACGTGATTCTTTTATGCCAGAGGTATGGCGCCACAACGGTCTTTCCTATATCGAAGCTCTTATCGAAAAAACCTCCTCCGTCAACCAGCATCTTTTTCCCCTTTGGGAATTCCACTAGGATGCTGCTTCCCTGACCGACGTCTATAACCGTGAGAGAGAGGTTTTCTTGATGAATATCTTTTAGATAGGGGTAAGTCCAGCTTACCGTAAAGAAAAGCATAACAGCCAGTGGCGGTAACACGAACAGGAACGTGTTTGTTGTTTTCCTTTTGGTTGCGTTTTTGGATAAAAAATTCAGAACCAGGCCTGCCCATACCAACAAAATGTAAAAGGCTGCCACCTCCGCGATGCTTGGCGTGGGCACAAAAATTGAAGCCCAGGAAAAAGAGGCAAACCAGTCAATAAAATAGAGTGAAATTTTTACAAGCAGTTCTGCCAGGGAGATAATCAGGCCGGCCAGGAAAGATGAGACCGGCACTGCAACAACAATCGCCAGGGAAACCGGGATCGCAAGGATGCCGAGAATGGGAACGCAAATCATGTTTGCCGCAATTCCGATCAATGGGATGCGGTTGAAATATAAGGTTATCAATGGCAGCGTTCCCAATGTCGCCGTCACTGAGGCGAGGAAAAAAATACCGAAACCCCTTAACGAGTTCTTGGCGATGATGATCAGTTTGCCCTTCATGCCCTGCGATGCCTTGTGTTGTACAATAGGCGGCAGAATTGCAATGAATTTAGGCATGAAAAATATCAGTGCGGCGACAGCAACGAAAGAAAGTTGGAAGGAGATCGCAAAGAGGGAATAGGGCGTTACAATCAGGATCAGAAACGCGGCAAAGGCCAAAATGTTGTAAAGATCTCCCTGTCTATCCAAGAGAAGCGCCGACAAGAATGCTGTTAGCATAATAGAGGCGCGTATAACAGAAATCCCTGCGCCCGCGACACCTGTGTAAAAAATAACAACCAGGATAGACGAAACAACAGACAACTTGATTACGTTGAATCTCAGCAGGATATATTCGAAATTCAGCGCCAAACGTGCCAAAAAAAGTGCGAATGCCGCAACGATCCCGATGTTAAATCCCGAGATTGCAATAATATGTGTCAGCCCGGTTTTGTTAAATTTTTCCATTGTTTCGTTGCCTATCGCCTCTTGATTCCCCAGGATCATCGCCTGAATGATGCTCCCTTGGGTACCGGGCGATTTCACTGCGATTGTTTGGCGGATGTTTTCACGGAATTGTGCCATTTTTGCCTTCAACGGATTTCCCTGTCCACGACGCAAAATCACATACGAAATTTCATCATTGAGAAACCCCCTGACCAGAATCCCTCGAAAGCGAAGGCCCCTTTCGTAATCAAAACCGCCCGGGTTTTTAAAGTTGCGTGGTTTTTTTAGACGTGCATGAAAACGGATAAAATCGCCGTATCGTAACGGTTGTTGACCATTCATGCTCAACAACACCTTTCCCGACACGTTACGGTAGTGTCCTTTTTCGAGCATCCTTGAGAGGCTGACCACGATGTATGTTTTTTCAGGAGACACCTTGGGATTTTCAGAAATGACCCCTTCCGCGGTAATCTTTTTGCCATCAATACAGTGGACAATGTGGTTTGCCGGTATCGGTGGGTAAAGGTAAAGGTTGATCTCCAAAATCCCGAGAAAAAAAATACAAGCAAGAAACGCTTCGTAAACAAACGCCTCCTTTTTCAATAAGTGAAGGGAAAAAACCGCTACGAGCGAGGCGTTAAGGAAGGCCAAAACCAAAAAGTTATCAATAAACCAAATAGTTCCGCACCAAATACCTGCGATGAGAACCGCTGTCATATCAACAAAAGGTCTTTTCACCGATTTCCCTTTTCATCCTGCAGGGTGAGATTTTTAAATAAAAAATAGTTTCGTCGCTCCTAAGGTATCTTTGAAGATACCGAGAGGTCTTTCAAACGTACGAAGTCTGTAAAAACTTTCAACCTGTAAAGATTTCTGATATTTAGCATATTGACTTTTCGACGGGTTATAAGTATTGAATCTGATCGGTACCAGCGATCTCAAAAAAATGGCAGAGGTGCTCACGAGAATTGGAAGAAAAACCGCGATACGAAAACTTTACGGCAGGAATTCGTTGGCTCATCTTCTCTCGGATTGTTATCGTTTCGTTTATTCTGATGCTATCGGTTTTTGCCGAGTTCAACGCCGGGGCAAGTCTCTCCACACTCTCACAGTCCATGTTTTTTAAAATCGCCCTTTTTATTTACCCTCTTTCAGCAGGTTACTATCTGTTTTTTTGTCGTTTTCCCGATGTTGTCATAAATACCTATCTCCAGAGCATGATCGATGTGCTTGCGATTACGGCTATCGTTTACTGCACAGGCGGCGTTCAAAGTTTATACTCGGTTTTTTATCCTATTGTTATCATATACTCGGTTATTTTTCTTGGACGAAAGGGTGGATTGTTTGTTGCCTCAACAGCGGGGATCTTTTACGGCCTTTTGGCCGTTTTTGAATATTATGGCGTAATATATTATCAATCAGCGTCGTTTGTCGATTACCAACTGAACGCCGGTTATGTATTGGCAAGGATTGTCACACATATCTTATCTTTTTACTTTACAGCTTTTTTGTCAATATTTGCTGTCGAACAGGAAAAAAAGACAAGAAATCTCCTGGCCGAAAAAGAGGATGCCTTTGCGAAGCTAGATATGTTGCATAAAAGTATCGTTGAATCGGTAAACCTCGGAATCATAACGGTCAGCAACATGGGAAGAATCAAATCGTTTAATCGTGCGGCAACAGAAATCACCGGCCTTGCATTAAAAGATGTTGAGAACCGTAACTTCACCGATATCTTTCCTGATTTTTACGATTTTTTACATGATCAAGAGAAAAATGAGAGCAGCAATTCAGGTCTGACCCGCATCGAAGGGATTTTTCATACGCATGAAGGGCGCGAATTGAACCTGGGAGCGTCCTTTTCTCCTCTGCGTGACCATTATGGCAACACAATAGGGCAGATTATCATTTTTCGGGATATTACCGAAATTCTTGAAATGAGAAATTCACTGGAAAAGAACCGTCGTCTTGCGTTTATCGGGGAGGTCGCCGCCAACCTCGCCCATGAGATACGCAATCCGCTCGCCTCGATCGGCGGAGCCGTTCAGCTTCTTGAACAGGACTTTCCCCCGAATGAGATCAACAGCAAGCTTTTTCAAATCATCCTGAGGGGAAAGGAACAACTTGACAGTTTCCTCAAGGACTTTCTGCTAATGGCAAGGCCGGCGCCGGGGATTTGCGAGAAGATCGATTTGGGTGTAATGATCAAGGATGTTCTCGATTCCCTCCGTATTGCTACCGGCTGGCCGCAAATGCTGACGGTAAATCTCCATCTTCCCGAAACTCCCGTTTGGATAAATGTGAACAAAACGGAGATTCGTCAGGCACTGTGGAATATCATCCTCAACTCGCTTCAGTCGATGCCGAAAGGAGGAGAATTGACGATCGAAGTGTCATTATGTCGCTTAAGGGATAGCGATGCTGTGCAGATCGCGATACGGGACACTGGCTGCGGCATCGAACGAAAAAATCTGCAACGGGTATTTGAACCTTTCTATACGTCAAGAAATATGGGAACCGGTCTCGGATTGACCGTGGTAAGTCGCATCGTAGATAACTGGAAGGGCAAAATCGAGTTGAAAAGCGACGTGGGAAAAGGGACAACCTGTTTGCTGACATTACCTGTTGACGTTTCTTTGCATGCGTCTGCTGCAGGACTGAAAATAGGGACGTGAGGACATTTAGAAAAGATTTTTAAAGGCTATACTTTTGGGGAATACCAATGGCTAACATACTGGTTGTCGATGATGAGCAGGGCATCCGAGAACTTCTCGAGATCATGCTTCAGAGAGAGGGATATCAGGTAACAGCGGAAGCCGACGGTGCAAAGGCTCTCCAGAGATGCCGCAAAGAGATATTTGATCTGATCATAACAGACCTCAAAATGCCTGGAATGGACGGGATCAGTTTTATCAGGGAAGTAAAAAAGATTTCTCCGACCTCGATGGTCATCCTTATTACTGCTTATGCTTCGGCGGAGACTGCACTTGCGGCTATGAAGGAAGGGGCATATGATTATATCGAGAAAGAGTTCAATGTGGAGGATCTAAAGAGAATAATACGCAATGCCCTGGCTTTAAAAGATGAAAAGAAGCAGGACGAACTTTTTATCAAGGAGATGAGCCAGGCCGTGAGTTTCGGGGGGATGATCGGTAAAAACCCCGAGATGATCAAAATCTACGCAACGATCAGAAAAATCGCCGATACCCCGACAAATATCCTCGTACTCGGGGAAAGCGGCACCGGAAAAGAACTTGTGGCAAGAGCTGTGCATGAAAACAGTTCCCGTAAGGGATTCCCGTTTGTGGTTATAAATTGCGGAGGTATTCCCGAAAACCTTCTGGAAAGTGAATTGTTCGGCTATTGCAAAGGAGCTTTCACCGGTGCTTCCGCAGACAAGCCAGGCCTATTCGAGGTAGCGAAAGGCGGGACCATTTTTCTCGACGAAGTGGCTGAACTGCCTCCAGTACTACAGGTTAAACTCCTCAGAGTGGTTCAAGAAAAGACTTTTCGACGTATTGGAGGATCCGACGACATCAACGTTGATGTGCGCATCATTTCGGCCACCAATAAAAATCTTTCCCGTATGGTCAACTCAGGGGAGTTCAGGGAGGATCTCTACTACAGACTCAACGTCATCTCACTTTCTTTGCCGCCGCTGAGGGAGAGAAAAGAAGATATTCCCCTTTTAACTAGGCACTTTATAGAAAAATATTCGCGTGAACTGGGGAAAGAAATCAAGACGATTTCCTCTTACGCAATGAGTCTGCTCATGGAATATCCCTTTCCGGGAAACGTACGGGAGTTGAAAAATATCATCGAGAGGAGCGTCGCGCTGGAAACATCGAACATCATTCTGCCGGACAACCTGATACTTTATAAGGGAAACGGCCCGCAAACGGTCAGCTCTGGATCGGATGAATACGAAGCAGCGGGCAATTTGAATGAGAAGGTGGCTCTCTTCGAAAAAAATCTGATTCTTAAAGCCCTTCAAAAAACAGCAGGATCTAAAACAAAGGCCGCTGAATTGCTTGGAATAACTTATGATTCTTTGCATTATCGTTGTGAAAAACTCGGCATATCCTGACAAAAGATAAAATTTACTTGACAGGAATCGCCTCATCCACTATAAGTCGGCAGCGAAAGGGTGTAATTCGTTCTACCTTCTTCAAATTAATGTCGATATCAAAAAAAGCAACAGTTTCAGATTTTGTTTGCTCTTTGTTAGGTATCTGTAAGGTGATAAGGGTTTGCGCTACGGGCAATCTTGCCGGGTTGTCTGCCGCGTAAAATGGTTGTCCGCGGGGAAGATCATTCGCTGCGGATAGAACTGAATTGATTTTAAAAGGAGGGCATGATTATGGACGGGATAAAAAAGGGGATTCTGTTTGGTATTCTTGCCGTTTTTCTGCTGTGGCCTGTCATCGGCTTCTCGGAACCGGTTAAGGTAGGCGCCGCAATCAATCTAACCGGTCCTGCATCAAGCTGGGGGAAATTTCACGCCAAGGGGCATCAGGATTATTTCCGGTATGTAAACGAGGTCAAGGGAGGCGTCGGCGGTAGAAAGCTGGAGTTGATTTTGGTAGACACCGCGTACAAGGTTCCCGAAGCGGTTGCGGCGGCAAAGAAGTTCGCAGTCCAGGACAAGGTCGACATGATCGCCACCTGGGGAACCGGCGAAGGGCTGGCGGTAAAACCGGTCATCCAGAGCTACAAAATTCCGACCATCAATTACTCGGTGGGGTGGGAAATATTGCAACCGCCGATCGCGTATATGTATCTTCCGTTCGGCAGCTACCGTTTGGATTCCTATGGCGTTCTGGGATACATTAAAGCCATTCACAAGGGCAAAGAGCCGCCCAAGGTGGGGCTTCTTACCTACAACAACGCCTACGGGCGATCGATTCACAAGCCATGTAAAGAATATGCCGAGAAGAACAATATCAATATTGTGGCGATCGAAGAATTTCCCCCGCAGACGGTCGATCTGTCTACGGAACTGCTTCGTCTGCAGAAAAGCGGCGCCGAGTATATCTTCATGCAGATATTGCCGTCGGCTATCATCAACACGTTTAAGAGCGCGGACCGGATCAATTACAATCCTCCGTTTTTCGGAACGTGGACTGCTACCGATCCTGATTTCTTCCGTATGGGCAAGGGCCTGATCAGGGACCGTTTGAGGATGATGTTTTCCGGCTGTCTTCCCGCGGACAAGAGCAAAGGCTGGGCGGTTATGGAAGAACTTATCAAACGATACAAGACGGTGGATAAGTTTGACAACTCCTATTGGGAGGGGATCGCCGTTGCCAGCCTTATGGAAAGGGCTATGGTAAGGGCAAATGAAAAGTTCAAAGAGATTAACAGCGAAACCATCAACAAGGCATTGGAAACATTCACAAATGAAGACTTTGGAGGGTTGATTCCGGCGGTAACCTACTCGCCGACCAATCACGAAGCTTCGTTCGTAACCAGGGTCGTTAAGGTCAATGAAGACGCGACTTACGTTCCTTTGACGAATTTCTTCAATCCGTCCAAAGAGAAAGCGCAGATCCTTAAATAGCACCTCCGGTTTTTTGAGGATTTACAAAACGTTGAAACAAGGAGAAACAGCAGATGAAGGCGTTTCGGGGACAGCCGTCCATTTATAAACAAAGTGATAGCAAAAGAAAACCGGCGGATCTGGAAATCCGGCGGCTGTCCCTTTCCTTTGGCGGCGTCAAGGCGTTGAGTGATATCGATTTGACGGTGAAAAGCGGCGATTTTTTCGCGATCATCGGTCCCAACGGCGCCGGGAAAACCAGCCTTATGAACTGTATAACTGGGTTTTACCACTCTGATTCGGGGAGCATTATTTTCAACGGAAAGGAAATCACCCATTTACATCCCCATGAGCTGGTGCGTACCGGAATAGGCCGAACCTTTCAGAACATCGAGCTCTTTCCAGGAATGACCGTTATCTCCAATCTATTTCTTGCGAGACATACCCATTACCACTACGGGTTTCTTCCTGCCTGCTTTTTTCTGAAGTCTGTCAGACAGGAAGAGATCGCCCACCGTCGTGTTCTGGAAGAGATCATTGATTTTCTCGAAATCCAATCGGTCCGCAATAAACCGGTGGGTTCCCTGCCTTATGGATTGATGAAACGGATCGAGCTGGGGCGCGCCCTTGCTCTTGAGCCTGCCCTTCTTCTTCTTGATGAACCGTTTGCCGGCATGAATCTCGAGGAAAAGGAAGATATGGTCCGTTTTCTGCTCGAGCTTAACCGTCAATGGGGGCAGACAATCATCCTTGTCGAGCACGACATGGCGGTTGTTATGAGTATTGCCCGCAAGATTGCCGTGCTAAATTTCGGCGTAAAAATCACGGAAGGTTCGCCTTCCGAGGTGGTCAAGAATCCCGAGGTAATCAAGGCATACCTTGGCGATGACAGTGTTCTTTAAAAAGGGGAAAATTCTTGGAAGTCAACAACGATAATACCGTCCCGTATTTCACCGGCACCATTCCGCAATTATTGGCCTTTCAGGCCGCATCTCTCAGTAAAGAACAAACTGCCATAAGGGAAAAGGCTTATGGGGTATGGGAAACCTACACCTGGGACGACTATCTGGATTACGTTAAGAAAGTCGCCCTCGGCCTGATTTCCCTCGGCTTGAAGCGCGGCGAGATTGTCGGGATCATTATGGACAATCATGCTGAATGGCTTTTTGCCGAGCTGGGAACACAGGCCATTGGCGCAATAAGCCTGAATCTTTTCACTTCAGCGGTTGCCGAGGAGCTTGCCGGGGCCTTAAATCGAGTCAGGGCGGATATTGTTTTTGTCGAAAACCAGGAACAGGCGGACAAGGTTCTTGCCTTCCGGGATAAATTGGAACATGTAAAAAAGGTTATCTACGTAGACCCGACCGCGATGCATTCGTATAGCGACGATCCTTGGCTTATTTCCTTCCGTGATTTGCTCGTCATCGGTGAAAAACTTGACTCCGAAAGGCCGCAGTTTTTTAATGAAGAACTGCGGAAAGGAAACGCTGAGGATACGGCCTTGATGATCCAGACCTCCGGGACGACCGGGGTTCCGAAGATGGCCATGCTGTCCCACCGGAACCTTATCTCGATCGGAGAGAAATGGAGGATCGCGGTGGATATCAAGCCGGGTGAGAACTGGCTTTCGATGTCCCCGCCGGCCTGGATCGTTGATCAGATGTGGGGCCTAGGAACCGCGCTCTGTTCAGGAATGACGATGAATTTCCCGGAAATGCCCGAGACCGTCGTAGAGGATTTCCGGGAGATAGGCCCCTCTCGAATTATTACCGCGTCTCGCTTCTGGGAAGACATGGCCTCGAAGATCCGCGTCAAAATGGCCGATTCCGGCTTCATCAAACGGTATTTTTTTAAGCGCGCTGAGCAGATAGGACGTAAGGTCGAGCATATCCGGGTTCAGAAAAAAGACCCACCGGCAGTTTGGAAGTTTCTCTACTGGCTTGCCTCTATTTGTGTTTATCGCCCTCTGCTTGATCGTATAGGTTGTGCAAACTTTCGCGGGGCCTATACCGGGGGTCATCCTATCAGTCCGGATGTAATAACGTTCTTTCGGGCTATCGGGATGAATCTCAAGCAGTGTTATGGTTTGACCGAGGGAGGGGGTATCTTTCAGCTCCAGCCGGATGACGAGGTAAAACCGGAGACGGTCGGCAAGCCATTGCCCGGGGTTGAAATAAAACTGGATGAAAACCAGGAGGTGCTTGTCAAAAGCGACGCGGTATTCCAGGGCTATTATCAGAACCCGCAGGCGACTGAAGCGGCCTTTGCCGATGGATGGCTCCGCACCGGTGATGCGGGGTATCTGGATCAGGATGGCCACCTCTTGATTATCGGCCGCAAAGAAGAGGTCATCCGGACGAAAAGCGGCGAGGCCTTTTCTCCGGATTTCATAGAGACGCGGCTTAAATTCAGTCCTTTTATCAAAGAGGCGGTTGTCTTCGGCGAGGGTCGCGAGTTTTTGACGGCTCTGATCAACATCGATTTCGGCAATACGGGAAACTGGGCCGAAAAGAGGATGATTCCGTATACAACCTACACGGATCTCTCCCAGCAGAAACCCGTCGAAGAGTTGATCCTTTCCGAGGTAAGGACTGTTAATCTCCAGTTGCCTGAGGCAATGAAGATACACAAATTTATCCTTCTTTATAAATTGCTTGACGCCGATGATGAGGAACTCACCAGAACGGGCAAGGTACGCCGCCGCTATGTATACGAGCTTTATCTGAGACTTATAGAAGGTATGTACAGTCAGCAACGCGAAATCAACGTAAAGGGGAAGGTACGCTATCGTGACGGCCAGACCGGCGAAATAGATACAACCGTTCGTGTCATTGACGTCATTTAATCCCGTTTTGAACTGCCGTTTCCACACGATTTTTTGTTTGACAAGGAAAGAGGAGGAACAAATTGGATTTTTTTATGCAGCTTCTGGTTGGGGGGCTTTCGACCGGTTTTGTTTACGGGCTTTCGGCGATGGGCTTCGTGATGATCTTCAAATCGTCAAGCGTGCTGAACTTTGCCCACGGCGAGCTTATCGCGATAGGGGCCTATTTTTTTCTTATTTTTGTGACATGGGCGAAACTGCCGCTGGTGCTTGCCTTCTTATTTACGCTGTTTGCCTGTTTTCTGTTGGGGATCTTAATCGAAAGGATTTTCTTAAGGCCGTTGATCGGGGAAAACTTGATCTTTGTTATTATGCTGACCGTTGGCCTGGCGGCCATGTTCCGGGGGCTGATCCTTCTGTTCTGGGGGGGCAATCTCTATACCTATCCCGACTTTCTTCCGAAGGCCCTCGGCGTTGATCGGGGCATCGTTCATATACCGCCTGTTTATATGGCAACCCTGATCATCGGGATATTCTTTCTGATTGTATTTGGGATTTTTTTCAAGTTTTTCTCACAGGGGATCTATATGCGTTCCGTCGCCGACAACCAGCGTGCAGCCCTTTCTTTGGGTGTAAATGTCCGGCGTGTTTTCGCGCTGTCGTGGGCCATTGCGGCCCTGGTTGCGGGGATGAGCGGTGTTGTTCTCGGGGTCATCAACGGGATAAATGTTCACAATCTTTCGGCTATCGGTTTGAAGGTCTTTCCGGTCGTCATTCTTGGGGGGCTTGACAGTATCATAGGGGCCATCATCGGAGGCTTGATCATCGGCGTTCTCGAGACATTTACCGGCGGGTATCTATCCACGTCGCTGCGCGATGTCGTTCCATACATTATCCTGGTCATCATTCTACTGGTCAAGCCTTACGGTTTGTTCGGCTTGACGGAAATCGAACGGGTTTAGAGGGATATGAAGAAATTTCAATTGCACCCATGCGGCAACTTTTACGAAGACTATGAAAAAATGCTTACGGTCTTTTCGACCGATTTCGGCAGGGTCTGGGCGGCGATCGGCCTCGTCATTCTTTTTTTGGTGCCGCTTATGCCGGTCAGTCCTTACCTGATTTATGTAATGAATATAACAGGAGTTGCGGTGATTGCCGCGGTCGGACTGAATATCCTGACCGGTTTTGCAGGGCAGCTATCCTTGGGACACGGCGCATTCTTCGGACTTGGCGCCTATGCGGGTGCCATTTTAGGAACAACGCTGCATGTCCCGATGCTTTTATCGATACTCGGCGCCGGCCTGATTACGGCCGGAATCGGCATGATATTCGGTGCTCCGTCCGGACGTCTGAAAGGTCTTTATCTGACCATCGCGACGCTGGCGGGTCAGATTATCATTGAATATGTTCTGATCCACTGGGAATCCCTGACGAAAGGAACGATGGGACTCACGTTGCCCGTTCCTGTTTTTTTTGGTTTTCGTTTTCAAGGTGATATCCCTTTTTATTACCTGATTTTTGCGTTCACCGCGCTGATGATCTGGATCGCCATCAATTTGATCCGTACGCGTTTCGGCAGGGCATGGATCGCGATTCGGGATAATGACCGGGCGGCGGAAGGTATGGGAATACCGATTTTCACTTACAAGGTTTTTGCCTTTGCGATCAGTTCATTCTATGCGGGATTTGCCGGTGCGCTGTGGGCATATTACATGGGGAGCATTACTACGGAGCCGTTCAATATCATGCTCTCCGTCGAGTATTTGGCAATGGTCATTATCGGAGGATTGGGAAGTATCTCCGGGTCCGTTTTCGGCGCCGTATTCATTACGATGCTTAACGAGTTATTACGCCTGATAACCGATTTCCTTATGAACAGCGCGATCGGTTCACATCTGGGATTGACAATAGCGCCTCTCAGGGAGTTTTTCTTCGGGGCTGCCATTGTTTTGTTTATACTGTTTGAACCCCGTGGGCTGGCGGAGGAATGGCGGATCATCCGTTCGAGTTTTCGCCTCTGGCCTTTCTCTTACTGAGGGTTGCTTTCATGGAAGAAAAACTGTTGCAGTTGAATAACATATCCGTTGTCTATTCCGACGTCATTCAGGTCCTCAAGGGTGTTTCCCTGTCGGTTGAGAAGAAACAGATCGTTTCGTTGCTGGGAAGCAACGGTGCAGGGAAGACAACCACGTTGAAGGCCATATCAGGGCTCCTTAAACCGGAAAACGGTGCGGTAACGGAGGGGGCAATTCTCTATAAAGGAAAGGCGATGCAGAACCGTTCGCCGGAGGAAATCACGCGCAACGGCATTATACAGGTTCTCGAAGGCAGGCAGCCGTTCAAGTATCTGACGATAGAGGAGAACCTCCGGGTCGGAACGGCGACAAGGATGGGGAAACCTTATCGTGAAGATCTGGAAAAAGTATATCATTATTTTCCCGCGCTACGGAGAATGACCAAGAAACTGGCCGGATACTGCAGCGGCGGCGAATTACAGATGCTTGTCATCGGGCGCGGGCTGATGGCCCATCCCGAACTGCTTCTTCTGGATGAACCGTCCCTCGGGCTTGCGCCCATTCTTGTACGTGAAATTTTCGGCATCATCAAAAGGATCAATGAGGAAGAAGGCACAACGATTATCCTTGTCGAACAAAACGCCCGTATGGCTTTAAAGATTGCCACCTATGCCTATGTCATGGAAAACGGGAAAATCGTTATGGAGGGTTCGGCGGACGCGATGAGAGAAAACCCCGACGTGAAAGAGTTCTACCTCGGCATGTCTCTCTCCGGGGGCGCCAAATCCTACGAGAACGTCAAATCCTACAAACGCCGGAAAAGATGGCTTTAATCAATTGACGGTGCTTTTTTTATCGCCGCATCTTTCAGTTTCAGCTGAATCGCATCGGTTCCATTCCAGGTGTTTATCTGCGGCGTGAAGACTATATCCAGTATCGACTGTTTGATTTCCGGGAAGTACTGGCCCTTGCTGAACCATATCGAGTCCCTGTAGATGCCGTTGTGACCGATGCGCATCTTTAAATGGTTGTTTCCAACGATATAAGGATCCAAGATGCTGACATCTCTTGTACAGAGAACCGGTTCCGGATTGCCGGTTCCAAACGGCGCAAGTGTCCTGATTTCCGTAAGCAGTTCATGGCTTATATCTGTAAGGAGGCATTGGGCATCAATCGTGGTTGAAATCTCAAAATCGCTTCCTTGAAAATATTCATTAATAATATCGTTAAGTTGTTTCGAGAAGGGCGGGATATCGTCCTCTTTAATGAGAAGACCGGCGGCATAGCGGTGACCGCCATAGGCGACGAGGTGTGATTCGCAACGTTTGATCCCCTCGAAAAGATTAAAATCCGCCGCGCTGCGCCCTGATCCCTTGCCCAGACCATCTTTAAGGCTAATAAGGATCGCAGGTTTTCCGAAGCGATCGACCAGTTTCGAGGCGACGATCCCGATAACTCCGGGATGCCAATCCGGCGAGGAGAAGACCAGTGATTCGTTTTGAACGTTCGTTTTGGTGATCGTCTCAATCAATTCACTAAACATGGCCTGTTCCATTAATTGTCTCTTTTTGTTGAATCCTTCCAGTTTCAGCGCAATATCCTTCGCCTCTTTAGGGTTTTCGGAAAGCAAAAGCTCTACCGCGTAGCGGGCTGAGGCAATCCTGCCTGCTGCGTTTATTCTCGGAATGAGTGCAAATGAAGCCTTGCTTGATTCGATTTCCTTTCCTTCCAGGCCGCAGACTGTTTTCAGGGCGGCTATTCCTGTTCTGAACCCCTCGGATATCAACTCCAGGCCGAATTTGGCAAATATCCGATTTTCGTCGACAAGGGGGACTATATCGCCGATCGTGCCCAGTGCGACCAGGTCGAGATAGTCCTTTAAATTTGGGTATTTGTTCTTGCTCCAGAATCCCTCGCTGCGCAGGGTGCCCCGAAGCGCAATCAGAAAGTTAAAAACAATGCCTACGGCGGCAAGGTCTTTAAACGGAAAATGACAATCAGGGCGCTTGGGATTTACAATCGCCGTCGCGGGTGGGAGAGAGGACGACGGTTCATGATGATCGAGTATGATCACATCCATACCCATCCGCCTGGCCAGGGATATCTCCTCGTGATTGGCCATGCCGCAGTCGACAGTAATGATAAGCCCCGTTCCTTCTGCGTGGAATCGTTCAATCGCCGCGCAATTGAGACCGTAACCCTCGGATATTCTATCCGGTATATAGAAAGTTACCGCTTCGTGAATTTTTCTAATGAAATGGAAAAGGGCGGCGACGGATGTAACCCCATCGGCGTCGTAATCCCCGTAGATTACAATCCTTTCTTTCCGATGTAAGGCTGTAGTCATTCTGCCGACAGCCTTTTTCATATCCTGCATCAAAAAGGGATTGTGAAGATCGTAAAGCGATGGGGATAGGTAACGTTTGATGCCTTCAGCATCGCCTGTTTGACGGTTCAGGATGATCTTTGAAACAATGGGACTGACGCCGAACTCCCGAACCACCGCCTCTTGGGCTTTTTTGTCTTCATCCGGCAGGAGCCAGCGGGTTTTTGGAAGATCCTGGAGGGACATGTGCAAACCAGACTGAAATTCTCGAAAATTTGGGATGTACCCGGCCTCGTCTGGTTTTGAAAGATGTTCAGGCAGCCTTTTTGACTAAACCTGACTTTAGGCACCGTGTGCAAACCCTCATGCGTTTAACTTCTCCTGTTAGCTTATCCACACACCTAACCTTATGAAGGTTTGGCTGCCATATCTTGAGGTTTTTGTTGTTCGCGTGACTTACTTTATGCCCTTTTAACGGTTTTTTGCCGCATATCTCACAAGCTCTTGACATATTCTATGGCTCCCCCGATGCAAAGTTGTTGAAGCTTAAATTAAATCAGATAAGATTGCAAGCATTTTTTAGTCGTTTTTCAGAGAAGGAGGCTGACCGGTAGCTTCAAGAACCCTCATCCAGATATTTCCCTGCGGGTCGAGGGTTGTGCCGGATGATATCGCTTTCAGGGGAATGTGGACATATTCGTCCTTGACAAGCCCGACAAGCATGCCCGTTTTCCCGGCCATTCCTGCATGAACGGCATACTGTCCGAGAGCGGCGCAATATCTGCTATCGGATGCGTTTGCAGGGACACTCCGGATCATATAACTCGGATCTATGTATTTCAGGTTGATCTCGATGCCCAAATGGTTGAAGTGATTCTCGATCTTATTCTTAAGAAAGGCGCCGATGTCAAGCAGGCGGATGTTTCCGGAGGCATCTGTTTGTTTTGTTTGTCCTGTGTGTTTAAGATGCTCCTGTCCGGCACCTTCGGCAACCAGGATGACGCAATGGGAACTGGCTTTAAGTCTTTTTTCCAGAGCCTTCAGAAGACCCTTTTCACCCTCGAGATCGAACGGGACTTCGGGGATCAAAACGAAATTGACGTCGTTTTGCGCCAGCGCGGCGCACGCCGCAATGTGTCCGGCTTCCCGTCCCATAATTTTGACCAGACCGATCCCGTTGGGGGCGCCTTTTGCCTCGACATGGGCGCATTGAATCGCCTTGACTGATTCGGATACAGCCGTCTCGAAACCAAATGATTTCTGTATAAGGCTGAGGTCATTGTCGATGGTTTTAGGTATTCCTATAACGCCGATAGCGAGCCCCCGCCGCGTGAGCTCGTCGGTGATACCCTCCGCGGCCCTCATCGTTCCATCTCCACCGATGCAAAAGAGGAGGTCGACGTTCATCCTTTTCAGGGCATTGACTATTTCGTTGACATCCTGTCGTCCGCGGGACGAAGAGAGTATCGAACCGCCAAGATTGTTTATGTCTTTTACAACATCCGGTGTGAGCTGGACTACGGGATGGCCGAACTTGGGAATGAATCCCTGGAACCCATAGCGGATCCCGATCACGTTGTGTACACCGTATCTGTAGTGCAGTTCCATCACAAGGGAGCGGATAACATCATTGATTCCGGGACACAGTCCTCCGCAGGTCACTATTGCGGCCTTTGTTTTTGAGGGGTCGAAGAATATTTTCTCGCGGGGTCCGGCAACCTCGTACGACAGAGGCGTTCCGTCAGGAGATTTGACGGAATCATACTCGTCGAGATAGGTATTGAAAAGCAATCTCTTTGTTTCGGGAATGAAGTAACTTACGACGAGCGGCGATGGTATCGAGCATTCTCCAAGCGTCGGAATTTCAAGAGTCAAAGGGATGTTTTTTTGCATCGGATATACCTCAAATTCTATCGGCGACTAAACCCGTTTGAGCGACATCCTTTCTACCCGGGACCAAGAGCGAATTGATTCATAAGAGGTGGATTGTAGAGGGGTTTTTCGGGGCTGCGAGGTATGCCTTGGATTCTAACCTTCCGTCCGATGACGTCTATTTTACCCTCGGCATAATACTGGATGGCCTGCGGGTAGATGCGGTGCTCTTCTTTTAAAATACGTTCAGCAAGGCTTTCTCCGTTATCGTCGTCATAAACAGGGACGACGGCTTGTATGATAATAGGCCCGGTATCCATTCCTTCGTCGGCAAAATGGACGGTGCATCCAGAAAATCTGACCCCATAATCCGCCGCCTTCTTTTGTGCGTGGATGCCGGGGAAAGAGGGCAGCAGCGCCGGGTGGATGTTCATGATCTTCATCGGGAAAGCCTTGAAGAATACCGGGGTGAGGACCCTCATGAAACCCGCCATCGCGACGAGCTCTACCTTTGAGTCGGCCAGAATTTCTATCATCCGCCTGTCGAAGGCCTCCCTGGTTTGAAAATCTCTGTGATCCACGACAGCCGTGCGGATATTGTGTTTTCTGCACCTTTCAAGCGCGTAAGCTTCTGGATTATTGCTGATGACGATGCGTATCTCTGCGTCAAGCGTCCCGTCTTCTATGCGGTCTATTAGAGATTGCAGATTGGAACCGTTTCCGGAAACGAGTATGCCGAGAGGGATTTTTCGTTTCTGTGTTTTGGTTCCCCCGGTTTCAAATGTAACAAACGGCTCTTCCATCGCCCTCTCTCTTTTCTATCGTTCCCAGTGAATAGGCGTTTTCCCCCAGTTTTTCCAGACGATCGATGATTTCGGTTTCGTCGTTTTTTGCGACGATCAGAATCATTCCGATCCCCATGTTGAATACGCGGAACATTTCTGCTTCGTCAACCTTTCCGATTTCTTTGATCAGATGAAAGATCGGTGGAACAGGCCAGCTTTTCTTCTCGATAATGCTGCAGCATTGCGCGGGCACGATGCGGGGTATGTTTTCGGTAAATCCTCCTCCGGTAATATGGACGATCCCATGGATGTGAAAGTTCTTTGCGATATTAAGAACCGGTTTCACGTAGATTTTTGTCGGCCTGAGCAGTTCAAGTCCAAGAATTTCGTCAAATCCTTCCGGCTTATCCGTAGGCTTTAACTTGCCCTGTTCGAAAAGGATATGCCTGCACAGAGAAAAACCGTTGCTGTGCAGACCTGAAGAGGCTATCCCGATGATCCGGTCGCCGACCCGGACTTCGGAGCCGTCGATTAACCTCTCCGCCTCGACGACGCCGACACAGAAACCGGCGAGATCATATTCGCCGGGCTTGTAGAATCCGGGCATCTCCGCTGTTTCCCCTCCAATCAGGCAACAGCCGGCATCCGCGCAGCCCTTGACGATCCCCTCGACTATTTTAACGGATCTATCCACATCCAGTTTGCCGGTCGCCAGGTAATCGAGAAAGAAAAGCGGTTCGGCGCCCTGAACAATAATATCGTTTACAGACATCGCAACCAGATCTATTCCGATTGTGTCGTGCTTGTTCATCAGTTGGGCTATCTTAACCTTCGTTCCGACGCCGTCGGTCGAAGAGACAAGAATCGGGTCTTTGATTCTTTTAATATCAAGATGGAAAAGCCCGCCAAAACCCCCTATGCCGCCGACCATCTCTCTGCGAGCGGTTTTTTTGATCAGAGGTTTAATTTTTTCTACAAACGAATTGGCCGCGTCAATATCAACTCCCGAATCCGCATATGTTGTTTCCTTTGTCATTTTCGAATTCATTCCCTCCAAAGCTTCAACCGCTTTCGCGGATCATGACTCTTTTACCGTTGCGACAGTATTGCAAAAGCCTTATGTGTCTTATATACTTTAACGTAGTCGTTGCTGAAAGTCAAACCTTTCCTTGTCAGGCTGAGAGGTCTCTGTTTGTGGGTTCTCTGTATCGATTGGAAGATATATCCCGGGTATTTTGTTAGGTGCGGGCATGGATGCGGTTTTGAAAATCATCGAAAAACTCGAGGCGCCGCTTTCTTTCGTCCAGTGGCATTCGTACAGCCGCCTTAAGTTTGTCGTCGATCTTGACTCGACAGTCTTGTCGCTCTTGAATGAGCTGATGAGAGAAATAAGGCGGAGGAAATCCGACCGCCCGAATGAAATAGCATCACAAATAGACGGGATTTCACGGCTTTTCTCGGATTACCGAAACCTGTCCGCTGAAGAAAAGGTGAAACGCCTGAATCAGGTGAGTATCTCTGTGGCAGGATTAAAAAAAAATTTGTTGCAGAAACAAGGAGGTTTAGAAGCTAGAGAAGAAACGGCAAAGGCGGAGACACACCTGGAATATTTTCTTGATGCACCCGTCAGCTCTTTGCCCGGTGTCGGTCCGAGAACAGCCGCTCTTTTTTCGCGCAAAAATCTGCACACCATAGAAGATTTGCTCTATTTTATTCCCCGTTGCTACGAGGACCGCCGCATTATCTCAATGATTGCCGGAACCGTGCCGGGAAAGAGGCAGATCATTGTTGGCAGGGTAGCGCGGGCTGATATGCACTTCTACGGGAGAAGACGGATCTTTGAGGCAATTGTCGAAGACGCTTCGGGAGCCATCAAGGCGAAGTGGTTCAAAGGGCGTGAATCGTATCTTCGAAACGCCTTCAAGCCGGAAGCGCGTGTCATTCTTGCCGGTGAGATTGTCGGGTTTCCTTTTGAAAGAGAAATCATCCATCCTGATTTTGAAATTCTAAACGATAATGAAGACCATCTTCTCCATTTTAAGAGAATCGTTCCAGTTTATTCTGAAACGGAGGGCCTTCCCCAGAAAACAATTCGGAGAATTCTCTGGAACACTGTTCGTGATGTTGCACCGTCCATCCAAAGCCCGATTCCCCGCTGGATATCTAAGAAACGCTCCCTTATGGACCTTGACAGAGCCATCCGCATGGTCCATTTCCCCGATCATGATCAAAATATTGATTTATACCAGCAGATACGCTCGGATGCCCACAGGCGGCTGATTTATGAAGAGCTGTTTTTCCTGCAACTCGGAATGGCGTTGAGAAAGAAGGAAAGGGGCCTGGAGCCAGGAATTTCTTTTGACGTCAATCACGAAACGGTAGCGCAGTTTTTTAATAACCTGCCGTTCTCGCTCACGAACGCGCAACGAAGGGTGATAGATGAAATAAAAAAGGATATGGCCTCCAACGTTCCGATGAACAGACTGCTTCAGGGGGATGTCGGTTCAGGGAAAACGGTTGTTGCGATGTTTGCTATGGTTGTGGCGTGTGCAGGCGGATATCAGGCGGCAATGATGGTTCCTACCGAGATACTTGCCGAACAACATTTCCGGAATATATCGGGCCTGGCTCAAAAGATCGGAATTCGATGTGAGCTTTTGACGGGCAGTCTTAAGACACCCGAAAAAAATGAGATTATCAAGGCGATACAAAGCGGGCAGGCACAGCTTATCATTGGGACCCATTCGCTCATACAGGAAAAGGTCGCTTTCTTTAATCTGGGCCTGGCGGTCATCGATGAGCAACACCGTTTCGGCGTTCTCCAAAGGGCGACACTCCGGAAAAAAGGACCGCTTCCCGACGTACTGATTATGACCGCCACGCCCATTCCCCGCACACTGGCGATGACGGCGTATGGCGATCTTGATGTTTCGGTCATTGATGAACTTCCCCCGGGGAAAATAGCGCCAAAGACGAAGGTTTATCCGGAATCGCAGAGAGCTAGGGTCTATGAAATCATCCATCGACAAGCAGTCAAAGGCAATCAGGTGTTTATCATATACCCGCTTGTTGAAATCTCACAGAGCCTTGATTTGAAGGATGCGGTGCGCATGGCGGAACATCTTCAGAGAGATGTTTTCCCCGATTTAAAGATCGGTCTGGTCCATGGACGGATGAAGGGAAAAGAAAAAGAAGAAATTATGGACGAATTCGCCAAAAAAAGGATAAACATCCTTGTCGCAACGACCGTCATCGAGGTCGGGATCGATATTCCTGCCGCTTCGCTGATCGTGATTGAACACGCGGAGAGATTCGGACTGTCCCAGCTTCATCAATTAAGGGGTCGTGTTGGAAGGGGAGATGCCCAGTCTTATTGCATACTCCTTGTCTGGAAAACGGCCTCTGAAAATGCCCGTAAACGGCTTCGGATCATGGAAGAAACAGCGGATGGGTTCAGGATCGCGGAGGAGGATCTCTCTATACGCGGGCCGGGCGAGTTTTTAGGGGTCAGGCAATCGGGGCTTCCCGATTTCAGAATAGCCAATCTCGCCCGCGACGGGCTTATTCTGTCCGAGGCAAGGCAGGACGCTTTGTCAATCATTAACGATGATCCCCGCCTTGAATCCCCGGCAAACATGAACCTCAGAGAGGAACTGATACGAAGGTGGAAAGGTAGACTCGAACTCGGAAGGATCGGATAGATTTTGTTCTTCGCACATTTCGTAACGTCTCCAAAAACTGCTAAATTCCTTTGACAAAATCGTTTCTGTTGATGTAAGTAGCACTGTGGTTGTCTTGTAGCTTGGTTTGGGTTCGTTGCAGACAAAATCCCCCAGACAAACGAAATCTTTTAACATTTTTTACCGACTGTTCTGGGGACTTATGAATAGAAAAAACGAAACGGGAGAAAAAAAATGAAAAGGGTCATTAACCTGGGATTGATAGGTTTTGGAACGATCGGCACAGGTGTCGTAAGGCTCCTGCAGGCAAACGGAGAGCTGATTGCCGAGAGGTTGGGTGCAAAGCTGAATCTGAAAAGAATTGCGGATCTTGACATCGTCAGGTCAAGAGGCGTCAGCGTTCCCGAAGGGGTTTTAACGACCAGGGCTGATGATATTCTTAATGACCCTGAAATTGACATAGTTATTGAACTGATGGGTGGATATGAGCCTGCCCGGACTTTCATCTTGAAAGCAATTGACAACAATAAACACGTCTGTACGGCCAACAAGGCCCTTTTGGCCGCCCACGGGGATGAACTGTTCAAAAGCGCAAATAAAAAAGGGATCAATATCGGCTTTGAGGCAAGTGTGGGAGGGACAATTCCTGTTATCAAGACGATAAAGGAAAGCCTGATCGCGAACCGTATCGAATCGATTGCGGCAATTGTCAACGGAACCTCAAACTATATCCTGAGTAAAATGACCGATGAAGGTGGTTCTTTTCAGGATGTCCTCAAAGAGGCTCAATCACTGGGATTTGCCGAGGCGGATCCTACCTTTGACATTGAGGGGATAGACGCCTTACACAAACTGGCAATTCTACTTTCTCTTTCCTACGGCGGAAAGGTTCATTTGAATGATCTGCACCGTGAAGGGATATCGACAATAACCGAGCAGGATATTGCGTTTGCGAAGGAACTCGGATACAGGATTAAACTGCTGGCTTTGGCGATCCGTCGCGGCCGAAAGATTGAAGCAAGACTCCACCCGACGATGATCCCGCTCGATCATATCCTAGCCAATGTAAACAGCAATTTCAATGCGTTTCATATTATCGGTAATGCGTCGGACTCTGTTTTTCTCTACGGTCAGGGGGCGGGCATGATGCCGACTGCAAGCGCCGTTCTCGGTGATGTTGTCGATATTTCAAGAGATTTACTGAAGGGAATTGCGGGGCGGGTCCCTCCGAGGGTTCTTGATGAAGAGAAGATCCAGGAAATAGCACTATTGCCGTTCGCTGATGTCACGACCAACTACTATTTCCGTTTTTCCGCCGTCGATCGTCCCGGTGTCTTGTCGCGGATAGCCGGAATCCTTGGAAAAAACAATATCAGCATTGCGGCGGTGATTCAGAAGGGACGGAAGGAAAACGGGGCCGTGCCGATTGTTATGACGACCTACAAGGCCAGGGAAAGGGACGTTCAGAAGGCCCTCGGTCAAATCGACAGGCTTGATGTGGTGATGGGAAAGACAATGCTGATACGGATAGAGGACAAGAAGCTGTCATGAAATATATTATTTTATTGGCCGACGGAATGGCCGATTTTCCTGTTGATTCGCTGGACCAAAAAACGCCGCTTGAATACGCAAACACGCCGAATATGGACAGAATCGCCTCACGGGGGATCATTAGCCTTATACACACAATTCCGGACGGGCTTCCGCCCGGCAGCGATGTCGCAAACCTCGCCGTTCTGGGTTATGATTCCCGCCTTTTTTATACGGGCAGGGCGCCATTCGAGGCGGCAAGCATGGGGATCGCGCTTTCTAAAGAAGATGTTGCCTTTAGATGCAACCTGGTTACGTTGGGCAATTCCATTGACCCGGTGATGGAAGATTTTACGGCCGGTCATATCTCTTCCCAAGAAGCCAAACAGATCATGGCCGATATGAATGCGGCGGTAAAATCGGACGATTTTCGTTTCTACCCCGGTGTCGGCTATAGGAATCTTCTTTTGTGGAAGCGGGGAAAAGAAAGGTTAAAAACCACGCCGCCGCATGATATAACCGGCAAAAGGATTGCGCCATACCTTCCTGAGGGCGAGGACGCGCCCGCGATCAGAAGTCTGATGACGCTTTCCCATGAGGTGCTTAAAGACCATCCTGTCAACAGGGAAAGAGTATCCAAGGGTCTAAAACCGGCAAGCTCGATATGGCTCTGGGGGCAGGGTAGGGCGCCTAATGTTCAGAAATTCAGGGACAGATTTCATATAAACGGCGGCATGATATCCGCAGTAGATCTGTTAAACGGCATTGCGGTAAGCACAGGGCTGGAGTTACTGAAGGTGGAAGGGGCAACCGGTTACACGGATACGAATTATCTCGGAAAGGCCAAAAAGGCCCTTTGGGCCCTCGAACATCTCGATTTTGTCTTCCTCCACGTTGAGGCGACCGATGAAATGGGCCATGAGGGAAACGTTGAGGGAAAGGTAAAGGCGATTGAGGATTTCGACCAAAAGGTAGTGGGAACTGTTCTGGACGGATTGCCTTCTTTGGGCGAGTACAGGGTGGCGGTCTTAAGCGATCATCCCACGCCGATCGTTCTGAAGACACACATCTCGGATCCGAGTCCACTTGCCCTTTTGTCTTCCCGTTCGCAGGAGAACCAAAATAGAGGAATCGCATTCGGGGAGAAGGCTGCCAGGATGTCAGGCAACCTTGTTTCACCGGGTTTTAGGTTTATGGAACATTTTATCGGCGATCTGAGGACGCTCTTTGGATAAGAACCTTGTAAAGATCAGGGTGATTTACGCGGATACGGATGCGATGGGCATCGTTTATCACACCAATTACATCAAATGGTTCGAGATCGGAAGAACCGAGCTTTTCCGCGATAGAGGACTTCTTTACAAAGATGTCGAACACTTGGGATACGCACTGCCGTTGACACAGGTCTTTTGTCATTACTATTGGCCGGCGAGATACGATGATATCGTTCTTTTAGAGACGCGGATCGCGTTTGTTAAACGCGCCAGCATGAAATTTGCTTATCGGATATGGGATGAAAAGAACGAAAAATTGCTTGTCGAAGGGTCGACTGTTCATGCCTGCACGGATAGAACGGGAAAGATCGTCCGTATCCCGTTGCTTATAATGGATAAAATTGAAAAGGTAAATTCAGGATTGAAGGAGAGAAGGTTACGACATGGCGAAAAAATTGGATAAGAAAATCCTTGAAGAACCCGATGCGCTTACGTTGTTTTTTGCCCACGCGAGAGTATTTATAGAAACCAACCGCAAGAAAATATATTTTGGATCCGCCATATTGCTCGGCATTTTTATTCTGGCGGCAGGGTTTTATATGTATCACACCCACTACGAAACAAAGGCCATTGAGTTTTATAATAAGACGTTGAACGGCAACATGGCCTCTGCAGAAAAAGGCGAGGAAGCCGTGAAGAACCTCAAGGATCTGATTGCAAAATATCCCCGCAGCAACGCGGCCACGCTTGGATACTACAGGTTGGGGAGTTTATATGACAGACAGAACAAAACCGATGAGGCTATTTCATGCTATTTGGAATTCGTCAAACGCTCCTCACCCGAAAGCGATCTGGTTACGCTGGCCTACAGTTCTCTTGGGGCACTGGAGGAACAGAAAAAAAATCTAAAGAAGGCTCTCGAGTATTATGAAATGGCAATGAAAACCAAAACGGCCTCGTCGTTTGAAGGGCTGAATTTCCAAAACATGGCCAGAATCTACGAGGCGATGAATGACACAGGGAAAGCGGGGGAGTTTTACAAAAAGGCGTTGTCGAAGACCTCCGATCCCATTATGACGTTAATGATAAAAAGAAAATTGTCTCATTTGTAACAAAAAACTCAGCGGTGTATCGTTTGGGCCTGTCTGATGGATGGCTTTGAAGGATGCTGATTGTGATGAGGGACATAGCAGATGGCGGATGATTATTATAAAATACTGGGGATAGAGAAAAATGCCGATCAGGAAGAGATAAAGAAGGCGTACCGCAAACTGGCATTAAAATATCATCCCGACCGGAATCCGAATAACCGGGAAGCCGAGGAAAAATTCAAGAAAATCAGCGAGGCCTATGCGGTCCTCAGTGATGGTGAAAAGCGTAAACAATACGATACGTTCGGATCCGATCAATTCAGTCAGCGTTACAGCCAGGAGGACATCTTCAGAAATGTCGATCTGAATGAAATACTCAGGGGTTTTGGTTTCGGGAGTTTTCGCGGAGGTTCCAGAAGAGGCGGATTCACGTTTTCAACTGGCAGCGATCCCTTTGCAGATTTGTTTCGTGGAGGACAAACCTATTACAATGTACCGGAAAAAGGCGAGGATCTGGTATATAACCTCTCTATAACACTCGAAGAAGCAGTGTCGGGGGCAGAAAAAAAGATTTCGTTGCGCAGCGGGCGCGATATCAATGAAATCACCGTAAAGATCCCCAAAGGCATCAATACGGGTAAAAAACTCAGGGTTGCCGGTAAGGGATATCCTGGAAGGAATAACGGACCCAGCGGAGATTTGTATCTGAATATCACAGTTTTGCCTCATCCGATTTTTGCCAGGGACGGCAACGACATATACATAGAGAAAGCGATTTCGTTTTCCCAGGCGGTTCTCGGATGCAGTATTGAAGTCCCGACAATCGAGGGATCGCTGAAGAGAATCAAGATTCCGGCCGGAACCCAGTGCGGCACAAAGATACGAATGAAAGGCTACGGTGTACCTGCGCTCAAGGGGTCAGGTTCGGCCAACGGGGACCAATTCGTAAAGGTCACCGTGAGCGTTCCTAAAAAGCTGTCCGGTAACCAGTTGAATGTTATCAAAAAACTGGCCGAGGAAGGCCTCTGATTATGCCTATAAGATATGTTATGTAAACTTAAAGTCTTTCAAGAAGGCGAACGATCCCAGAGTGAGACCTTTTAAATTTCTTTGAGTTCGATGTCCCCGATTGCACCCAGACGATTTCCGAGAATGATCACGACGCCCCGAACCCCCTTTATGCCGATGCCGTAGTTCAATGCGTCTTTCAGGTCGCTTTTTCTCTGAATTCTATTTCCTACTGCGGTCGCTGCCGCGTCGGCTATTGCCGCAGATTCGGCTTTTACACAGGCCGCATCGGCACGGCCAAAACTCAGCGAATGGCCGACAGTCCCTGAAGATGTGCTGATTCCCAGCGGCGTTTCTTCTTTTTTTACGTATATCGCGACCTGCTCGCTCAACGTGGATTTCCCTGCGAACACGCCTACCTGAAGTTCCGTGTCGGTCTTCATAAAAATATCGCCGCCGTTTTCTACTATTACGTTCTGGGAGTGTTTGAGCAATTCCCTTCCGACATGATCGGCGATCGCCCCGGCAACAGAAGCCATCGGTCCGACCCCGGCCAGACTGGAGGCGGCAAGCATTTCGCGAACGACTGGTGGTGCCATGAAATCGAACGTCATCGGCACAAGAGAGGTTAGAAAACCGGGATGATTGTTAATATATGACTCAATCGATGAGCGGATTTGAAACAGTGTTTCTGTTGCCTCAGTGTGAAGGTCGCAATCGGCGCTTATCCACAGATCGGATTCCTTGAGGATTACGTTGAAAGATACCAGGTTGTTTTGTACGGTCCTGCCGCGATAATCCCTTATAAGATAGTCTGCCGCTCTTTTCTTCATGGAACAGGTAATTATACAAAAGAGATAGATCCGGAACCGAGTATTGTTTCAACCTCTGATTTCATCGTCGGTGAAATATCAATTTTCATGTCATCTCCGAGGTAAATCAGTGTTTCGCATTGCCGATCGAGCAGTTTTATGAAAACTTCCTGTCTCCCTGCATACTTGGCCAAACATTCTCTAAGTGATTTCACGTCATCGACGGTTGTTTTTTTCGTGTTTATCGTGAAGTATGCCGCACTGTAGGTTTTCGTTGAAACGTCTGCGAGGGACGAGATTTCCGACGCAATCACCTTTATATTTTCGTCCCCTGCATCAACAAGACCCTTTATGACAATAGGTTTATCTTCATGTAATAGATTATGGTTGTTTTTATATATATCCGGAAACACAACAATATTTATTGAACCTTTCAAATCTTCCAGCACCAGCGATGCCATCTTTTCCTTCCGTTTTGTCTGGATCTCCCGGATGCTGCTTACCGTGCCTGCTATTGTGACAGATTCGCGATCCCTTCTGTGAACGACGGTTGACGAATCAGCCGTCACGATCATATTCAGACGCGCTGTATAAGGCAATAGAGGATGGCCGCTGAGGTAAAACCCGATCGTTTCTTTTTCAAAACCGAGCAGTTCGTTATTGTCCCATTCGGGAATATCCGGCAACATGTATCCATTCTGGTTGTTGCTGCCACCGGCCTGCTCCCCCCCTTCAAGCTGTTCCAGGAGGTTTGCCTGGGTGCTTGCCTTTTCCCGGCGCCGTTTTTGAGTCCATTCGATAATCGCCTCGTAGGACGTCATCAACTGACGGCGGTTATTGCCTGTTGAATCGAAGGCCCCGCATTTGATCAGGCTTTCGATGACTCTCTTATTGATTTTTCGCAAATCTATGCGATCGCAGAAATCCACGAAGGACGGAAACGGTCCGCCGGTATTTCTTGCCTGAATGATCGCTTCGATCGCCCCTACCCCGACGTTCTTCACGGCCGCGAGGCCGAAACGGATGTGATTCCCAACAACGCTAAAATCCTTTCCGGATTCGTTGATATCCGGTGGAAGAACCTTGATACCCATTTCCCGGCAGCTACTTATATGATTGATAATCTTGTCGCGGTTGTCCTTTTCGCTGGTCAAAAGCGCCGCCATAAACTCCGCCGGGTAATGGGCTTTCAGGTAAGCGGTTTGATAAGAAACGATTGCGTATGCGGTGCTGTGCGATTTATTGAAGCCGTATTTCCCGAACGTTTCCATCTGTTCCCAGATTTTCAATGCCTTCCGTTCGGGGATGTTATTGCTCTTGGCTCCGGCAATAAATTTCGGCTTTTCCCTCGATTCCATTTCGTCGGTTTTTTTCTTGCTCATCACCTTGCGGAGCGTATCCGCCTCGGACAGCGTATAACCACCGATCGCAACGGCGATCTGCATAACCTGCTCCTGGTAAACGATCACACCGTACGTTTCCTTCAGAATCGCTTCAAGTTCCGGAGTTTCATAAATAATTTTGGTTTTACCCTGTTTTCTCGAGATAAACTCGGGGATGTTGTCCATGGGTCCCGGCCGGTAGAGTGCAATCAGCGCAATGATATCTTCGATACAGTCGGGTTTCATTTTTACAAGAACATCCTTCATCCCGGAGCTTTCCAGTTGAAAGATCCCGTCCGTGTCGCCGCGGATTAGCATCTCGTAGGTTTGGCGATCATCAAGGGGAAGGTTATCCATATCCAGCGAAATCCCCCTACCCTCTTTGATATAGCGGACGGCGCTGTTGATTACGGTCAGCGTCTTGAGTCCAAGAAAGTCGAATTTCGTCAGTCCGATGTCGGATATCTCATTCATTGCGAACTGTGTCACAACATCGCCCTTGGGGCTTCTGGCCAGCGGGATCCTTTCGACAAGCGGGATGTCTGAAATAACAACCCCTGCCGCATGCGTTGACGAGTGCCGGTTCAATCCCTCCAGCTTTTTCGAAAGATCGATGAGTTTTTTTATCTGGGGGTTATTTTTCTGCTCATCCTTCAGGCGCTGCTCTGTTTTGATTGCGTCTTCGAGTTTGATGTTCAGAACATTTGGGATCAATTTGGCGATTCGGTCAACTTCGCCGTAAGCCATTCCCATCGCCCTGCCCACATCCCGGATCACAGCCCTGGCCTGCATCTTTCCAAACGTGATGATCTGGGATACCTTGTCGGCTCCGTATTTATTCGTCACGTAACTGATGATCTGATCCCTTCCCTCCGGACAGAAGTCGGTATCGATGTCGGGCATGCTGATCCTGTCCGGATTGAGGAACCGTTCGAAAAACAGGCTGTATCGAATCGGGTCAATCTTTGTAATTCCGATTGCATAGGCGACAAGACTCCCCGCCGCTGATCCCCTTCCGGGCCCCACGGGGATATTGTTTTGTCTTGCGTGTTCAATAAAGTCCGCCACAATCAAAAAATAGCCGGAAAAGCCCATCGAGCGAATCATCGCCAGTTCCCGTGCCAGCCTCTTTCTGTAGGTTTCTTCGAGGTCTTTCTTTTCGTCGCGAAGCAGCTTCGGAAGCAACACTTCTAGACCTTCCGTCGCCTTTTTTTCCAGCAGTCTATCAAGGTTTTCATCTGTGCCGACCTCAAAGGTCGGCAGGTAAAACTTGCCTAATTCCAGCGAAAGATTGCATCTTTCCGCAATCTTTGCCGTGTTTTCTATTGCTTCGGGGCAGTAGGAAAACAGCTCTTTCATCTCTTCGGGAGAACGGAAGTAGAACTGGTCCGTAGAAAAACGCATCCGATCGGTGTCTTTTAAGGTTTTTCCTGTTTGAATGCACAAAAGCACCTCATGCGCCTCGGCGTCCTCCCGGTTGAGATAATGGCAGTCGTTTGTTGCAACCAGAGGGATCTGCAGCTTGCGGCCGATTTCAATGAGAGCCTGATTTACCCTTTTCTGTTCGGGGATCCCGTTTTCCATGATTTCGAGAAAGAAATTCCCTTCGCCGAAGATCTCGCTGTATTGCCGGGCCATGCTGATCGCGGCGTCCATGTCTTCTCTCAAAATACAGGCCGGTATTTCTCCATGCAGGCATGCGCTCATGCCGATCAGTCCTTCGTGATATTTTCTTAGGATTTCCTTGTCTATGCGCGGCTTGTAATAAAATCCTTCTAGAAACGACAGCGTCGATAATTTCATCAGGTTCTTATACCCCTGCATATCGGAGGCGAGCACAATCAGATGGTATGCGTTTTCCGCGGTTGACGACGCAGATTTATCCGTGCGTGAATGGGGCGCCACATACATCTCGCAGCCGATGATGGGTTTTATCCCGTGTTTGATCGCCTGTTTGTAAAAATCAATCGCTCCGTACATATTCCCGTGGTCGGTGATCGCAACGGACTTCATCCCGTACGCCCCGGCCTTTTCAAAGAGGTCTTCCAGACGGATCATTCCGTCCAGGAGGCTGTACTGCGTGTGAACATGAAGATGAACAAAATCATTAGTTTCCATCTTAATCCAGCCAGTAGTTCGGTGCCTCTTTTGTTATGATGACATCATGGACGTGGCTTTCCCTGAGACCCGCCGATGTTATCTTTACGAATTTCGACTTTTCGTGCAGTTCGTTTATCGTTCGGCAACCGACGTAACCCATCCCGGCCTTTATGCCTCCCATCAGCTGGTGGACGCCAGCCGATAGAGGACCGCGATACGGCACCCTTCCTTCTATCCCCTCCGGCACAAGCTTTGCGTTGGCTTCGATATCGTCCTGGTAGTAGCGATCCATACTTCCCATTTTCATCGCCTCCAGCGAGCCCATCCCGCGATAGACCTTGTAGCTTCGCCCCTGATAAAGTATCGTTTCTCCGGGACTCTCTTCTGTACCGGCGAAAAAGCTGCCGATCATGACGGTATGAGCCCCGGCAGCCAGCGCCTTGACGATGTCGCCCGAGTATTTAATCCCTCCATCGGCGATAACGGGGATGTTGTACTGTTTGCAGATTTTGTAAGCGTCGCGGATCGCACTCATCTGCGGTACGCCCACGCCCGCTACAATTCTTGTCGTGCAGATCGAACCGGGCCCGATGCCGACCTTGACGGCGTCGGCTCCGGCCTCTATCAACGCCATGGCTCCTTCGGCAGTGGCAACATTCCCGGCGATCAGTTCGCATTTGGGAAAGTTTCTTTTTGTGTCACGAATCGCGTCCAGGACACTGGCCGTATGACCATGTGACGTGTCAATTACAATGACGTCGGCTCCTGCCGCAAGAAGGGCGTCTATACGTTTTTCCCTGTCAACAATGCCTACTGCAGCGCCAACCCGGAGCCTGCCCAGCGAATCCTTGCAGGCAAGGGGGAATTTTTTTATTTTTTCGATGTCTTTGATAGTAATCAATCCCTTCAGGTGGTATTTTTCGTCGACGACCAGCAGCTTTTCAATCCGGTGCTTGTGAAGCAGTTTTTTGGAATCTTCAAGGGATATGTTGGGTGGAACCGTTATCAGGTTATCCTTCGTCATAACGTTCGAGACAGGCTGCTCGATATCGGTTTCGAAGCGCAGGTCGCGGTTGGTCAGGATCCCGACCAGAGTTTTGTTTTTGACGACCGGAACGCCGGATATCCGGTAACGACTCATTAAATCCAGCGCATCTCTGACCTTCTGTTCTGGTTCGACGGTGATCGGATCGACGATCATTCCGCTTTCGGATTTCTTGACCTTATCGACCTCCAGGGCCTGCTGTTCGATGCTCATATTTCGGTGAATAATCCCTATACCGCCTTGCTGTGCCATGCAGATCGCCGTCCTTGACTCGGTGACGGTGTCCATTGCCGCGCTGATAATCGGGATATTCAGCCTGATGTTATTGGTTAAAAGGGTGGAGCAATCGACATCGCGCGGCAGAACGTTCGACTCCGCCGGCACGAGCAACAAATCATCAAAAGTCAGCGCCTCGGGAACATGATCATCCAACATAGTACCTCCCTGTTTCTAAAATATCTGCCTGCTGTCCAGCAGGATCGTTACAGGCCCGTCATTGGTGAGCGTCACTCTCATCATCGCCTTAAATTCACCCTTTGCGACCCGGACATGTCTTCCGGCCTGTTTCGCCAGATAATCATACAAAAAAAGAGCCCGTTCGGGTTTCTCCGCGTGGGTATAAGAGGGCCTTCTCCCGTTTCTGCAATCCGCCAGAAGTGTGAACTGGGATACGAGCAGCATTTCCCCGCTGATATCGAGCAGGGAAAGATTCATCTTTTTGTTTTCATCATCGAATATTCGAAGATGGATGATCTTTTCACAGAGATAATCCGCATCCGACTCATTGTCCTCGGCGGCAACGCCGAGAAAAACAAGAATCCCTCTGCCTATTTGCGCTACAATACGGTCACTTACCGCAACTTGCGCCTTTTCGACCCTCTGCAAAACCGCCCGCATAGCAAAAAATCCTTCTAATTTTTTTATGCTATCAATAATCAACAACGGCTTCAAGCTATTTCTCTGGTTGATTTATTTCTGTTGAGTTTTATTGGCATTTATGGTAATCGCTCCAGACTTTATTGGAGTGTGTCTGGGGATTAAACGGCTATGGAGATCATAAATTCCGTTAAAGGATTCAGGGATATACTTCCGCCGGAAACGGACAAATGGCGGCGCGTCGAAGAAACGGCTTATGAGGTTTTCCAGGCCTTCGGCTTCAGGGAAATACGGATTCCGTTGCTTGAAAAAACCCAACTGTTCAGCCGTGGAATCGGTGAGTCGACCGACATTGTCGAAAAGGAGATGTACACGTTTAATGACAGGGGCGAGGAGTCTCTCACGTTGAGACCGGAGGCTACCGCTTCGGTCGTCCGCGCCTATATTGAGCACAACATCCATGTTGTCGAGCCGATCAGTAAACTCTTCACGATCGGGCCGATGTTCAGACGGGAAAGGCCGCAAAAGGGACGTTTCCGGCAGTTCCACCAGATAGACGCAGAGATACTCGGCACGGACGATCCGCATGCCGATGGGGAGTTGCTTGTTTTGCTGACGCATTTTCTGAAAAAACTCGGGCTTTCCCATATCCGTCTCGAAATCAATTCGTTGGGCTGTCCGAAATGCCGCCCGGCCTTTCAAAAGGCCGTTGTTTCGTTTCTCCAGGGCCGTGAGGATGAACTCTGCCCCGATTGCCGTCGGCGTATGAAAACCAATCCGTTGAGGGTGTTTGACTGTAAAGTGGAAAGCTGCGCCGCCGTAATTTCGGAGGCGCCGAAGCTGCCCGATTTTCTCTGCGCGGATTGCCGGCAGCATTTTGAAACTGTTCAGGAATCGCTTCATCTTTTCAATCTTCCTTTTAAGCTTAACCCGAAGATGGTCAGGGGCCTGGACTACTACACCCGGACGACATTCGAAATTACAGCCGAGCATCTCGGCGCGCAGAACGCCGTTGTCGGAGGTGGTCGCTACGATCATCTCGTCCGGGATCTCGGCGGCCCTGATATCCCAGGCATCGGTTTTGCGATTGGTTTTGAGAGGCTTGTTTCACTGGTTCCTGACAAAGACGAAAGTAAGGGTCCGCTGTTATTTATCGCACCGCTCGGGGAGGAGGCATTGAAAAGGGCCTTTTTGCTTTGTAATGAATTGCGGATGGAGAACCTTCCTGTCGAGATGGACTATACCGGGCGCAGCCTTAAAAGCCAGATGAAGACGGCCGACAGACTGAAGAGCGCCTATACGCTGATTTTAGGCGACAACGAGCTGAAAGCGAACAAGGCGCTGCTTAGAGACATGAAGTCAGGTTTACAGAGTGATGTCAATTTAGCGTCATCCAAAGAAATCATCATGAAACTAAAGAGGTAGAATTTGTCTGATTTTTTAAAACGATACATCCGAACCCATTATTGCGGGGATTTGAACGAGTCGGATATCGGAAAAACCGTTGTTCTGATGGGCTGGGTTCATCGCCGGCGCGATCACGGCGGGGTTGTATTTGTTGACCTCAGGGATCGCGAGGGTATCGTCCAGGTTGTATTCAACCCCGATTACAGTGCAAAGACGCATCAGGAGGCAGGCAGAATCAGAAGCGAGTTTGTGATCGGCATCCATGGCGTTGTCCGCAGGCGGCCGGAGGGGATGGAAAATCCCGAACTGAAAACGGGGGTGACCGAGGTTTTCGCCGATGAGCTTGAGATTTTCAGCGAGGCGAGGACGCCCCCCTTTGTCCTCGAGAAGTCGATCGATTTATCCGAGAACATACGCCTCAAATACCGCTACCTTGATCTACGCCGCCCTGAGATGCAGAAGAAGCTGATACTGCGGAGCCGTGTCGCGATGGCGACGCGTCAATATTTCCACAGAAACGGCTTTATTGAAATTGAGACGCCGTTTCTTACAAAAAGCACCCCGGAGGGTGCCAGGGATTATCTTGTTCCGAGCAGAATCAATCAGGGGATGTTCTACGCGCTGCCACAGTCACCGCAGCTTTTCAAGCAGTTGTTGATGGTTTCCGGATTCGACAGGTATTACCAGATTGTCAAATGCTTCCGCGATGAGGACCTCCGCGCCGACCGTCAACCGGAGTTCACCCAGATAGATGTCGAGATGTCGTTCGTTACTGAGGAGCAAATCATAAGCTTGATAGAAGGCCTGATTTCCGAACTTTTTTCCAACTGTCTGGGACGCAGCCTGACCCTCCCCTTTCCCCGCCTTTCCTGGCAGGATGCGATCGATAAGTACGGCAAGGATAATCCCGATCTCCGTTTTGGCATGGAAATCCGCGACCTCACTGATATACTGAAAAATTCCGGATTCAAGTTGTTTTCCGAGATTACAGCCAAGGGTGGAGTCGTCAAGGCGATAAAGGTTGACGACGCAAAAAAACTCTCGCGAAAAGATCTTGATGACCTAAAAGGATTCGTATCCGCATACGGTGCCGGGGGGCTGGCCTGGGCAAGGATCGGCCCCGAAGGCTGGACTTCTCCTATCTTCAAGTATCTCCGCCCTGAAGAGGTAAGGGCAGTGAACGAGAGAATGGGTGCAGGCGAGGGATCCGTTATCCTCTTTGTTGCCGACTCTCCGCAAATTGTCCGGGATTCCCTTGGGAATCTGCGTGTTCATCTGGCGAAAAAGTTGGGTCTTATTGATCCCGGTGCACTGGCCTTTGTCTGGGTTACGGGGTTTCCTCTTTTCGAGTACAGCGAAGCGGAAAAGAGGTTTGTCTCAACGCATCACCCGTTTACTGCGCCTGTATCCGAGGAGATAGATTACATTGAAACCGAACCGGCCAGGGTGCATGCACGGGCCTACGATCTGGTATTGAACGGCTCCGAGATCGGCGGCGGAAGTATACGGATCCACCAGAAAGAGTTGCAGGCCAGAATCTTCCACGCGCTGGGATTGACCGTCGAAGAGGTGAGGAACAAATTTGGGTTTTTTCTCGATGCGCTCGAGTACGGCGCTCCCCCGCACGGAGGAATCGCATTCGGACTTGACCGTTTGGTGATGCTTATGGCCGGGGCGGAATCGATACGAGACGTCATCGCATTCCCGAAAACGCAAAAGGCGACATGCCTATTGACAGATGCGCCGTCAAGTGTAAGCATACAGCAGCTTATGGAGCTCTCGCTCAAGATTGTTTCGTAGGTTTTCGCTTACGGGCAAAAAGGCTGCCGACCGAGAGAGACCTTTGAAAAATGGTGCCTGAAGCGCAAATTTATTGATTTTTCTTAGGTAC
>DYLD01000342.1 GCA_020722315.1 Syntrophus aciditrophicus
TTTGCAAGCAGCAGATTACGCGCAGAAAAAAAGGATCTCAAGAAGATCCTTTGATTTTCTACCGAAGAAAGGCCCACCCGTGAAGGTGAGCCAGTGAGTTGATTGCAGTCCAGTTACGCTGGAGTCTGCATTAGGCACCCCAGGCTTGACAATTAATCATCCGGCTCGTAGTGTGGAATTGTGAGCGGATAACAATTTCACACAGGAAACAGTCATGAAAGCATTCTGGCGTAACGCCGCGTTGCTCGCGGTTTCTCTGCTTCCCTTCTCTTCTGCCAACGCCTTAGCGTTGCAGGCAAAACAGTATGGCGATTTTGATCGCTATGTCCTGGCCCTCTCCTGGCAAACCGGATTTTGCCAGAGTCAACACGATCGAAATCGTAACGAACGAGATGAATGTCGCCTGCAAACCGAAACGACCAACAAAGCTGATTTTCTGACCGTACATGGTCTGTGGCCAGGATTGCCTAAATCGGTTGCTGCCCGTGGTGTTGATGAACGCCACTGGATGCGCTTCGGTTGCGCTACTCGCCCAATCCCGAATCTACCAGAAGCGCGCGCCAGCCGAATGTGTTCATCGCCGGAAACCGGATTATCACTGGAAACGGCCGCTAAACTAAGTGAAGTCATGCCAGGAGCTGGCGGACGTTCCTGCCTGGAACGCTACGAATATGCCAAACACGGTGCCTGCTTTGGTTTTGATCCGGACGCATACTTCGGTACGATGGTACGCCTGAATCAAGAAATTAAAGAGAGCGAAGCCGGAAAATTCCTTGCGGAT
The DNA here is from genome assembly GCA_020722315.1 of Syntrophus aciditrophicus. GTDB lineage: Bacteria > Desulfobacterota > Syntrophia > Syntrophales > UBA5619 > DYLD01. Next base: position 782 of record DYLD01000342.1, read on the forward strand.
AATTACGGTAAAACAGTGAGCCGCCGTGACTTTGACGCCGCCTTTGCCAAAAGCTGGGGAAAAGAGAACGTGAAAGCAGTTAAGCTAACGTGCCAGGGTAACCCTGCGTATTTGACTGAAATTCAGATCTCGATCAAAGCTGACGCCATCAACGCTCCGCTTTCTGCAAACTCATTCTTGCCACAACCTCACCCAGGTAACTGTGGCAAAACCTTTGTGATTGATAAAGCGGGTTATTAACTTAAGCGACACGTCGACGAATTCACTGGCCGTCGTTTTACAACGTCGTGACTGGGAAAACCCTGGCGTTACCCAACTTAATCGCCTTGCAGCACATCCCCCTTTCGCCAGCTGGCGTAATAGCGAAGAGGCCCGCACCGATCGCCCTTCCCAACAGTTGCGCAGCCTGAATGGCGAATGGCGCTAATAAATTTAAATCATACCTGACCTCCATAGCAGAAAGTCAAAAGCCTCCGACCGGAGGCTTTTGACTTGATCGGCACGTAAGAGGTTCCAACTTTCACCATAATGAAATAAGATCACTACCGGGCGTATTTTTTGAGTTATCGAGATTTTCAGGAGCTAAGGAAGCTAAAATGAGCCATATTCAACGGGAAACGTCTTGCTCGAGGCCGCGATTAAATTCCAACA
>DYLD01000097.1:0-2280 GCA_020722315.1 Syntrophus aciditrophicus
ATCAATAAATTTGCGCTTCAGGCAGTGTTTTTCTTTTGGTTGTGCAAAGCTTTCACCCCCCGTCAAAGCCAAGGCTTTTAAAGGTGTTAAGAACGAAGCGTTCCCAGAGCGTTTAGGCTTTAGAGCCTTTTTTAGAGACGCTGCAGGGTATTCCCTTCAGATTGGGGGTTCCGAATTCCGCCCCCGCATTATCAATCGACGTCAGGATGTTGTAATTCGCGTAGGTCCAGCTTTCTTTCCCGGTTTTTTCGCCCTCGGGGAACCACCACCCGTACGCTGCATTGATGACGCCGGGGAGGATCTCGTCGGTCAGCCGGGCCGTCTGTGTTATCCGGCCGTATCGTGTTTTTATGATGATATGATCCCCGTTTTTTATATCCAGCTTCGCGGCTGTTTCCGGGTGGATTTCGGTTTCCGGGACGGGTCTCTTTTTCCTTAGCGACGGAACCCACCTGTACGACGAGTGCATGAAGAAAGGGTCCTTTGCGCATGTCAGCACGAGAGGATATTCGGGATCTTCTTCGGTTGGGATATATTCAGGAAGCGGCCGGAGCTTGAACTTTTCCGCGGTGCTGAGATACAGCTCGACCTTTCCGGTAGGCGTCTTGAACCCGCCTTCCTCGTATTTTTTAAATTTCTCTTCCCCTTTGAGATAACCCTGTTCGACGAATTGTTTGTAGTCGAGGCCGGCCGGCTTCAGCGCCAGTTCAAGGAGGTCATCCGGGTTTTCGAACCAGAGATCTGCCGGCGTCATCGCGCGCCCGAGCGCGTTGAGTATTTTTATGTCCGACCAGCACTCGCCCGGCGGTTCGACGACCTTCGGGCGGGCGAGGATGTATCCGTGTCCCAGGCCGTAATGGCCGATGTCGTTCGCCTCAAATTGCGTCGCGACAGGAAGAACGATGTCGGCAAGCCGGGCGGTCGGGCTCATGACAATATCCGCAACCGCAAGAAAATCGAGGCTCTTCAGTGCCTTTTCGGTAAGGCGGCTGTCGGCGTAGGCAAGCATCGGATTCGAGCACTGGACATAGGCGCCCTTGACCGGGTACGGGATTTGTTCGAGGATCGCCTTCCGGAAAAAGCCCCCGGGGACGGTCATCAACTTCGGGATCGTATGGTAATGGGCGTGAATCATCTCTTTGAATTTGTTCGGGCAGAGATCGGCCCGGACGTATTTGCCGAGGGCCATGATATTCGGCTCGTTTGCCTGGATGTTCCCGCCGGGGACGTCCAGATTTCCGCAGATCGCCATCAGCGATATCAGGGCCCGTGCCGAAGAAAACGCGTTTCTGTTCTGCTCGATCGCGTTTCCCCACTGGATCGCCGCCGGATGGCTAGAGGCGTAGAGCCGCGCCGCCCGGCGGATCAGATCGGCATCGACCCAGGCTATATCCTTGATCTTTTCGGGTGAATAATCCTCGACATGACGCGATAATTCCCCAAAGCCGGCCGTCCATTTTTCGACGAATTCGCTGTCGTAGAGCCCCTCCGAGACAATCACGTTTAGAAACGCAAGAGCCAGCGCGCTGTCCGTTCCGGGCTTGAGTTGCAGGAAAAGCTGGGCTTTTTTCGCGAGCTCGGTCTTTCTCGGGTCAACAACGATCAGTTCGGTACCGTTTTTTACCTGCTCGAGAAGGAGGCTCGATATTTCACCTTCCTCATTCGTCCCGGTCACATTGCTCCCCCAGGCCATGATCAGCCTGCTTTTGAGGTGAAAGTCGGCCACCGGATAGAAACCGCACGTGTGCAGACCGGTGATTTCCCGCGGGGCATGGCAGACGTCCTGAACGGAGACCAGATTCGGCGAGCCGAAGATGTTGGCCAGGCGGATCAGCACGAAATGCTCCATCCCTTTCGGCATTCCCTGGCAGAAAGCGACCCCCTTTGCTCCGTAGGTTTCCTTGATCGAGAGAAAATTTTTCGCGATCGTTTCTATCGCCTCCGTCCAGGAAATCCTCTCCCATTGCCCTTCGCCCCTTTCGCCGACACGCTTCAGGGGATAGGTCAGCCTGTTCGGATTCGACAGCCGCTCCGGGGAGGCCACGGCCTTCGGGCAGATGTAGCCCCTGTTCAGGAAACCTTCTGGGTCACCCTTGACCTTTACGATTTTGTTGTCCCTGACGCCGACAAGAAGCGTGCATCCTCCATGATCCATCTTGCCGCAATGGGTTCTGGTCCATCTTATTTCGTTTGTTTCATCGCTCATTTTTTGATTTCCTTATGATCGGATGCAATCGGCCACTATTTCGGCAATGTCTCGTACCCTGATCCGGCTTTCCA
>DYLD01000097.1:2380-9433 GCA_020722315.1 Syntrophus aciditrophicus
TCGAATTCCCCGCCGAGTGGGGGGTAGTATTTCTTGAACGCATTGTACGCATGCGGATCCAGCGTGATGATCTTTTTTATGCCCAGTTGCTTGAACAGTGCGATGTTCTGCTCGGCCAGGTACTGGAAAAGCCCGCTCTCGCCTAAAGACAACACCTCGTTCCCGTCACAGAGTTCTCTATCCGCAAGAATTCCTATATCGACACCGGCCTTCACGAGAAGCCCCCCGACCGCACGGGCAATTTTTATTCCCCGCTCATCGTATGAGCCGACGTCGCCGACATAAAAGAGATATTCCTGGTTTTGATAAGTTGGGATTTCCGTGCCGTTCGCCCATGCCCCTCTTTCCGAGGTCTCGGCCTTGTAAGGGTTGCCGCTGATCGTGATGTTTTTGAGGTAATCCCGCACGCCCGGGGGGATGATACCCTCTTCGACCATCCTTTCTCTGGCCGCTACGAAGATGTCCAGCAGATTTTCCTTGAATGTGAAGATACAGTGCTCGACGCAGTTGGCACACGCGGTGCAGGAATAGAGTATCTCTCCAAAATGTTCGCTGTTTTTGATATCCCCTTTTAACCAGGCCCGTATCAGCCACATCCGGCCACCGGGCGAGTAGGATTCAAAGCGGAATTTGCGATAGACAGGACAATTGTAGTTACTGAAATCACTTGTTAATTTACAAAAGCCGCAACGGAAACACCTGTGGATGATATCGTCGTATTTCATCTAGGACCCCTGTACTGTACCGCCTGAATGACTTGGAAACAGGTCTTCATCGAGAAAGACAGCCTTTTATCCGGGATAGATCAACATGGCGGTACCCTTATATGAACCGCCTTGAACTGTCAAGATATAAAAGGCGTAGCCCCCTGATGCGGCATGATCAGCATCCTGGGAAAAGGACTTGACACTCAGGGAAGATTGATGCTATCTAGACCGCACCATGACAGGCGGAGCGTACCTCTGGCAGCAGAGACGCCGTCCTGGACAGGGGTTGGTTCTTGAAAAAAACGCTCGGTTCGTCCCAGGATTTTCGTTGGTTGGGTGCAAACGGAGCAACGAGACCTTTGAAAAATGCTGCTTGAAGCGCGATTTTAAAGATTTTTCGGGGTACCCCGCCGTCGCAGCAAGACTCTAAAGGCGTTAAAAACGCGAACGATAGAGAGCGTTTAGCCTGTAGAGCCGATGCGAGACGCCGCGGGGTCGAAAAAGATTTATGAGCGCGAAAGGTGTCGTTTTGCAAAGGTCTCGCAACCGATGCCGGTGTCAATTTCATCATGAGCGCAAAGGTGGTCTTATTCAACGCCCCGTCAGAGAATGGATTTTTCTAAAAAGATATAAGGAGGAATGCAATGCTCCTGCCCAAGTTTGATTTCCATGAACCGACAACGGTTGCAGAAGCCTGTCAAATCATCGCGGAGTATCGGGAAAAGGCCGGGATTCTTGCCGGCGGAACAGACCTTCTTGTCGCGATGAAGAAAAAACAGATATCGCCACAACATCTTGTCTCTATTGGAAGAATTGACGAACTCAGAAAACTGGATTCTTCCTCTGGCATGCTGAAAATCGGGGCCTGTTTTACTGTTGCCGATACGGCGGCATCAGAGGTGATCGGGAAGAAATGGGGTGCGCTTCGTGCCGGCGCAAGGGCCCTGGGAAGTCCGCAAATACGGAACCTTGCAACGATTGGGGGGAATCTTGTATCGGCAAGCTCCGCCGCGGACCTGCCGGGTTCTCTGATTTCCTATGGCGCGAGGGTTGTTCTGACGAGCACATCGAAAACAAGGGTTGTCCCTCTGGATCAGTTTTTTTTGGGCTCGAGGCGAACCGAGATCGGATATGACGAAATTCTTACCGAAATCCAGATCGATGAGCCGCCGCCGTACTCGGGCGCCGGTTATATCAGCCTGGGTATCCGGGCCTCTCAGGACATCAAGATCGTCAACGTCGCATCGTTCATTACGTTGGACAGCTCCGGCAAAACCATCCGGAACGCGAGAATCGTTCTGGGATGTGTCGGTCCGACGCATCTGCGGGCTGCTTCAGCGGAAAAGCTTCTGATCGGCGAAGGGCCTTCGGAAGCGGTCTTTGCAAAAGCGGCCGAGGCGGCCATACGGGATTCTGCGCCGAGGGGTGCTCGTTACTCAAGGGCTTCGGCCGGCTACAAAAGGGCGATGGTCGGGGAGCTGACCAGAAGAACACTCGGTATCGCCTGGAAAGAGGCGTTGGAATAGGTCGTCGCTCCGCCCAAAACGGGCAGTGCGTGGGGCATTAAGGAGATTGCCAATGAAAAAGATCATCCGTTTGACGGTTAATAACGAGGAACACCAACTGGCGGTTGAACCGAATCAGACCCTGCTCGATATGCTGCGTGATCAACTGGGGCTGACCGGGGCCAAGAAGGGATGCGAGATGGGAGAGTGCGGCGCCTGCACCGTGATTATGGACGGTATAACGGTCAATTCCTGTCTCGTTCTGGCGATGCAGGCAAACGGGAAAAGGATAACAACGATAGAAGGACTCGAAACCGAACAGGGATTGCACCCAATTCAGAAGGCCTTTATCGAGAAGGGCGCGATCCAGTGCGGTTTTTGCACGTCGGGGATGATTCTCTCCGCGAAGGTTCTCTTGGACAAAAATCCGAAACCGACCGAGGAAGAGATTCGCAGCGCCCTGTCGGGGAACCTCTGCCGGTGCACGGGTTACCAGAAAATCGTCGAGGCCGTGCAATCCGTATCGGAAGACGATGTCGGCCCCGCTCGGCAAGAATCATAAATCAAGCTGCAGTGTAAAGGAGAGGCAAATGAGCCAGTACAATGTCATCGGTACGCGGGCGCCGAGAGTGGACGCCCCCGACAAAGCGACGGGAAGAGCCGTATTTGTGGACGATATGAAGATGCCGGGAATGCTTTTCGGCGCGCTATTGCAGAGCCCCTACGCCCATGCCAGGATCCGCGGCATTGATGTATCGGCCGCGAAAAGGCTTCCCGGCGTGAAGGCCGTTGTTACTGCCAAAGAGGCGGGTCTGGTCAGATTTGGCGTAAGCCCGGCACGCTACGACGAGACCCTTTTTTGCTCCGATAAGGTCCGTCACGTAGGGGATAATGTCGCGGCCGTTGCCGCTGTTGATCTGGAAACGGCTATGGAGGCGGTTTCTCTGATCAAGGTTGACTACGAAGAGCTTCCCGCCGTTTTTACGATCGAGGAGGCACTGGCCGACGGGGCGCCTTTGGTCCATGAGGAATATCCGCGAAACATCTGCGCGGAGGTGCACCAGGAGTTCGGCGACGTCGAGGCTGCCTTTAAGGAATGCGACCTGATCAAAACGAGCTCTTTGACGAGCAAACTGCAGAACTGCGCGTTTCTTGAGCCTCAGGCATGCATTGCGTTCTATGACCATTGGGGAAGCCTGACACTGTATACTTCCACGCAGACGCCGCATTATGTACAGCGCACCGTCGCGATGGTTCTGGGTCTTCCGGTCGGGAAGGTCCGCGTCGTGAAGCCGTACACCGGAGGGGGATTCGGCGCGAAGGCGTCGGCAAGCCATCTAGAACTGGCGGCATGCCTTCTTTCGATGAAGGCCGGAAAACCCGTCAAGATGAGGTTCGACAGGGAGCAGGTCTTCTGGCACGGTCGTTCGCGGCATCAGTTTTTCCATACGATGACGACCGGCGTGAAAAAGGACGGCACGATCCTGGCGCTCAAAAATGAATGCTATCTGAACGGTGGGGCGTATTGTAGCTTTGGAATCGCCACGGTCTATTATGCAGGTTCGCTGCTCGGGGGGCCTTATAAACTCCCCAATATGAAATATGATGGATACAGGCTCTATACGAATCTTCCCGCCAGCGGCGCGCAGCGGGGTCATGGCGGCGTGATTGCCCGCAGCTGCTGGGAACAGCAACTCGATATGATCGCCGAAGAACTCGGCATGGACCCTATCGAATTGCGTCTGAAAAACGTCATGACCGCCGGGGATGTTACCTGCAACGATCTGAACATGAGCAGCCTCGGCATGAAAGAGGCGATCGAGGTCGTCAGGGATGCCTCCGATTGGAACAACAAAAAGGGCAAGCTTCCCAAAGGCAAAGGCATAGGCATGGCCTGCGGGTTTTTCGTCTCCGGCGCCGGATACCCCATCTATCGTTCCGATACGTATCACTGTACCGTAGTGGTCAAGCTTGCCGAGGACGGCGGAACGGCTGTGGTTTATACGGCCTCTGCCGAGATCGGACAGGGATCGGATACGACGTTCGCGATGATCGCCGCAGAGGCGCTTGGTGTTCCGCTGGAAATGGTCAGGGTCGAGTCCGGAGATACCGACTTCGGCGTTGATCTGGGTGCATATTCGAGCCGTCAGACGTTGATGACCGGCCAGGCAACCAAGGAAGCCGCCGAAGATGCGAAGCGTCAGGTGCTGGAAGTTCTCTCGAAAGAATTGAATATTCCTGTTGAGGATATGGATATTAAGAACGGCCTTGTCGTTTTCAAGAATACAAAGCCGGATTTCACCGCATTAAGAACCCGTTATCAGAAGGAGCACCGTGGCTGGATCGACAATCCCGGGGCTGAGGAGGAGCTTTCTTTTCGCGAAGCCTCGCGCATCGCCTATCTCGCCAGGGGCACTATCGTCGGAACAGGCAAGTACAGGCCTCCCGAGCTGGGCGGCAAGTTCAAGGGCGCCGCGGTGGGCACCTCTCCGGCCTACGGCTGTTCGGCTCAGGTCGCCGAGGTCAGTGTCGATGAAGGAACCGGGAAGATCACGGTGGAAAAAATGGTCGATGCCCACGACTGCGGCCGCGCGATCAACCGTACCTCCGTAGAGGGCCAGATGCAGGGATCGATTTCAATGGCGTTGGGCGAGGCGTTGTTCGAAGAGGTCAAATTCGACGACAAGGGTCGGATCCTCAACGCCGATCTGGCCGAGTACAAGATACCGACCATCCTCGATATGCCGAAGGTAGATGCCAGGATTGTCGAAAGCAACGAACCGAACGGTCCTTTCGGAGCCAAGGAAGTCGGCGAAGGTAACATTGTTCCGACCATCGCCGCTATCCTCAATGCCGTCTACGACGCGATCGGGGTCCGGATTCACGAATTGCCGCTGACGCCCGAGAGGGTCTACCTTGCCCTGCAGGAATACAAGAACAAAAGCAAAACCAAAAGTTAATCCTCCGGCCGGCGGCGTGCGGTTTTTCTATTCAACGAATAATCCAACCGTCCGGCCGTCCTTGAGATTGACGAGTCCCTCTTCGCAGATCCTCAGATATGGGATCGCTGCCGTCGTGAGGACCTGGAGGCTAAGATGTGGCTTCGGGAACAAAACCCCGAGTTTTGCCGCCGCGTTGTTTATTTCGTCCAGGCTTCGGGCCAGGGATTCAAGAGGTTCACCGGAGAGAAGGCCGAAAACCGGAAGCGCAAATTCGGCAACGATCCTTCCTTCTTTGCTTACCGTCATTCCGCCTTTTAGTGCGATCAGTCTGTTTAGCGCAACCGCGATGTCTTGATCGCTCGCGCCGACGACGACAATATCCGCTGTATCCCATGCTGTCGTTGTCGCAAACGCGCCTGCTTTCATATGAAAGCCCCTGACGAGGCCGACGAATTTCCTCCCCGGAAGGTACGTTCGGTCGATTGCGGCCACCTTGATGATGTCGCGGCCTGTATCTACCTTAACCTGGCCTTTGTCAACGGGCATGTCCGTTATCCATTCGTTTGTCACGAGGTCGGTGACCATGTCAATGACCCTGACCTTTACTGTGGCGGCGTTTTTATCCGTGTAAATGCGAAAAGCCTCCGGAACGAAATCCGCTGGAATATGGATGCTGTTGAGCAAGGCGTCCGAATAAACCGGCTTGCGCGGCTGGACAATGAGATTGCCGTTTCGGGCGATAACGTTGCCGTTGCTGATCACATACTCGGGCCTGATCGTTTTCAGATCGGGGACAATCAGCATATCGGCGTATTTCCCGGGTGCTATTCCTCCAAGAAATCCATCAACAAGAAAATGTTCCGCCACATTGAGTGTTGCCATCCGCACGACGTCCATCGGTTTAAAGCCGAGATCGATCGCCTTTTGAACAATGTATTCCATATAGCCGTTCTCGAGAAGTTCCTTTGCATCCACGCCGTCGGTCACAAGGATCATTCTGCGCAGATCCACATCCATGTCCTTCAAAAGCGAAACGGCTTGAAGCTCCCGCCTGATGCTTCCTTCCCTGATCATCACGTAGATGCCCAGTCTCAACCGTTCGAGAACCTCGTCGGCTGTTATCGGCTCGTGGCAGGACGAAACGCCGGCCGCGGCATAGGCCATCAGCTTTCTCCCTCTGGCTCCGGCCGAATGACCCTCGACGGTCTTTTTGTGCCGCAGCGTTTCTCCGTAAAGAGGCAAAAACCTATCCGGCTCATGCAGCACCGCCTGCCAGTACGATTCGCCCATACCGAGGATATCATCGCGCCTGAGGAGTTTTCTCATCGCGGAGAGGGAAATAACCCGGCAGTTGCTGCTTATCGAAACGTTTACCGGTGCCGTTCCGTAGATCTTTACCGGCTGGTCCCGGAACGATTCGAGAAAATCCATGACCCCTTCGTAGCCCGCTATCGGAAAGACCTCCATCGTTTCGGTGATCAGTGTCGTCGTTCCACCCTTTATCGCGTAGCGCAAAAATTCCGCTGTGTCATACAGCTGCGCCAGATGGGTGTGGCCATCGATGAAACCGGGAAGGACGGTCTTTCCCGCTGCATCGATGATTACCGTGTCCTTTCCGATGTTCTCACTCGGTTCGGTTCCGACATACGCAATCCATTTTCCATAAACGGCGATCGAGATATCATCCACAAGCTCGCCGGTATAGACATTGGCCAGCCTTGCATGGGTGATGACCAGATCGGCCTTTTGACGGCCGAGGGCTGTCTGCATAACCTCTTTTGCTTCCCGAGAATTCATCATAGCCGATACCTCCGAGGGGATCCCTGTATTCCTTGAGACCTTTGCAAAACGCCGCCTTCGCGCTCATAAATCTTTTTCGACCCCGCAGGTGTCTCGCGG
>DYLD01000343.1 GCA_020722315.1 Syntrophus aciditrophicus
GAGCAACGGACTTCTAATCCGTCGGTCGCAGGTTCGAATCCTGCCAGGCGCGCCAGAAATCAATAAGTTATAAGAATAGCAATTATTGCGGAGACCACTTCGGAGACACCCTCTCACGGGGTGGCTTCTTTTGAGGCAATTTCATACTTATTAAGGTTCATCCGACTAAAGCGTACTTGGTTTCATGCAGGGCCAGGATTTTGAGTTTGAAGAATTCCAGATCGCGAAATCCATAGGCTTGGCGTTTCATAGTTTTGATCTTATTATTGGTGCCTTCAAGGGGGCCGGTGGAGATGGGATAGTCATAGTAAGCCAGGATGCCACGGCGATAGAGAGCCACGGTTTTGGCGAACTTAATGAGCATGCCGATTCCTGAGGCCATGGCTCGATTAACCCAATCTTCTAGAACGGCCGTTGCCGAGTCTTTGTCTGGTTGCTGCCATATCTGCCGGAGATCCTCTTTCATATAATATGCCATGGCTAAAGGTTGATTCAAATGCAACGCCTCAGCCAGACGTTCCGGTTCCTTACGGCGAGGATCAAGGTTTTCCGGGTTTTTCAATAACAACCAGCGGGTTCCTTTGAGCACGTGTTTTTGCATTCCCGCGGTGGCCTCGTGGTAGAGTTTGCGCCGCAATTCGGACAGATGATCATTAAAGAGCTTGATCAGGTGAAAGTGGTCAAACACATGGACGGCATGGGGGAGATGGGCAAGCACGGCGCTGATATAAGCGGGCGACAGATCGGTGGCCACCGCCTCGATACGCGCTTTGCTCCGTTGGAGTCTGGCCCAGAACGGTTCCAGGGCATCGGCGCCTTTGCCATTCCCCACATAAACCACGGCCCCACTCTTCAAGTCCAAAACGATGGTCAAATACCGATGTCCTTTGCCCACGGAGATCTCATCGATGGCGATTTGTTTCAGCTTTTTTAGCTTGGGCTTGGCAAAACGTCGTTGCAGATTTCTCTTCTGGATATCTTTGACGACATCCCAGCTCACATGCAGATGGCGGGCGACATCTTTGATCGTCATATGGCGGGATAACTCCAAGGCATAGCGAGCAAAAGCCTTGGTATAGCTCCGTCGCTCCGGGGCAAATTTCACCTTCACCTGACGAACGACGCCACAGAAAAGGCAGAAAACTCGCTGCACCGCCAGAATGATCCAAACCTCCTTACTGCTTATCGGGTTTGCGCGGAAACGCCGTTGCACTTGCCCCCGACGGATTACTTTGCGGGTGCCGCACACGGGACAACGAAGTTCCTCCTGTTCTTGACGAATCGTGAAATACACGGCGCCATCTTGATATTTGGTGTTAACATATTTATATCCACGAATGTCAAAGGCATGATACAGTAAACTTGTGGACATGGGCGTTTCTCCTTTTGACTGGTTTTTGGGTTGTCAAAAGAAAACACCATGTCCACC
>DYLD01000344.1 GCA_020722315.1 Syntrophus aciditrophicus
GTACCTAAGAAAAATCAATAAATTTGCGCTTCAGGCGCCATTTTTCAAAGGTCTCGTGGTGGAATTTATGGATAGAGAGGAACCAAAGATGGAACCCGAAAACAATGATGCCGGCGGTACCGGCCAGACCGGAGACGAGAAAAGTTTTGCCAAAATGCTCGAGGAAAGCGGCGTCCTTCGCAATCGATTCAAGCCGGGGGACCGCGTCGAGGCAACCGTAGTGAAGATTACCCCGGAATGGGTCTTTATCGACATCGGAGGGAAAAACGAGGGCTATCTCGACATCAAGGAATTTCTGGATGCCGAGGGGAAGGCCTCCGTCAATGAGGGAGACAGGATTCGGGCCTACTTCCTCTCTTCACGAAACAACGAAAAGCTCTTTTCGACAAAGATCGTCAAAGGCGAAGCGGGCAGGGCCTTTCTCGAAGATGCGGCCCGTAACGGGATTCCCGTCGAAGGGCTCGTCGAAAAAGAAATCAAAGGCGGCTTCGATATCCGCATCGCGGGCGATGTCCGGGCCTTCTGCCCTTTTTCCCAGACCGGCCTTTCCCGTGCCGACAACCAGAACGATTTTGTCGGGCAGCGGCTGAATTTCAAGATCGTCGAATACGCCGACAGCGGCCGCAACATCATCGTTTCCCACCGGGCCATACTTGACGAGGAGAGGGAAAAGATAAAGGCCGCGCTGAAGGAATCGCTCCACGAGGGGGACAGCATCACCGGAACAGTCGTTTCCCTTCAGAAATACGGGGCCTTCGTTGATATCGGCGGCGTAGAGGCGCTGCTCCCGATTTCCGAGGTCGCCTGGGGACGCATCGAGGACATAGCGGAAAGGCTCCACATCGGCCAAAAGATCGAAGCGGCCATTATGAAGATAGATTGGGAAACCAACAGGATTTCGCTCAGCCTCAAGGCGTTTCTCCCCGATCCGTGGGACAAAGCCGAGGTGGATTTTCCGCTCGGAACAACTGCGAGAGGAAGTGTCGCCAGGCTGACAAAGTTCGGCGCGTTTGTAACGCTCGCGCCCGGCGTGGACGGGCTGATCCATATCTCCCGTCTGGGTCGCGGCAAGAGAATCTCCCACCCGTCGGAAGTCCTGAAAGTAGGACAGCTCATCAATGTCAAGGTTGAAAAGATCGAGCGCGAGGCCAAGCGGATATCGCTGATCCCCGTTGACGAGGCCGTGGAACCGGATGAGACTGAGAAAGAAAGCCCCGACGATTTCCGTAAATACATCGTCAATAAGCCGGGAAGTCTGGGCTCGCTCGGCGATATCCTTCAGAAAAAATTGGGTGCAAAAAAGGGCGCATGACGGGCGCGCCGATCGGCAATCCCGAACAGGTGATCCGATCGGCGGCGACGACTTCAGGGATTTTCAGGGAGGATTTACCGATGGATAAAGCTGAAAACAGCATAGATGTCTTCAA
>DYLD01000005.1 GCA_020722315.1 Syntrophus aciditrophicus
GAATATCTCTTTGCCGGGTCAACAAGCTGTTTTAACGCAATTTACGGATTTGAATGGGCATTCCCTGCCAGATCTTCGTCTGGAGGCTGCAGAATCCTGTCACGTCCGTGTTATGCCGACCATTACAGAAGTGGCTGTCGGGAAAAATCCGGTAAAGCTTGCCGAACAACCCCCGGTTGACGAATTCGGACAGGCCGCCGTGAATATCTCTTTGCCGGGTCAACAAGCTGTTTTAACGCAATTTACGGATTTGAATGGGCATTCCCTGCCAGATCTTCGTCTGGAGGCTGCAGAATCCTGTCACGTCCGTGTTATGCCGACCATTACAGAAGTGGCTGTCGGGAAAAATCCGGTAAAGCTTGCCGAACAACCCCCGGTTGCCGACCCCGGACAGGCCGCGGAATCTGCTGATAGCGGTTTCGTTTCTTCTCGCAGGGCCCCGTCTTTTGGGACACACCCGGTAAATGTGCGGAAAGAAAACCAGGCTGGTAAGCCTGAGCCGTGGATATTAAAAGATGTGCCGACCGCGGTTTTTTCGAGTTTCAGAGACAGGTTTGTTGAGGCCGGTGCACCCGAGGGATTCGTGACATATGGCCAAGAGAACGTCGTCGTTGCCGCGGCGATTGATGATGCGGGAAACGTTCTTCCGTACAGCACAACGGCACCTGAATTTATTCCTGATGATCCTGTCATGACAAAAAAGCCAGAAACAACTCCTGTTGCCGAATCCCCTGGCCTGATGGACGGTATATTTTCCGGACTTTCTCGAAGAGATGCTAATCAGGTTAATGATCCTTATTTGAACCAAGCAGAAAGCAACGTTTTGAATTTCTCGGTCTTTTCCGAAGGTCTTAACGCGCCGGCTGATGATGACCGACCGAAAGGTGGATTTTTTGAATCGAAAACGACCGCAAATTTTCAGGCGATGTTTGCTACGGGCGGGCTGTTGAAAAGCGAACAATCAGAAGAAATCCCTTTGAATCCAACGTATTTCCGTTCCGAAGCAGAGGGAAGAATACATCTTTCCGGAACGGGAGACGCCGAGTCCTTTGTTCCGTTATCTTTTGTTTCGTCCGATCCTATGTCTCCGGACGATATCATTCGCGTCCATCAGTTTATAGCCCATTTGTCCAGCGACGGTTTTAAAGTTCCGGGCAGGGTCCGCATAAGCCTGCAGCCTGAAAGCCTGGGAAGTGTCGATGTGGACATTAGGGTTAGGGGGAATGAAATACACATGCTTCTCACCGCCGACAGAGCTGATGTTGCCCAGGCATTGCAGGGGCAGCAGGAGCAATTGAGGAGTGCTTTTGACTCACATCATTTGCAGTTGAGCGGTCTTGATTTTCAAACCCGGGAAAATCCTGCCGCAATGAATAACGGTCCAGGCGGGGGGCCCTTTTGGCAAGAGGCAACCCGCGAAGGGGCACGTGGCCGGGACAGACACAGTGAACAGATTGTCGTGAACGAGGAATTGACGCCGATCAAAGAAAGCCGTTCGCAAGCGCAAACGGGCGATCGCGTTATCAGCCTTTTTGTCTGATCATTTAAGAAATGGGAGGAATCGAAATGATAGATGCAGCGAGTATCATGAACAGCGAATCGAGCGCTGGTTCGACTTCGACAACAGGTTCATCAACAACGAACAGTGTAGTCACGAAGGATGATTTCTTTAAGTTGCTGATAGCCCAGCTAAAGTATCAGGACCCTTTAAATCCGCAGCAAGGAACTGAATTTACCGCGCAGCTTGCCCAGTTTGCGAGCCTGGAGAAATTAAGCAATCTCCACGATCTGCTGAAAGCCCAGAGCACAAGCTACAATCACCTTCTGGGTTTGCAGTCGGTTGCGCTGATAGGCAAGGAAGTCGAGGCCAGTATTGTGGATAAGGAAACATCCGCCAGCACGACCGTCACCGGACAGGTTTCTTCCGTCCAGTTTAAGGACAACAGGCTTTATCTGACGGTCAATGACCAGCAGATACCTTTTGAAGACGTGATATCGATCAAATAAAAGAAGATCCGTAAAAAAATTAAACAGGTTTGTCAGAAAGATTAGAGATGATTTTTTAAATACATGCTGTTTGAAGAAGGAGGTTAACGGATATGGCTAGTTCATTATGGATTGGAACAACAGGGCTATGGGCGAGCGAGAAACAGCTCGACGTAATCGCTAACAATCTGTCAAACGCCAACACGCCCGGTTTTAAGGCATCGGATACGTACTTTCAGAGTATGCTGAGTCAGAACCTTGCCGGCGGCTCCCAGCGCGTGGGTCAGGGGGCAAGCGTCGCGTCAATACCGACAATTTTTGACCAGGGATCGTTTGAATCCACCGGGAATGCGACGGATGTGGCCATTGACGGAAACGGCTTTTTTATCCTGAAAGATGCTGAGGGTAATACCTTTTACACGCGGGCCGGTGGGTTCTACGTCAATAAAGACGGTTATCTTGTTGATGTCAAGGGCTACAGGGTGCAGGGGCATACAGTTACAGCCGGAGTCGAAGGCAATCTCCTGGAGGAGCTGAATTTGAGCCAGGTCCAATCCGAACCCCAGGCGACGACATGGTTCAGTCTCGGCGTGACGCTGAATTCGGAAAGCACCGATGGGACGAGCTTTACGTCGCCTCTTGTCGTCTATGATGTGCTTGGCGCCGAACATACGTTGAGCACAACCTTTACGAAAACCGGCAGCGCCGATCCTGATATTTATAATTACTGGGGTGTGAAAACGATACTGAAAGACGCCGACGGTACGACATCGGATCCGACTTCACAAACGTATACGGGTGTTGAGTTCAATCAGATGACGGGCGAGGTGGAGTGGGTCTACAAGTCAACCGCTGACAACTTTGCTGCTGTAGGAGGAGGGACTATTGGTACCCCCGTCATTCATGACGCCGGCCAGCTCTATCCTACTCAGGATTTGGCCTCGTCGACAACAACCATTACACTGACCAAGGTTGATTATGATCACTGGACACTCGCGACCAATCCTCCCGGCCAGTATCCGGATGCGGCGTTAAGTTATGGCGTGGTTGGTAATGACGATATGATCGGCATAGACTTTGACGGGGTCGGTAATGATGATGTGACGATACCATTAACCGGTTTTACTGGTACCGGCATCACATTTGACATTCACGTTACCAGGACTGCTCTCGAAGACAAAACCATTACTTTTGCGAACACGCAAATTGGCAACAATGGGACGCTTACCTGGAATCTGGAGGGGGAAGACGCCGAGACGATACGAAGCTTTGCAAAAACGTCGACGAATAATCAGCTCAGCTCAAACGGCCACGCCGCAGGCGATCTGACCAGTCTTGCCGTTGATCGAAACGGGATTATCGAGGGGGTGTTCGACAACGGGCAGAGACAGGACCTGGCAAGACTGATGCTTGCCAATTTTGACGATCCACAGGGACTGAGCAAATCCGGAAGCTATTTTATCGAAACGAATGAATCGGGCATAGCCAGTGTCAACCAGCCTGCGACCCGCGGCCTGGGAGAGATTCAATCCAATTCGATCGAGATATCCAATACCGACACCGGCAGGGAATTCATCAAGATGATCATGGCGCAGAGGGCCTACCAGGCAAGCGCGAAGGTCATAACGACCGCGGATGAACTGTCGCAGATGCTGATGAACGTAAAGCAATAAGAGCAAAAACATATCTCTTAAGCAAAACCGGCAAAGGGGATGAGGATAGCGAATGCCTTTGCCGGTTTATTTATGTCAAATATTTGACCCTCAAAAATAACCCATCCCTCCTTGCTCGTTTCTTTCACGATGATATCACCGTTGAACCCTTTTTGTCACCGGAGAAAAAGGGGTTCCCTCGAACGCAGAGGAGGCTGTTTTTCCGAATATCTTTCAAGTAAATAAAGTAGATAGTCCTTGCATAAAATCCTTTTTTAGATGATAATAATTCTAGTAGGCTTCTCGTTGATTTTCCGGATTTTTTTAGAAGTCAAAATTCTTCGGTTTTGTCTGTGGTATGCAAATTGCTTTGCAGACATTGCCTTAAATTAAAGGCAGTAGAGGTTTAGGTGGATATAGCTACCCTGTTGGGCATCATCAGTGCCTTTGGTCTTCTGGTTCTCGCGATCGCTTCGGGCGGAGGCCTCTCATGGTTTTTGGATCTCCCCTCTGCCCTTATCGTTTTTGGCGGTGTTTTCGGCGCCGTCTTTATTTATTACCCGATCAGGGATGTCTTCGGCGCCTTTAAGGCGATAAGGCATGTTTTCCTAAAAAAACAGAACAGTACGAGTGATGTTATCGCGAACCTTGTGAACATGTCCCGTGTATCGAGAAAAGAGGGCCTGCTTGCCCTCGAAAAAATGGCCGAAAAGATAAACGATCCGTTTTTTGTCAAGGCGGCGCATCTTCTGGTTGACCGCATCGACCCGGAGGATATTGCCAACATCCTCGATACGGAACTTGAGTATATCGAGGAACGGCACCGGTTGAGCGCGGAAATCTTTACGACAATGGGCAATGTCGCCCCGGCGATGGGAATGACCGGAACCCTGATAGGGCTTGTACAGATGCTGATGAAAATGGATGATCCAAGCACGATTGGTCCCGCGATGTCCGTTGCGCTGGTGACGACGTTTTACGGGGTCATTCTTGCGAATTTGGTTTTTCTTCCGATTGCCGGTAAACTTAAACGGTTGAGCACGCAGGAATTGCTCGATAAGCAGTTGATAATCAACGGGATATTATCGATAAATTCGGGCGATAATCCGCGGATACTCGAGCAAAAGTTGCACTCGTTTATTTCTCCCAGGGAGAGAAAGTCGTTATTCAGGCAGTGAGAGCGGCATACAGAAATCATCATGAACGAGCGGATCAGCCCGCAAACGACTGGCAGATTACGTACACGTCTCTGGCCATGATTCTTGTCGTCGTCTTTGTCATGCTGGTTTCCTATTCCGTTTTGGATAAAGGGAAGATGGGGAAGTTGAAGGAGGTTGTCAGACAGAAGGCGTCTGTCGGACTAATTAAGGATCATAGTCAGAAAAATGACGAACTCAAAGGGATGGAAGGCGGGGAATGGGTTACGCAAACCCTTGGTTCGTTGAGAAATATCAGGGATTCTTTCGGGATGCAGAAGGATTTTACGGTGCAAAGATATAAGAAAGGCCTAAGACTGAAATTTAACAGCGATATCCTTTATCCGTCGGGCAGCGCTGAAATCAAAGCGGCCATCTACCCGGTTTTAGACGAAATTTCTAACGTTGTAGCCACCCAAAACCTGAATTTAAGGGTGGCCGGACACACGGATGATGTTCCGATAAGCACGGAAGAATTTCCCTCCAACTGGGAGTTGTCGACAAAGCGCGCGACGAACATTGTTCGTTATTTCATTGAAAAAAAGGGGCTGCCTCCCGGCCGGCTTTTTGCGGAAGGGTTCGCCCAGTATCAGCCGCTTGTCCCGGGTAGCGATGCTGAATCGAGGAAACAAAACCGACGAATCGAAATCTATATTGATTCATCCCAAAGCGGAGATTCAACAGGAGCCGCGCTTCATCATGGAAAGAAAGATAAAGGATGATTCCGCTGAATTGAAGGGTAAGTGGCTTATTACCTTCAACGACATGATCACGCTGTTGCTGACATTTTTTGTGCTTGTCGTTTCAATGTCCGCGATTGCGACCGGAAAGGTGGCGGGGGTTGCCGATTCGGCAAGAAGGGTCGTCGGCCAGGAAGCCGGGCCTGCGCAACAAAAGCAAGGTATTCTCGAGTCGGGTATTCCTTCTATTAAAGAAGAGGACCTCAAACGCGCCGAAGAAAGAAACCGTGCCAAAGATTCCATCGATCCATTTGCCTATCAAAAAGATCTTCTTTTCGGTTTCTTGAAAAATGTCAGAGATGTAGAAATAGTGGTTGCCGAAGATAGCTTCTTGGTTTCGATGAAGGACAAATCGCTTTTTGCCCCCGGATCGGCCGAGCTTACGAGGGATGGAGCGGAGATATTAAAAAAGTTGGGCAGCCTTTTGCAGCAATTAGATGCGTTTGTGCGGGTTGAGGGCCATACCGATTCCGTTCCGACACGCGGCAGCAAATATCCCACTAACTGGGAACTCTCGATGGCGCGCGCGACGAATATCGTCAGATGGTTTACGGCCGAGGCGCACATTGCCCCGGAGAGATTTTCCGCTGCCGGTTACGCCGATACAAGGCCTCGGGTTCCTAACGATAGCCCCGCCAACAGAGAGATCAACAGACGAATCGACATCGTATTGACGTTTGCAAAATATTGAGGGGGAAGCCATGGAAAACGACGAAGAAAAAGTTCAGGAATCGGCGCCGGCAAAGAAGAAATCGCCGTTCAAGCTGATCGTGATCATCCTGGTCGCCTTGGTTGTCATCGGGGCGGGTGTAGCCGCGGGTCTATATTTCTTCGGTTTTAAAAAGGATGCGGCAACGAAGAAAGCGGGCACAGAAGAGAAAAAAGGTTCCGCTCCTCTCGTCGGCGCGCTCTGGTCTCTGGAGCCGTTTATCGTAAACCTCGCGGACAATAAGGGGGAAAGGTATCTGAAAGTGGTGATGCAGTTCGAGCTTTCCGAGCCTGCCGTTTCTGCCGCTCTGGATATGCTCAAGCCGAAAATACGTGACAACATCATTGATTTGCTTACGATAAAGACCTACGCGGAGCTGATGGAACCCGATGGCAAGCAGGCGCTTCGCAATGAGATAATATTGAGGATTAACGCGTTATTGGAAAAGGGGCGGGTTGTCAATGTTTATTTTACCGAATTTGTTGTTCAATGAACCAACGAATATACGAAGCCGGGAAAGGAACTTTTTCATGCCGAATATCTTGACTCAGGAAGAGGTTGATGCGCTGCTCAGGGGTATCTCGGGCGGAGAAATAGAGACGGAGGTTGTCAAGCCCGGTCCGGGAGAGGTTGTTCCTTACGATCTGACGAATCAGGACAGGATCATCCGCGGGCGTATGCCCACCCTGGAAATGATCAATGAAAGGTTCGCGAGGATTTTCCGCGGAACGCTGTCTTCTGTAGTGAGGAAGGTTGCCAGTGTAACCACGATGTCAACGGATATGTTAAAATTTGGGGAATTCATGAATACGCTCCCCGTTCCGACCAGCCTGCATATTTTCCAGATGACCCCGCTCAGGGGAAACGCCATTTTTATCCTCGAAGCCAAGATCATTTTTGCGCTGGTGGACTTGATTTTCGGCGGCTCGGGGAATTCCCCGTATAAGATAGAAGGCCGTGAATTCACGGCGATTGAGCATAACTTGATTAAAAAAACCGTGTTGAGTGCGTTGGCCGATCTGGAAACTGCATGGAAGCCGATATTTGACGTGAGGATTTCATACCAGCGGTCGGAAATTAATCCCCAGTTCGCCCAGGTAGTCCCACCCACGGAAGTCGTCGTTGTGATCAACTTTGAGCTGGAGATAGAGTACACAACCGGCGTGATTTCGCTCTGCATTCCTTATGCCTTGCTCGAACCGGTGAGGGAGAAACTCCAGGCCGGGTATCAAAGCGAAAGCATGGAGGTGGATAAAGTTTGGGCGACGAAATTTAAAAATTATCTGCTCACAGCGGGTCTCGATATTGTCGTCGAGCTGGGTAAGACCAGTATAACCGGCAAGGATCTACTGAACCTGCAAAAAGGCGACGTCATACGCCTGGAGCAATTTGCGGATGACCCGCTCGTCGCCTTTGTCGAGGGCGTTGCGAAATACAAGGTTTTGCCGGGTCATTACAAGGGCAATATGGCCGGGAAGATAAAGGAACTTATTACAAAAGAGGGTGTGGCTTATGGAACAGAGTGAGCTTGATGATTTGATAAATCAGATGAAGTCGGAGGCAAAAGCGGAAAAGAATGAAAAGACAGAGATCAGAAAAGATGATGACAACTTGACCTGGGATGATGTCAATTTAGACATGCAAAAACCCCTGAAAGAGGAGCCAAAAGCAGTTGTTGGTGAAGTGCATTTTGGCGACATTGCCCCCGACGCCCAGGACAAAAGTAAAAAGGATAAAGAATCTCTAAATCTGGACTTCATCCTGGATATACCTTTGACGTTGACCGCCGAGCTGGGAAGAAGCCGTTTATTGATAAGCGAGTTGCTGCAGCTTGGGCAGGGGTCGGTGATTGAACTTACCAAACTCGCCGGAGAACCGATGGATATTTACGTCAATCAGCGTTTGATAGCGCGGGGGGAGGTTGTTGTGGTTAACGATAAATTTGGCGTGCGTCTGACCGATATCGTTTCCCCGGCGGAGAGGGTAACCCGGTTGAAGTAAACGATCGGGCAGGGCATGCTTGATGCGGACCTGCGACAGGAATCGGATGCCTTTTTATGGAAAGCTTTTCGGTTGTTTCGTCATTTTTGAGCATGCTTTTTACGCTGGCGCTTATTTTGGGACTGTTGTTTGCCGCAGTCTATTTTTTAAAAAGATTTTTCCCGGATTCAACGTTGCGTTTTTCCGACAATAAAATCATAAACATTGTTTCAACAAGATACATCAACCGTAAAAACTCGATCCTGATCGTAGAGATTTTAGGGAAGGTTGTCGTCATCGGCGCTTCCGAAAACCAGTTATCCTATCTCACCGAGATATCGGAGGAAAATGCGCTAAAGCGGATTGCCGCGCTCAAAGCCGGCGGCGCGCCACCGTTTGTGTCTATCAAGAAAAATAAATTATTTAATAAGATCAAGTTGTTGCTTGGGGGTTCCTTCAGAAAAGAAAAATGAACTGGCAGATCCAAAAAGTCACGCGTTTTGTTGTTCAACTTTTGACAATCGCGTTGATTATCGTCATCACATGTTGCTGTGCCGATGCCCAGGCTTTGACTTTGCCGAATATTAACCTGAGCATTGGAGGCGCCTCGGAAGATCCGAAACAGCTTGCGACGGTTATCAACCTCCTTTTTATTCTTACCGTTCTGGCTATCGCGCCGGCAATTCTTCTGATGCTTACCTCATTTACAAGGATTCTGGTTGTTTTTTCGCTGTTGCGCCACGCATTGGGGACGCAACAATCCCCACCCAACCAGATACTGATCGGATTAGCGCTTTTTTTAACGGTATTTATTATGGCGCCAGTATGGCAGCAGATCAACGCTGACGCGTTAACACCCTATTATGATGAGCAGATTTCCTGGGAGGAATGCCTCCCCCGGGCGGTGAAGCCGCTCAGGGATTTTATGTTGAAACAGACCAGGGAAAAGGACATCGCACTGTTTGTTAAAATTGCAAAGGAGAAAAGGCCCCAAAACACGTCCGATGTGTCTCTCAGGGTTCTTATTCCTGCGTTTATTATCAGCGAGCTTAAAACGGCCTTCCAGATAGGCTTTTTGATCTACCTTCCTTTTTTGATTATCGATATGGTCGTCGCCAGTATTTTGCTGTCGATGGGTATGATGATGCTCCCCCCGATCATGGTCAGCATGCCGTTCAAGCTGCTTCTTTTTGTGCTGGTTGATGGATGGAACTTGCTTGTCGGCTCTATCGTGACAAGTTTTAGATGATCTTCGGCCGATTTCTTTACGATGGGCCGACCCATCGTGCGTACTTGATGAATTGTGTAAAAGGGTGAAGGGATGAATTCCGATGCAGTTGTTGGTTTAATGGCTGAGGCTATCAGGGTGACGATGCTGATTTCGGCGCCTGTTCTTCTTGTGGGTTTGATCGTGGGCGTTATCATCAGCATTCTGCAGGCCGTTACGCAGATACAGGAAATTACGCTGGTTTTTGTTCCCAAAATTATTGCAGTTATGGTCGTATTGATCGTCGCACTCCCGTGGATGTTGAGATTGATGGTGTCTTACACACAGCAGTTGATCATGACGATACCGATGCTGGTAAGGTAGAAGGGCAAAGGGAGCTTTTTCAGGGGGAAGAAGGGTATAAAACGGTCTGAAACATGCAGATGCCGTTATTATCATTGGAACTGGTGGAGGGATTTATCCTTGTTTTTATAAGGGTCAGCTTAATTATTGCAATTGTTCCGGTATTTGGGGACGCGAGGGTTCCGGCAATGATTAAAGCGGGCCTGTCCTTTCTGCTGGCGGTAATCTTCTTCCCGCTGGTCAAATCGATACTGCCGATTTCCAGGCCTCTTAATCTGATACAGCTTTTGATGTTGATCGTCGGCGAGATATTCGTCGGCGCCGTGATTGGTTTTGCCGCGAGGCTTGTTTTTGCGGGTATTCAAATGGCGGGGGAGGCGCTGGGATTTGAAACGGGTTTTATGTTTGCGGGTGTCGTTGACCCGTTGACGAACATTCAGGTAACCGTCATCTCCGAGTTTTTGTATCTGTCGGGGATCTTGTTATTCATGGCCGTCGATGGCCATCATATTTTTATTTCCGCTATCACGGATAGCTATGCTGTCTTGCCTCCTGAGCGCATCTGCGTTTCGGCTCCCTTTGTGCAGAGACTTTTGCAGCTTTCCGGCGCAATATTCATGATAGCCGTGAAGATCAGCGCGCCCGTACTCGCCGTGCTGGTCTTTTTGAACATCGGTATGGGAATGATCGCCAGAGCCGTTCCGCAGATGAACATCTTCGCGATCAACTTTCCGCTTCAAATCGGCATAGGCCTTGTGTTTATCGGGCTTGCCGCCCCGGTTTTTGTAAAGATTGCAAAGCATCTCTTTTTGAATTTGGAAGGGGAAGTAACTGTTTTGCTGAAATTGATGGGCATGCAATAGGGCTCATAGAAAAGCGGACCGGCGGGTATCGTCTTTGGGTTGACGGTACCGGTTATATTTTGACGCAGGCGTGAATCTTTCGCCTGTAACGGTAAAATCTGGCTGCAGGCAATGGCGGAAGAAAAGGACGAAGGACAGGAACGAACCGAACAGGCTACCCCGAAGCGTAGGGAAGAGGCCCGCGAAAAGGGGCGCAGTGCGAAAAGCCGGGAAATTACGTCCGTCGCGATTCTGTTCGCGGCTCTTATCTATTTCTATTTTGGTACACAGGGCCTTCTGGAAAAACTGATGGCGATTCTCGGTTCGCTTTTTCATTCTTCCGGCCGCACCCTGATCAGTATGGACACGATTTATCCTTTCTCGATCGCGTTGATGTTAAAAACCTTTTTGATTTTAGCCCCGGTTTTGGCGATCCTTTTTTTAGTATCCATTTCCGCAAATCTTGTTCAGGTCGGATTCCTTTATTCTCCGACAGCGTTGGGGCCTGACCTCTCCAAGATCGACCCGATAAAGGGATTCAAGCGCCTTTTTTCGTTGACTTCGCTGGTTGAACTCGTCAAAAGCATCTTCAAGATGCTGATTATAGGTCTTGTTCCGTATTTGATTATAAAAGGCGAGGTAGCCAACTTTTTTTTGCTGTCCGAGCAGACGGTTTCTCAAATAATGATTTATCTCGGCAAAATCACGTTTAAGATACTGTTTTCAACCGGACTGGTGCTTTTGGTGCTGGCGATACTTGATTATGCCTACCAGAGATGGGAATACGAAAAGGGTCTCCGCATGACCAAACAGGAGATCAAGGACGAGTTGAAAAACACCGAGGGCGACCCGACGACAAAGGCCCGGATCAGGCGATTGCAGAGGGAGATTGCCAGAAAGCGTATGATGGCGGCCGTTCCGAAAGCGGATGTTGTTGTCACAAACCCGACGCATCTGGCGGTGGCTTTAAAATACGACCGCGACGTGGATATCGCGCCGCGTGTGGTCGCGAAGGGCGCCGGTTATATCGCGGAAAAGATAAAGAGTATCGCACAGGAAAACGGCCTGCCGCTCGTCGAGAACAAATCTCTGGCACAGCTATTGTATAAGATTGTCAACATAGGGGATCTGATACCGGAAAATCTGTATCGGGCGGTCGCCGAAATACTGGCTTATGTCTATAGCCTGAAGGGAAGATACGCGGGTGGATAAACAGATGGAAGCGTCTTACGATACAAGAAAGAACGCGATAAGCAGCGGGGTTGTTTCCGTCGGCGTGGTTGCAATTCTGATCGTCATGATTCTGCCTATCCCCCCGTTTGCGCTGGATGTACTTTTGTCTGTCAGCCTGACCTTTTCGATCATTATCCTGATGATGTCGATGTACGTAATGAAGCCGCTTCAATTCTCGGTTTTTCCTTCTATATTGCTTGTTGTTACGCTGTTGCGGCTTGCGTTGAATCTCGCCTCGACGCGGCTGGTGCTGCTGCATGGAAGCGAGGGGACCGATGTGGCGGGGAAGGTCATACAGGCGTTTGGAACCTTTGTCGTAGGCGGGAATTATGTGGTCGGCTTTGTCGTGTTCATCGTTATTGTGATCATCAATTTTGTCGTGATCACAAAGGGTTCCACTAGAATCGCCGAAGTGGCCGCAAGATTCACCCTCGACGCAATGCCGGGCAAACAGATGAGCATCGATGCGGATCTGAATGTCGGTCTTATTACCGATGCCCAGGCGCGGCTCAGAAGAACGGAGATAGAAAAAGAGGCCAGTTTCTACGGGGCGATGGACGGGGCAAGCAAATTCGTCCGCGGTGATGCGATTGCCGGGATTATTATTACGCTGGTGAATATCATCGGAGGGTTGATCATCGGTGTTTTACAGCAGGGGATGACGGTGGTCGATGCGGCGAGAAATTATACGTTGCTGACCGTCGGCGACGGCCTGGTTTCGCAGGTTCCTGCAGTCATCGTGTCAACTGCCGCGGGTATGCTTGTTACGCGGTCGGCCGAGGAAACGGAACTCGGAATAGAAGTCAAGAAACAGCTTTTTAATCAGCCCAAGGCTGTCGCGACCGCTGCGCTGCTTTTGTTTATCTTTGCGTTGATCCCTGGCATGCCCAAACTCGCATTCATCCTTGTTTCCGGAATTGCGGCGGCATTTGCGTTTGCTATGTATCGGTCCGTCGAGGTCCAGCGAAAGGCAAAAGAGGAGCTGCCCGTCCCGGCGCCGGTGGAGGAAGCCGTGGAGCGCATCGCGCCGTATGATCTTTTAGGTTTGGATGTCGGCTATGGTTTAATACAGCTTGTCGATGCCTCTCAGAATGGGGAATTGCTTCCGAAGATTAAAACGCTCAGAAAACAGATCGCGCTTGAGATGGGCTTTATTGTCCCTTCGATACATATAAAGGATAACCTCCAGTTAAAGCCGAACGAGTATTCCGTGCTGATGAAGGGAGTTGAAATCGCCAGATCCGAACTGATGCCGGGGTATTACCTTGCGCTATCCCCTGACGAGAAGGGGGAGAAGATCAAGGGTATCGAAACGAAAGAACCGGCCTTTTCTCTTCCGGCCTACTGGGTCACGGAGGCTGAAAGAGACCGGCTTCAGGCTAAAGGTGTCGTTGTTGTCGACCCGGCAACGGTCATCATCACGCACCTAACCGAGATTTTCAAGTCGCATGCCGATGAGCTGTTAGGCAGGCAGGAGGTGCAGCAGCTCCTTGACAATCTCAAAGACGCCTACCCCAAGCTTGTTGAGGAAATCGTGCCGAAGATCGTTCCGCTGGGGACCGTGCAGAAGGTTTTGCAGAAACTTCTCCGGGAAAGGGTTCCGATAAGGGATCTCGCCACGATCCTCGAAACGCTGGGCGATTATATTTCCATGACCAAAAATACCGATGTACTGACGGGATACGTCAGGCAATCGCTGGCGCGGGCGATTACAAAACAGTACCAAGACCGGGACGGCAATATAACTGTGATGATGCTGTCGCCGGCGATCGAGGACAAGATTACCGCAAGCGTCCAGCATACCGAGTATGAGTCTTTTGTCTATCCGGATCCGAATCTGGTCAAGGGACTGGTCGGAAACCTGCAAAAATTGATTGCCTCGTTTACCGAAAAGGGGTTGCAGCCGATCATTTTATGTTCGCCCAATACGCGGATTTACCTCAGGAAGATCATTGAGAAATTTTTCCCGAACCTGGTGGTTCTTTCTCATAATGAGATTGTCCGTGACGTGACGATACGCTCACTGGGAATGGTGGAGTTGTAACATGCAGATCCGGCGCTTCGAGGCGGCAAATGTAAAGGATGCCCTGATGCAGATCAAGCGTGAGATGGGTCCCGACGCGATTGTGATCAGCACAAAGCGCCTCAGCAAAGGGGCCGGGCATATCGAGGTTCTTGCCGCGAAGGATAACCCCCTGAGCCCCGAGGAAATGACCCCATCAAGCGGCGCGTTTTCTGCAGAAGCCGTTGGCATAAAGGCGCTGGTTCATCGCCTTGTTGGAGGAGAGATCGCCAATGCCTTGCAGGAAATAAACGACGGGATCGGTACGATACTGGATTCGCTGGCGCCCGGAAATTCTGCAAAAGGCTCCAATGATCTTTCCCGCCGCATCTATTATTACCTGCTCGGTCGCGGGATATCGAAAAGAGGGGCGCTCGGGGTTTTGTCTGAGTTTGGCAGGATCGCCACGGATACGATGGATTTCGAGCAGGCACTGGGGATTGCCGAGGGAATACTGCGGGATAGGTTTTTAAAAGACCCTGGTGACAATGCCCGCCTGAAGGTTTTGATCGGCCCCACCGGATCGGGCAAGACCACGACGGTTGCGAAGCTCGCCGCCCGGTATGCGCTCGAGCAAAACAGGAGCGTAGGCCTCATCACGACAGACACCTACAGGATAGGAGGCGCCACACAGCTCAAGACATACGCGGAAATCATGGGCTTACCGTTTGAAATCGCCGATGAAAAGAAGGCATTTCGCCGGGCTATGGAGCGCCTTCAGGACAGGGAATATATTTTTATCGATACGCCGGGAAGGGGGCCGAAGGGAATGGATGAGCTGTTTAAACTCAAGGAAATGCTGTCAGGAAAAGAAGAGGTCGAGACCAGCCTTCTTTTAAATCTTACGGCAAGCAGGGATAACATGCTTGCCGTGCTCGACAGGTTTGGCGAGTTTGGTTATGATAAACTGATTGTGACGAAAATGGATGAATGTTCCAGATCCGGCGTTCTTTGCGATTTGGCCGAAAGGTTCAAGAAGCCGGTGTCTTATGTCACAACCGGCCAGGAGGTGCCCGATGATATTCTCCGGGCGAGTCCCGAAAGGCTGGCAAGCCTGATTTTGAGGTCTTCCCCGGAAAGCCCGGCCGCCTTTTTTGGTCATCGTGTGAGGTAAATATGGATCAAGCGTTGATATTAAAAAAAATGGCAGCCGAGCGGGAATCCGACATGACGCGGACAAGACATGCATGGAATCGCAACGAAAGAAGGGTTAGAGTCATTGCGGTAACCAGCGGCAAAGGGGGTGTCGGGAAGACGAACATCGCTGCCAACCTTGCCTTTTCGCTTGTCCAGATGAAGAAAAAGGCCCTGCTCCTTGATGCCGACCTGGGGCTGGCCAATGTTGACGTAATTTTGGGGTTGGCGCCCGAGTTCAATCTTTATCATGTGCTTAAAGGAGAAAAAACCATCTCCGAAACCGTCATTAACGGTCCCGGGGGCATCATGATCCTTCCTGCAGCGTCAGGCATAGCGGAAATGGCGGAACTTTCAGCGGGGCATAAAATGACGCTTCTGGACGTGTTGAATGATTTTCGGCAGAAGATCGATTACATGTTCATTGACACCGCGGCGGGTATCGCGGGCAATGTCATGTATTTTAACGCCGCCGCGAAGGAAATCATCGTCGTCGTATCACCGGAACCGACGTCCTTGACCGATGCGTATGCGCTAATAAAGGTTCTCTATCAGAGATATGCGAAGAGGGTTTTTCGTTTAATCGTGAATATGGCAAAGGATCAGGCCGAGGCAAAACAGGTTTATCAAAGGCTCAACAAGGCAACAGATCACTTTCTTGACCTCAATATAGGTTATCTCGGTCATGTCCTGAACGACGACAACGTGACACAGTCCGTGCGCAGGCAGAAGGTTGTCTCGGAGTTGTATCCAGACTCTCCGGCAAGCAGGTGCCTGCGGGAGATTGCCCGTAAGCTTGCCGGGGAGAATCCCGATTACGAGGATGACGGCAATATATCGTTTTGTTGATTTTTAGAGGTCTTGTTTAGCGCAATGGCTGTGAAAGATAAAAAAACCAGAGACGAACTCATACTAAAATATTATCCGTTCGTTAAGAATGTCGTTTTAAGAATGGCCGCTAAATTTCCGCTTGATCATTCGGAGATAGAAGACCTGGTAAATGTCGGCATCATCGGTTTAATGAAGGCCATCGAGAAGTTCGATGAAAAACGCAATGTCCGTTTTGAAACATTTGCCTATATGAGGATCAAAGGCGCTGTATGGGACGAGTTAAGGCAAAGAGACTATTTTTCCAGAACGACCCGCGGCAAGGACAGTCGGATTCAAAAGGCCCTTTTTGAACTGCAAAAGGAACTGGGAAGACAGCCCGAGGAAGAAGAGGTCGCAGCCCATCTGGGTGTATCGCTGGAGGATTATTACGATCTTTTGGATGATGCAAGGGGAGTTTCGCTGTTGAGTCTTGAGGACCTCCCAGCCGATTTTTTTGATAAGGAAGACGGTAAGGGGATCCGTGATGTGCTCGAAACCGAAGGTCCTCTGGCCAGTCTCCTCGGAAACGAATTGATGATTGGCTTGAAAAAGGCGATCGACGGGCTACCGCAGAAGGAAAAACTGGTTGTTTCGCTTTATTATTACGAGGAACTGACAATGAAAGAAATCGGAAGGGTTCTCGATTTAACCGAATCACGGGTATGCCAGCTTCATTCACAGGCCGTTTTGAGATTGAGAAGTTCTATAGCCGCCTACAGGTGATCATGAAACCCTTTCGTTTTTGCTTGTTATTACAACGTGAGACCTTTGAAAAATGGCGCCTGAAGCGCGCATTTATTGATTTTTCGGGGTACCCCGCCGTCGCAGCAAGGCTTTTAAAGGCGTTAAGAACGCGAACTATCCCAGAGCGTTTAGCC
Organism: Syntrophus aciditrophicus; assembly: GCA_020722315.1. Lineage (GTDB taxonomy): Bacteria > Desulfobacterota > Syntrophia > Syntrophales > UBA5619 > DYLD01. The sequence goes on from DYLD01000005.1 coordinate 16,853, forward strand.
TTTGCAGCCGCCGCGAGACGTTGCGGGGTCGAAAAAGATTTATGAGCGCAAAGGCGGCGTTTTGCAAAGGTCTCAACGTGATAGTTTTTCAGAGACAATGTAAAACAGTTTCATCCGCACTTAAGGAAGTTTTTTTGATCCGAAAAACCTACAAATTGCGTTTCATGCAACTGTACATGTCGGTTTTCTTTCGTTTTCTATGGAGACAGGAGGCGACCGAATAAATGCCTAAGAAGGTTAGTCTCGACGAGCTCGATATTGAAGAACCTTCCCTCAGCGAAGAAGAGAAGTTGTCTGATGATACCGCTAAACAGCGAGGATTCTTCAAAAAAATCAGCCGGTTGCGTTTTTTTGTAATCGTTTCGGCGGCAACGTTGCTTTTTTTGTCCGCAGCCGTTGGGTGGTGGTTTTTTGTTAAGGGTACGCCGAAACAGGTTAAAACTGAAGCGGCGTCGCAAAAGACCGCCGAAACGCCCGCACCCGGCGCGCTTCAAAAGGTCTATGACAACTACGCGAACCTCACTGATCTTTTTGTTCCTCTCGATCAAGTTAACGGCGAACGAAAGGTACTGCTTTTTGACATCGCATGTGAAATTGACCCTCACAGCAGCGAGAATTTCCGAAAGAATGCCCGGTTTATCAGGATCGCTGTTTATAAAACGGTAAAAATGACCGGTAAAGATTTTTTCGTGAAGAAAGATGCCGGAAATATCTTACGGCAAAGGATAAAAACGGATATCAACGCGTTGCTCGGAGAAGAAATCGTAAAAGATATTTTCTTTACCAGATTTATTGTGTTATAAGAAAACATATTGAGCGCGGATGTAAGCTGGTTTCCAAGGTTCTTCTTTGGTAATACCGGCTATTCATAGAACTATTTTATAGGTTATGGCCGAGCCGATGAATGAAGTTGAGCTTCTTGAGCGATTAAAGGCGAATTTCGTTGCCGATCTTCTGGGTGCAATCCTGCCTGGAGCTATTCATAACTTTGCAAACCCGCTTAATGGTTTGACAGGGCGGATTAAGCTTTTGGAAATGCATCTTTCCCGGGTTATGCCGCAAATCAAAGGCATCGACGCGCAATCCATCAGAGATGAATCGCTGGATAAAGTAAGCAGAGACATCGGCATTCTTACCGAAGAATCGGAAAGGTTACTTGATCTGTTCAGGAATTTTGAAACCAAGATCATTGCGCTGTCTTCTTCCGAACAACAAACCATTAACCTGGCCGACCTGGTTGCATCCGAGGTTCAATTCATGGATTGTTACCTTGATTTCAAACATGGCGTTACCAAAGAAATGCAGGTTGATCGTAATATACCGACGATTTCAGGCAGCCGGGCAGGTTATTCCCTCAGTATTTTGTCGCTGATCAATTTTGCCCGCCTGCGCATGCAGGATGTTTCGGAAAAGAAGCTGGCTGTTTGGGTAGGCTGCGATGATGCTGATATTAAAATAGTTTTTCGGGACACAGGCGAGCCGATTCCGCCACCCTGCCGAATGCTTGCCTCGGGGGAATCGTCCAACTGCGATGCCGTCGCCCCCACAGATGCCGTTTGTTGCTGGTCGTTACTGCTGCTCAAGCTCTACGGTTTGCGAATCCACATCGATTTCATCGACGGATGGAACGTTGTTTCGCTTGCCCGCTCCTACAGGGCCGCATAACTCAATGATTGCCGTCGCTAAAGATTTGAGTTTGTAGAGACGATCAATATTGCATAGGCGGAGGTTTTTTCTTTCAGGAGGTGCTGCGATGATTAAGGCTATTGACGCGCAGCAGGTCGTTATACAGTCGGAACAGGCGAACCGGGTCCAGCAGATTGACAGACAGCATCCCGGGATGGAGCATGGATATCAGGCAGTCCAGGTCGAGGCGGAGAAAAAAGTTCTGCAGAAGGCCATCTCCAACCCCAGGGAAGCCGCGAAAACCATTATCCGTGATGACGAACAAGGGCGCCGGAATCCGCGACAGGGCGAATCCAGCAATAAAGAAGCGAAGCAGACGGATGAAAACACAGACGATGCATTTCCCGAAGGCGGCGAACACATCAATATCAGAGTCTGAACCTCTATGAACGCCCAAGTCATGTTTGTCATTCAGATCATCGCGGATTTGCTCTTTTGTCTGGTTGTCGTCCTCTTGCTGGCGCGTCTGAAAAGATCCTTGAACAGAAACAAAACTACGATCGTTGATAAGGAACGTCTCGCAAATCTTGAGGAGCTGATATCCCGATCTCAGAGGGATTCGGAAGACTTTTTGCACAAACTGGATGAGAGCCTCCAAAAATTCCAGCAGACTGCGACAAAAATCGAGGCCGGGGAAGGAAGGCTGAAAACGCTGCTTAAAGAGATTGATGAAAAAGCAAGGCTGCTGGAAGAAGACAACCCCGCCGGTGCCTCTTACTCCGGCCGCAGTGGGGACCATTATCAAAGGGTTGTTGACTTTCTGCAAAGCGGTTTGTCCATCGACGAAATCGCCCGACAAACCGATATCCCGGCCGCGGAAATCGCCCTTATCAGCAATTTAGAGAAAAGAAAAAAACAGGGATAATTCGTAAATGGCACCTATTTACACGCCGTCGGTTTCGCTGCCTGTGGGGCTGACATTATACGAAAGCCCTCGGACCGCAAAAGAGATCTGGCCGCTGTCATTAGGCGAAATTCTTGAAGCCAGAGTTGAGGCCCAGGCCGGGCCTTCCCGGTTTTTGCTGACGATAAAGGGCAAAAGCATGCCGGTTTCCTGCGAATTGCCACTGCAGCAGGGTCAGAGACTTACCCTCAGGGTCGATCAGCTCGAGCCTCAGGTTCTGCTGCGCATTGTCAAACCCTTTGCTTCCGCCTCCGAAATACTCAACGAATACGCAAAATTTATCCGTTCCAACCCCGAAGCCCTGAGGGATTTGTTTGTCTCGGGCAGGGAACTGTTTTTAAACGATTTCTTTCTGGAGACGCTTCCCGAAGGCGCAAAGGCCATCGCTAAAAATGTCGCCAATCTCCTCAATACGCTGATCCTCTCAGAGTCGAACACGCAGAAACTCCCGTTGAATGAATTTGTTGCCTCTCTGGGGATGATGCTGGAGCCGGATCTATTGGAAGTGTTGCAAAACAAAAGGGATCTGAAAAGCGTCCGGTCAGAGGGGATGAAGGCCTATCTGTTAAGGCTTTTGGATGAACTCAAGCTTCTTCGTCAAGACGCAGGCGAGGCTCCCGAATACCTGGCAAAACTTATCGAATTCGCCGAAAAAGGGATTAAGACGATTGAGGCGAATCAGATCCTCAATCTTCATTCGGAAATAAAGGGTGCGGGGTACTTCTTCCAGGTGCCGGTTCTGTTGCATGAAGATGTTCGAGTGGCAGATTTGTTTATCAGCACCGAAAATGACAAAGGCGCTTCGGAAACCAAAAAGCGGACGCGCGTGCTTGTCTTTCTCAATCTGGACGCGCTGGGCAGCATGATGGTTGACGCCTCTGTGTCAGGCCATTCCATCGGTTGCGTCTTTCGCTTTGCCGATTCGTCTGCAAAGGACTTTTTCCTTCAATTTCTCCCCGAGTTGGAAGATAATATGAAAAAGATCGGTTTTGAAGGAGTTTTCTTGAATTGCCTTTACGATAATTCGTTGGAGGCGAGAAAGAGAAACTGCTTTCGTGAGTTTTTCCCCGAACGTGATGCAATCAATTTGTTTGCGTAAATTGTGATGCCGAACAAAAAGATACAGGCTGCCGCTCTGCAGTATGACCAAAGCAAGGATGCCGCTCCGCGTGTGACGGCCAGCGGCAAAGGGGAAGTCGCTCGGAAGATTATCGAACTCGCGCGGAAAAATGATATCCCGATCAAGAGCGATCCCGTTCTTGTGGAGTTGCTCTGCAAACTCGATATCGGTCAGCAAATCCCGGTCGAGCTCTATCAGGCCGTCGCGGAGATTCTTGCGTTTGTCTATTCGATGAACGAAAAGCGGCGACCGCAATAATTTTGTTTTTTTGAGGAAAATATTTCCGTCGCCTTTTTTTCCCAACACCTCCGCCGAGTGTATCAAGCAGGGTCGAATGTCTGTAAATCTCAAGTAAATTCAAAATATTAAAATTTATCCCGGGCGAATGCTCATCGTTGGCTTGCAGTTTGCATAATCCCCAATAGACTTTTAACACCGCAATGAGGAGGTTTTTCTATGCACTACGGGGTTATCGAGGTTGCAAAGGCGGCTTCGGAGAGGATAACGCAACTCGATACGGTTGCAAACAATCTTGCCAATGCATCCACGCCCGGCTTTAAAATGGAGAACTTCTATCCTGCGTCTCCCGACGGCAAGGCCGCAAAAGAAGGGCCCATTTATTCCGAATCGAGAGTCGTGACTGATTACAGCCAGGGGGCGTTCCAACAAACCAAAAATGCGCTTGATCTGGCGATTGAAGGCGACGGCTTTTTTGCGGTGCAGACAAAGGACGGCACTGCCTATACAAGAAAAGGAACATTCGTTCTGAACAGGCAACGACAGATCGTTACGCTTTCCGGCGATTATGTTCTCGGCGAGAAGGGGCCTGTAACGCTGCCGTCGGAAAATTTCTCGATCAACGCATCGGGAGGCATAATCGTCGATGGCTCCGAAGTTGCGCGGTTGAGGGTCGTTGGTTTCGCGAACCCGCAGTCATTGTTCAGGACGAGAAACGGCATGTTCAGGGATCCTGGTCAGGCCGGCGCAAAGAAGATCGGCAACCCGTCGCTTAAATCAGGCTATATCGAAATTTCCAATGTGAATGTCGTAACCCAGATGGTCAAGATGATTGATGTTCAGCGTTCCTTTGAATCCTATCAAAAGATTATCCAGACCCTTGCCGATCTTGACGACCTTGCCGTAAACAGGGTGGGAAGGGTTGCATGATTTGTTAATGAATAGAGGAGGAATCACGAGATGATAAGGTCTTTATGGACAGCAGCGACGGGAATGGGGGCGATGCAACTCGAGCAGGACGTGATTGCCAACAACCTCGCCAACGTCAACACGGTCGGGTTCAAGAAATCGAGGGCCGATTTTCAGGACCTGATGTACCAGGTGCTGGCAAAGGCAGGTTCGGAAACCTCCGCGGGGAACAAACTCCCGGCAGGCATTGAGATAGGTCTGGGGGTCAAACCGGTCTCGACGCAGAAGATTTTTACGCAGGGCGACTACATGCAAACCGGCAACAGCTTTGATTTTGCCATCGAGGGAAACGGCTTCTTCCAGATAGTAAACGGCGACCGGATATCCTATACACGCTCGGGGAGCTTCAAGGTGAACAACGAAGGGATTCTCACGACGCCGGAGGGCCTCAAGGTGGTGGGGGACATATCCGTGCCCGAGGGAACCGTCGCGTTTACCGTTGACAGCGGCGGCACATGGACCGCAAGCGATAGTGTCGGTACAGTACTTGCGTCGGGTCGGATCGAGCTTGCCAATTTTTTGAATCCCGCGGGGTTGAGCAGCATCGGCAGAAATCTCTATGATAAAACAGAGGCCTCGGGCGAGGCGTTTACCGGAAACCCTGGTGAGGGAGGGTTCGGTACGATCACGCAGCATTATCTCGAGCAGTCCAATGTCAGCGTCATAGAAGAAATGGTTAAGATGATCGTCGGACAGCGTGCGTATGAGATCAATTCCAAGGCAGTCCAGACGGCTGATGACATGCTCCAGGTCATCAACACTCTGAAGAGATAGGCGCAAAGTGCAGAGAGATGAACGATTATAAAAGCCCCGGAGTCGTTATCTTCATTGCTGTTGTGCTGTTTTTGCTGTTGTCGGCCATACCGGCGCAGGCTGTAACGATTCCGGCTTCCGATATCAAGTCGGCTGTTCAGAAATACGTAACCCAAAAAAGCCCGTGGCCGCCGGATCGCCTCCGCGTCCTTTTTTTGACGACGGTGTCCGATGAGAGATTTTCTGAAAAATCGGTTTCATTGACCGTATCCGGCAGGGCCGGTGATGATTTTATAGACTATACCCCTTTTACGGTAGGCTTTTATGCAAACGGTCTGCTGTTAAAGGAGATATCGGTACGCGTTACGATCGAGGTCTTGGCCGATGTCGTGATGAGCAAAAGGGTGCTTTCGCGCGGCAGCCCGATTCAAGCCGGTGATCTGTACGTACAGAAGAAATGGTTGAAACGTCCACCCGCCCACCTGGCCGGGTTCGCGGAAATTGTCGGCAAATCCGTTAAGACGACAATCGGGGCGAACAGGGAGATCAAAAGGAATATGCTTGATTTTCCGACTCTGGTGAAAAAGGGGGCGGTTGTAAAAATTCTGCTTGATAACAAAGCGATCAGCATCGCCGCGATCGGCATGTCAGAAGAAGAGGGAACATACAACGAGATTATCAGGGTGAAGAATCTCTCGTCGAACAGGATTATCTACGCCAGGGTGGCGGCAGAAAACACCGTGCTGATCGATTTTTGACCAGTCAAATCTTGTTTATGTTTTTTTCTAAAACCGTTTTTGGGGGAGAAAGAAGGTAAGCTCATGAAAAGAGGAATTTCGAGGCTTTTATTGATCTGTGCCGCAGGCCTTTCATTTCTGGCCGGGGGGTGCGCGACGGACAAAGACAGGATTCGGAGCGCGCCGGAGATGCCCCCTGTGGTGCCGCAGGCTCAACCCGTTCAGCCGGGATCAATATGGCCCGGGGAGCAGACGACCAGCAATATCTTTGCCGATAAAAAGGCAAGGTATGTCAATGATATTGTCACAGTCGTCGTCAGTGAAACAACGCAGGGGATTACAAAGGCGAGCACGAATACCGGGCGGGAGTCCAGCACGACGGCCGGGATCACCGGCCTTCTCGGAATTGATAAATCCCTGCAGGCTTCAAACGCAAAGCTGAACCCGAAGATTGAAGTCGGCGGCTCCGCCTCGAACTCGCTGAAGGGAGAGGGGGACACGTCCCGGAAAACCACGTTTACGACAAGGATTACGGCCCGCGTGACAAAAGTTTTTGACAACGGCAATCTGTTTATTGAGGGCTGGCGAAAATTAAAGATGAACGGCGAGACCCAGTATGTGGTTTTAAGCGGAATCATCCGTCCGGATGATATTACGTCCGACAATCTGATTTCCTCGCAGTATATCGCGGATGCAAGGATTGATTATGTCGGCGACGGCATCATCAACGAGAAGATGAGGCCCGGCTGGCTTACCCGAATCGTAGACATGGTATGGCCGTTTTAAATCTTGATTTCAAGGAGTCAGTATTTCAAGGGCTTATCGTATGGAGCGATTGTCATTTCGGACGATGCAAGAAATCTTAAGGATAGAGAGGGATTGAAAAATGAATGCACGGGGCTTTTTTTGCGTGATCATGGTTGCGGTTGTTGTTTCGGCTTCGGCCTCTGTTTTAGATGCGGCCAGGATCAAGGACATCGCCGGGATCAGCGGAGTCAGGGACAACCCGTTGCTCGGCTACGGACTGGTTGTCGGTCTTGCCGGCACAGGGGACGATGTCAAGAACGGCTTCACCGCTGAGGCGGTAAAAAATATGCTCAGCCGCCAGGGGATTTCAATGAGGGATAAAACCATAAAGGCGGACAATATTGCGGCCGTTATCGTCACGGCGACGCTGCCCCCGTTTGCAAAGGTGGGAAGCCAGATCGACGTGATTGTCTCTTCGATCGGTGACGCCAAGAGCCTTTACGGCGGCACGTTGCTGATGACCCCGCTGAGAGGCGCCGACGGCGCGGTCTATGCGGTGGCGCAGGGCCCCGTCGTGCTCGGGGGGTTTTCGGCGGGCGGAGCCGGCGCCTCCAGCGTCAAGAATCATCCCAGCGCCGGTTATATACCCGGGGGGGCGCTGGTGGAAAAACAGCTCCGTTATGATTTTGAAAACAGCCGGGTTTTGACGATAAACCTTTTTCATCCGGATTTCACGACATCGTCGCATGTGGCCTCCGCAATCAACGACGCGATCAGAGGGGTCTTTGCCAAAGAGGTGGATGCGTCCTCCGTTTCCGTCAAGCTTCCCCAGGACGGTTTTCTTAATGTAGCAGAACTCGCGTCGAGGATCGAAAATCTCGAGGTGCCGGTTGATTCCCGGGCGATTGTCGTGATGAATGAAAAAACCGGAACCGTCGTGATGGGCGATAATGTAAGAATCTCGACCGTGGCTGTCGCGCACGGAAATTTAAGCATCCAGATAAAGGACACGCGGGAGGTTTCGCAGCCGCTTGGGTTTGCTCCCTCCGCCAGGCCCGGTGGACCTGCCGCAACGAAGGAAGGGGAGGTTATTGTTGCTCCGGGCGGGCAGACGGTTGTAACGACGGATAGGACGCTGACGGTCGGCGAGGAGAAAAACCGGCTCATGCTCGTTCCCCAGGGAGCGACAATCCGGGATGTCGTCAAGGCGCTGAACGCCGTCGGCGTCACGCCGCGGGACTTGATCACAATTCTACAGGCCATCAAGGCCGCCGGGGCTCTCCAGGCGGAGTTGAAGATCATATAAAAAGGCTCAAGGAGGGAATCCCGACATGGATTTGAAGACAAATAATTCTCTGGCGAAAGACAGCGTCTATACCCGTGCCTTCAGCACGAATGAAAAGGCGACGACGGAACAGGAATTGAAAAAGGCCTGCGCCGATTTTGAATCGATTTTTATCTACACGATGCTGCAAAAGATGCGCCGGACGGTTCCGAAAAGCGGTCTTTTTCATCCGATGACCGGCAAGGACGTTTATACTACAATCATGGATCAGAAAGTAGCCGAGGATCTTGCCGGAAGGGGCGGTCTGGGCTTGCAAAAGGTTCTTTTTGAGAATATAAGACGAAAAAGTAACAACGTTGCCCGATAAAATTAAAGTTTTGCGGTAATCCGGCCGATAATGGGTTAAAAGGATTCTTCTTTAGAGGTGGGACTTATGAAGATCGGCGACATAAGGGGTTTGACTTCGCAGGCGCTTGGTCAGTACGAAAAAAACAGCGGGATGAATAAAACCGATTCATTACGGGCTGATGCGAATCAGGCGGCGAGTAAGTCCGCCGGTTCTTTGGCTTCTCCGGAGCTCGAGGTAGCTTTTTCGGCCCAGTCTAAGGATTTTGTTCAGATCAAGAATGCCGTCGCAAAGCTTCCCGACGTAAGAGAAGAAAAGGTTCAGGGGTTGAAGAGCCAAATCGAAAACGGCAGCTACCAGGTTGACAGCGCCAAAGTTGCCGAAGCGATGGTCAAAGAATCGCTGCTGGATATTTTTGCCTGATCCTCATGCCGTAAGGAAAAAACTTCCCTTTTAAAGACAAAATTTTCTCTATTTCCTGCCGGCCGCCGCCGCGGAAGATACGTTTTCGATGCGGCGGGACGGCCCCGCAAGTATATCTTATCGCAATTATTTTAAATATAACGAAAAAAGGGCAAGATCCCGTTTTGGGCTGCGATGATCTATTTTTCTGGCATAAGGCTTGCTGTCTGAAAGTTAACGAAGCAACCCGGGGAGGCGTTATGTTGGATGAACACCAAATTGCGGCGGACAAAGCCTACTTGTACAACCTTGTAGATTCCTTGCTTTCGGCTGTTGAGAACGAAATAAAGGTATACAGGGAGTTGCAGTTGGTGATTGCCCAGGAGTCTCAGGTTCTTATGAAACCCACGCTTGAATTGATCCGCTACACAAGCGAAAAAAAGGGCGCATGCATTTCGGAGATCAGAAAACTGGAACAAACGAGGCTGGATATCGTCCAAAGGATTGCCGATTTTCTTGGCCGAAAGGAGGACGATATCAACTTTACCGTCCTTTCCTCCTATGCCGATGAACACCGGCGCATGCAAATCGAATCGCTCCGAAGGATCCTTGTCCCGCTGATTAAACAAATCAATGAAGGAAACGAGAAGAACAGGGGGTTGCTTGATTTTTCACTTTCCTATGTGAGGGGTTCGATCCATTTTCTCACCGGACTGATGTCCGCCGGCGGCGGTTACGAAGACACGGGCCGGATGAGGCCGGCCAGCCTGGACGGAAGGGTCCTTAACAGTCAGGGGTGATGAGATGTCTCTAAACGGTGTTCTGAATACGTCAAAGGACAGCCTGCTTACCTATCAATTCGCGATAGGCCTGACGGGTTCAAACATTGCGAATGTCAATACGCCCGGTTATTCCCGGCAGAAGCCTGTTTTTCAGACCGTCGGCTCCGTTGATGTGGCCGCTCTGCGGGCCCAGCTCAGCGTCAACGTGTCTGATATTGAACGCGTCTATGATAAGTATCTTGAGAATCAGATCGTTGAGCAAACCAAGATGCTGGGATACACCGAGGCTAAAGACGATATTCTGGGGAGGATCGAGGGCATTTTTGCGGAGGGAACCGGGGGGGCGAGCAGTTTGCTGGATAAGTTTTGGAATGCCTGGGAGGAACTTTCGGCCAATCCCGCGCAACAGTCTGCAAGAAATGCCCTCGTCGCCGCTGCGGAGAATTTCACATCCGTGATTCGCAGAATCGACGGCGACCTTAAGCAGGTTGTGACCGACACAACCGCTCGCGTGGTGGACACGGTTAAAGAGATCAATGTCGCCCTCGGGCAGATAGCAGATTTGAATCGCAAAATCGCGAGCTTCGGCGAGGACGACGGCGACGCGAATACTCTAAAGGATAACCGGTCGGAGTTGTTGCACAAGCTGGGAGACATGATCGCGGTAAGCTATATAGAAAACGAAAATGGAGCCACAGATGTTTTTCTCCCTGACGGCCACGCATTGGTTTTGGGTTCGCAAAGCCGTCAACTCAGCGTGGAAACTTCAAGCGGAAGCGGATCTATTAGAGTCGGTGACATCAGATACAAAGACGATCCCGCTGTGAGTCTTAAGGCTGCGATTGCCTCGGAAAAAAGCGGCCGGCTTACGGCGTATCTGGATATCACCGACGAGGTTATCCCCGGATACCAAGACAAGCTGAATACCTTTGTTTCGTCTCTTGTTTCCGAGGTCAACACGCAGCATCACCGCGGATATGATGCAAATGGCGATTCGGGAGGCGTTTTTTTTGAGGAACTGTCAGAAGCTGATGATGATGCTGGGGATTTTAAGGTGAGCAGTGATATCTCCTCCAACCTGAATAAGATCGCCGCGTCGGCGACGGTGAACAGCGATGGGGACAATGCCGTTGCGATCGGGCGGCTCAGGGAAAAACTTGTGATGAGCGGCGGCACCGCAACGCTGAACGATTATTACGCGGCGCTTGTTGGTGAGATCGGGCGCGATGCGGCCGATGCCCAGAACGCCGTTGATTACCGCACATCCCTGATGACGCAAATAAAAAACGATAGAGAATCCGTATCGGGTGTTTCCCTCGACGAGGAAATGATGAGCCTGATGAAATATCAGATGAACTACAATACGGCGGGAAAACTCGTCAGCACCGTTGCCGCAATGATGGATACGTTGCTGCAGCTTGTCGGTTATTAGGAGGTCTGCTATGGTCATGCGCGTAACCGAAAATATGAAACTTAACACGTCGATGGCGTCGCTCAACAACGTGCAGGGCCAGTACAACAGCATTCTCGAAAAGATGTCGAGCCAAAAACGGATCAACAAGCTATCGGACGATCCAATAGGGATGACCGTGTTGTTGGGGCATCGGCAGGTTGAGGCATCCCTTGAGCAGTACCAAAAAAATGTGGATGCCGGCAACGGTTGGCTTGCCCTGACGGAAACAAAACTTAAGAGCGTCGGCGACCTGCTGACAAATGCGTCGGAGATCGCAATCCAGCAAGGCACGGCCACCGCCTCGGCGGAATCACGGTCGATCATGGCGGAAAATGTCCGGCAGCTCAAGGAAGAGATGCTTTCGCTGGCCAACTCCAAATATGGAAATCGATACCTTTTTTCCGGATCCAGAATGGATACGGATCCGTTTTCGTCTTCGTTTGCCGCGGCGAGGGTTGATGATCCTGTAGCCGCACCGGGAAATGCCTTCAACGGAAGTGTCGCTTCAGGAGGGACGTATTCCGGGACAACGAACAAGACATACGCTGTCAGGATCGTAACCGGTGGGGCGCTGACGGCTGCCACTTATCAGGTCTCCTCCGACGGCGGAAAGACGTGGGGTGCGGAAAAAGACGATCTTGATTCGGGAACAATCACACTCCCAGACGGCATTACGTTGACTTTCATCCCCGGCACCGTCCCTATGGCCGCCGGCGACCTTTTTTATGTTCATGCCTATGCGGATGGTTATTATAACGGCAATGACGATGATTTGACCGTTGATATCGGCGCAAACGCATCCATTTCTTACAACATCAACGGAGCCGACGCGTTTACCGCGAGCGGTGGGGTGGATATCTTCAAAATATTCGACGACCTGACGACGGCATTGGAAAGTAATGATCAGCAAGGCATTCTGGCGCAGCTCGATAAACTTGAGGCCGCCCGGCAGCAGGTGAGTCTTGCCGTATCGAAGGTCGGCGCCAGGATGAACAGGCTGGAGATTGCCGCCAATAATATAAAAGACCTCGGTCTGCAAGTAGCTGCGTTGAAGTCGGAAACCGAAGATGCGGATATTACCGAGCTCGCGACCGACCTGGCAACGAAAGAACTTGCATTGCAGGCCTCCTATGCCATCGCGGCGAAGATAGGCGCGAATACGATACTGGATTTCATAAGATAAAAGAGGATAGGATAATGCTGATCCTGACAAGGAAGTTGGGAGAACAGATTGCAATCGGCGATAATATTAAGATAACCCTTCTGGAGATTAAAGGTAGACAGGTGAAAATAGGGGTGGAGGCCCCGGCAGAGATTCCCGTTCACCGCGGCGAGGTTTATCGGATGATCCAGGAGGAAAACCTCCAGGCTGCTGCCTTTGCTAACGAGCTGTCGGATGTCTGGGGACGTCTGAAAAAAAAACGATGAGGGGCAAGGCTGCTGTATTTGATAGCGCCGACTTGAATTCCCTGCATGGATACGCAGAGCTGTTGAAGGTGTTTGGAAGTGAGAGGCTTTTATGAAAATCAAGACCACGCGTTTTGGAGAGATTGACGTCAAAGAGGAAGAGTTCATTGTCATGAAGGGAGCCATCCTCGGATTTGAACATCTCAAGCGGTATGTATTGCTGCAGCATAATACGAAAACGCCCCTTTGGTGGTTCCAGTCTGTTGATGACCCCGCCGTTGCATTTGTCGTCATCAATCCGCTTCTTGTCAAACCTGATTATTCCCCGGTCTTTGCCGCAGGCGATTTGGAACTGCTTGACATTAAGGAAGAGGCGGATATGGCCGCGCTGTGCATCGTAACAATCCGTTCTGCGCCGTTTAAGGTGACGGCCAACCTGCGCGCGCCGATTCTGATTAACAGCCGAAAAAGGATCGCCGGTCAGTTTGTTCTTGAGGATCCGATTTATCCGATCCAGTATGAAGTTGTTGAACAACCCCACGAGAATGGCGACGTTCCGCCTGGTAAGCTTGAACCCACTATCGCGCCGCTTTAGCCCGGCAGGTTTTGCGAACTAGACCTTGCGATTGAATATATAAGCGGCCACCTCGCACATCTTGGTGTAGAGATATTGAATCTCTTTGGGAGGAATCTCGCGAATGACCTCGCCCGTTTCTTTATCAGAGACAACAACCGCCATCCTTTCCTTATTCTTTCCATAGGGGGAAAAACTCAGGCTGACGTTCATGCTGTCGATCTGGCGCTGCATCTCGGCGACCATTTCCCGGATTTGCGCGTTGCTTTGCACGACCGGCTCGGTCTCGGCGTTGCTTTTCCTTCCTGAATCAGCTGTAGCGGGCCGCTCCACCGTTACTGGAAAACTCGAAACGGCAGCCCCTGCCATATTGACGTCGCCGACTTTCATTTTTTCACCTCCCTTCTTGTTTTTTAGGAGTTTTTTGCTGCCTCTGGTACCGTGAGGTGCAGCATTTTGCGTCATGTTTTGATGCTCAGAAACCTCTGGTTTTGTTTTGCGCGCTTGCTATAGCCCCTAAGGCCCATCCTTTCCTTGTGGATTGCCGAAAGCCCGTTTGTTAGTTCGTCGAGCTTACCCGCTGCGATGGCTTCGCATTCCTGGTTTATTGCAAAAGCCTGTTTCAGTTGTTCGTTTATCTGATCCGTAATTTCTTTCATCGTCTGGATTTCAGCCGACTTCTTTTCTGCGTTGAGCGGCTTTGGATAACGGGCCAGCCGCCTGTCCAACGCATCCATCGTTGCGATGAGCCCCGTACGGCGCGTTATGAATCCGACAGCCGTTTTCATTTCTCCTTTGTTGAGCGCATCCTTGAGCTTAACCGTACAGTCGTAAAAATCCTTGCCAGCCTTCAGTTTTGTCTGGAGGATGTCCATTTCAGTACGGCTGTTTGCCGAGGTTTCTTTTAGTTCCCATGTTTCCCTTTTTTTATCCATTTTTGTTTTTGCCCCTTACGCTATAGCCGCGGCCGTATTTCTGAAGGCCTTACCCGCAGGGACGGATGTGACGTGGTTTTTTTCCGCCGGCTGCGGATAAACAAGGTTCTCACCGGCCGGCTTTGCTATTTCCCTCCACGAGGACGCCAGGTCTTCCAGCATTGCGATGGCGCGGTCAAACGCTGTCAGATCCCTCTTCAGGTCTCCTTCCGTCAATGACCGTATCAGATAGATATAAAGGGCGCGCAGGTGTGTTGCGATGACCCCGCCTCTTTGCAAATCAAGCGACGCGTTCAGTTCGTATAGGATATCGAAAGCCTTTTGGAGCGCCTTCGCCTTGGATTGGTAATCTTTCTCAGCGTAGGCATTCTTGGCTACTTTTAAATTGCTGATCGCCCCTTCATAGCAGATCAAAACCAGCTTGGCCGGGCTTGCCGTAAAAAACTGTGATTCCTGATACGTCTCCTTTGCGCTGCGATACATATCCACCCCACTTCTTATTTACTCCACCAACCGCGTGAGGCGGCGGTGATCTGACCGGTCAGCCAACTGCTCTGGCTCTGAATCTGCTGGAGGGCGAGTTCCATCTGCACGAAACGGTTGAGAAGCTGTTCCCTTTTCAGCTCCAGGCGTGCCTCCATCTCGCCAATCTGTGTTTCATAGCTTTTAATCGAGTCCTGGAGGGATGTCTGTTTGAACGAAAGATAACCGTTTACCGGATCGGTGATGTTGAAGAGGGCCCGGTCGTAGAGCTCGGCCACACCCAGAGTCAGTTTCACCGTTCCGACATCGGCGCCGCTGGTTGTCCCCGTATATTTTATAACAAGACCGTCAATATTCGCTGCCCCGGAGTTCCCTGTAAGGACCTGTCCGGAACCTGCAGCCGCCTCACCGTTGATCGTCCCGGCAACGTCGAGGCCGTTATTGGCGATCTGATCACCGCCTGTCCAGAGCAGGTTGTTTGCCTGGTGGATGGTAAAGCTGTGCCCCGACCCGTAGCTGTGGTGGTTGACAAGAAGGTGATTGCCTGCATCCGCCGAGGCTGACAGGGGCATCGCGTAGCGGCCCTCCTTTCCGCCGGGATTTCCCGTCGAGACCGTTCCGAAGTCGAGGTTGTGCGCCAGCGTTGTATTTAGACTCAAGGCGACGCTGCTTTTTCCCGGTGTCTTGTCCGTGATGATAATCTGTCCGGAGCCGTTGATGGCGGCGGTAACACCGTTGGCGAAGGCCGTCTCTATCGTGGAGAGAAGCCCCTGAACGGTGTCGGTGGCGGTGTTGGAGATGGTGTAGGATCCGCTGATAGCCGAGCCACTGCGGGAGGTCCCGGAAAAGGAGATGACGTCGTTATTCTCAATATTCGCCGGATTTCCCAGGCTGTCGTAGATGCTGTTCCATGTTGTCGCCGAGGTGATTGGCGTCGTGTGTGCGGCGTCGGAGTAGAGCTGTTTGCTGCCGACGAGTGTCTGCGTGTAAACCGTATCCAATTCGCTGTTGATCGCGCTGACAATCTGGGCCATTGTCATGCCGGCGGTAAGATTCACGACGGCCGTATTTGTCCCTTCGGTAATCGTCAGCGTTTCATTGCCGCTCAGGCTGGTGTTGTTGGAGGGAGCGGTGGTGCTCTGCGTGGCTGCTGTGGTTATATGGACCGTGTACTCGCCCGGCTTGGTTTTGAGGCTATGGTTGATATATTCAAGCGACCCGGCACTGGTCGTCCCGCTTGCGGCGAAGAGCTTCTGCACGTCATTGAAATTCGTGGTCAGGTAGCCGCGCAGCTTTCCGCTATCAACGGAAAGCTGTCCTTGTGTATCCACACTGACGCCAACAAGGCCCAAAGTCGAATACTCGGCCGAAACGCCCCAGACACTCCCTGTCAGGATCGACACCAGATCCGTTTTTACCGATGAAAGCGTGCCGTCCCCGAAGAGGATTCCCCCGGGGGTCTGCTTTGTCGCATCATAGGAGTTCTGGCTGTTAATATAGGAGGAGACGCTGTTGTAGTTGGAGACAAAGGTGTTGATATTCGCCATGATTGCGTCTATGTCCCGACCGATATTGAGAGTTACCGTTGTTGCGGCATCCGCCTTGAGCAGATCAAGCGTGACGCCGGTTATAATATCATCGATCGTATTTGTCGCCCGCGTGACGGTTATTCCGTCCAAAGTGACGGATGCATCCGCGCCGGCTGCGATTTCGCGTTTCCGGAGAGAGACGGCGCTGCCCAGATTGCCGTCCGCATCGAACCGAAGGGTGGGATCGCTTACCCCGCCGGAGTTTCTCACATCGATTATCACCGCAAGGGGACTTGCCCCGGGGGTGTTATCGACAACCCTCAGCTTCCCGGCGCCGGTAATGGATGCAGTTACATCGCCGAAGACGGAATTTATCTTTGTCAGGAGGTCTCCCACCGTTGTGGTATCGGAGAGCACGAACGTGTCGTCGTTGACTGCGCCCCCGTTTGTATTCGTCCCTTCGAGGTGAATATAGTCGGTATTCTGGTATCCGGTGTAGCCGTCGATGTCTTTTATCAGCGTGTCAGCCGTAATCACGGTGCCTCCGGAGGTATTGGCGACATCCCCGATGACGCCGTATACATCAGAGACGCCGCCCTTGATGAGGCCCAGCGTCTCGAGGATGTTGCTATGGTCGGTGTAGGTGTTCGCGGAGCCCTCAACCATCAGACGGTAATACGTCGCTCCGTCCTCGGTTTCGGTTGTGATCGACGCGGTGAGGCCTGCGGCGGCAAACTTGGTCTGCAGCGAACTCAGCGTGTCGGTGCCAAGATTGATCGCACCGACCGCATGTCCGTTGATGACAATTCCCCCGGCGGGGGATGTCTGTGCAGTTGTCAGCCCGAGCAGGGACTGGATGGAGACGTTCGTGCTGGTAAAGCGGTCCGTCCGGTCTCCCCCCGCCAGATGATTTTTGGCTGTCCGGCTGGTGTCTGTGAACCCGAACTGATTGAGGATGTCCGTCGCCCCGCCGTTTAAGAGGCTGATGCCGGAGGCGCCGGTGCTGTCGCTGGTCAGAATCAGGCGGTAATCGCCCGTTCCATAGCTGACGATGCTCGCTGTCACCCCTGTTGGATTGGCGCCGGAATTGGCGTTGTTGATCTTGTCCCTGATATTGATGAGATTATCGGCAGCCGCGATGCTGATCACGGATCCGTTGATCAGGATATCGCCCGCGTATCCGCTCCCGGGCACACTGGACGAGCTGGCGAAAGAGCCGGAAGAGAGTTTCTGGGCGGCGGCGATGTTGTTGATTTTAAGGGAATACGAACCCGGCGAGGCGGATTCCGAGGTTGTTGCGACAAGCAGGTCGGAGGCCTTGACTGTGGCGCTGTCGCTTGTCATGGCCGCCTTGTACAGGTTGAAATCTTCGGGGCTTTTCAGATTTCCGGCGGCGGTCTTCAAGGCCAGCAATTTCGTGTTGAAGGACTGCCACTCGGCGAGCCTGCTCTGGGTATCGGTCTTTTTCGCCGATACAAGATCAACGCGCCGATGATCGATCGCGATGAGCTGCGTGACCATTGTCTGCCAATCGATCCCGCTGGAAAGCCCGCTTATCAGATTCGTGCTCGACATCTGCGATCCTCCTCCTTACTGCTTTGTGAATCAAATCCGTTTGTTATGGTTATCCCTGGCAAATTTTTCCCTAAAACATTATGTTTTTATGCATAACAGCAATCTTTATGCCGGAATACCCCCGCATCCGGTGGACGGAGGGTATCCCGGGAAAAGGTTTAAAATGAAGTTTACCGGAACAGCGTAAGAACCTGCTGCGGCGCCACGTTCGCCTGTGCCAGCATCGCCGTGCCCGCCTGGACCAGAATCTGGTTCTTCGTAAACGTGGCCATTTCGGCTGCCATATCCACGTCGCGGATCACCGATTCCGCCGCCTGGACGTTCTCGATGATGGAGGCAAGATTCGCCGCCGAGTAGCCAAGGCGGTTCTGCGCGGCGCCGATGTTGCCCCGGACGCCGTTCAGCGTGCCTATGGCGTTATCCACCACGGCAAGGAACTCCTGCGCCTCCGCCTGGGTATCCAGCCTGTCTTTAACTAAGCCCGGGTCAAGAGCTCCAGTCTGGACGTTACCTAGCAGAATGCCGATCCGGTCGTTCACCGTGTTTTTCGCGCCGACCTGGAAGTCGGAGGCCGTGGCCGTATGCGCAATAATAGTTCCATCAGATGCTGCACCAAAGTGTTCATTCAGCGTCAGCGTAAGCCCCAGGGCATCAAACCTTACTTCCTTGGTTTGTCCTGTGGGGGGCGCTGTAACGCCATAGACGGTTTGTGAAACTCGCCCGCTGGCTAATGTAGCGCTGACGGTGATGTTTCCACCGGTGACGGTTGCCACGTTGTATGTTTGGGCGGACTGCAACCCGGTCGCGCCCTGTAAGCCATGTGCCGCGGTCAGGGTGCCTCCGGAGATGGTAACCCCAAAGGTACCATTCAGGAGTTTTGTGCCCGCATATTCCGTTACGTTGGCAATTCGATTAATTTCATCGATGAGCTTGTTCCCCTCCGCGTTGATCTTGTCCAGGTTCGATCCCGCGTTGGACGATGCGGCCTGCGTTGCAAGCTCTTTGAGTCTGGTCAACATGTCGCCGATCTGATCCGTCGCCCCTTCGGCTACCTGCAAAAGTGAGTTGGCCTCCGCCGTGTTCCGGCTGGCGACCTTGTAGCTGGCGATATCGGCCCGGAAGGCCTGAGAAATAGAAAGCCCTGCCGCGTCGTCGGCGGCCCTGTTGATGCGGTAGCCGGAAGAAAGTCTCTCGAGAGACTTTGCCAGCGCGCTGTCGGAAATGGTCAAATGCCTGTGCGCATTCATTGCCGCGATGTTATTCTGAATTCTGAGTCCCATAATTATTATCCTCCTTGATTTTTTATTGAAGCCCGAACCTTCGGGTTCGAGAGCTTCTCCGGCATCCTTGCCGGTGTGATTGGTTTTTTTTACGTTAAATCCGGTTCAATAAAATAAATGCTGCGACGTTGCCTGAAGCTTCACCTCCTTCCCGTTTTTTATTTCTTTCGTTTGCTTTATTTATCGGAAGGATGAAGGGGAAACTTTAGCGTCTTTTTTGTGAAGGGGAAAATGGCCCGTCTCGGGTGTTCTAACAAGCCGTGAATGACTAGAGGCGGGATTCCAGCAGCGCGACCAGGCTGTTTGCCTGAACCTCTAAATAAGGACGATCCTTCAGGGCCGCATGGATGTCTTGCAGAACGCCGAGCATGTCCGTCAGATTGTTGATAACGCGCCGGCGGTTCAGATGGAGCTCTTCAAGGATCCTGTCGCAACTCTCAACAAATTCAACAAGTCTCGATTGTTTCAGTTCTATTTCGGCCAGATGCATCAGCGCCGCGATGTCATGGGGATTGCACTCCAGAACACGTTCGATAAAAATTCTCGCCTCTTCGAATTGACCAAGCTTGAGGCTTATTTTGCCGAGATGAAGCCACGCGTCCGATTGGTCCGGGAAAAGCCCGATCGCCTGTTTGAAATACTCGATGGCCTTTCCATTGTGGTTTGTTTCTTCATAAAAGCTTCCGATGGCGCACAATGTTCCGTAATGGGCAGGTTCTTTCCGGATGCTTTTTTGCAGCGCCTCAAAAGCGAGCTCCTGTCGGCCTTTTTTCATACGGAACGCCGCAAGGCGGTTTAAGACCACAACGTCATCGTTACCCAGATCCCATAATTTTTCAAGGCATCGTTCTTCGTTTTCCGCGTTACCCCTTTTGCTATGCAGCTTGGCGAGCATGTACCAGATTTCCTGCTGTTGGGGCGCTCTTTCCAGCGCGGCCTGAAGATAAGTCTCGGCCAGTTCAAGATCGCCCGATCGGTCAAGATGGAAACAGCCTGCATTCCACCAGACCTCCCACGGGTTTTCCGAGCCGGCGGATGCCGACTGATACTCCTTTTCCATCTTTGCGGTCTCGCCGAGGCCGTGCCATGCATGGCCGATCAAAAGATGGATGGAAGTCCCTTCGTTTAAGGTTGAATTAATGACCAGTCCCGCCTTCTCCGGATTTTTCTCAAAGATGTCGCGAAGTTCAAGAAATCGCTTGCCGTAGCTCAGGACGTCCTTCCACTCGGATCTTTCGGCGGCGATCATTGCCAGCATATAGTGCGAGTCGAGATGATCGGGATAGATATTAAGGGCATCGAGGGAATACTCCCGGGCCTTATCCAGATTGCCCATCCGGAAAAAGGCCATCGCCGCGTTATGGCGGGCCCAGATGTAAAGGGGATGGGTATCGTTTTTTCGGCTTGCCAGTTCGATCGCCTTTACCGACTCGTCTGCGGCCTCCCTGTTCATCCCCCGGGAAAGATAGGATACGCCCAGATAGTGATGGGGCATGGGGTTGTCAGGCTCTTCCTCTATCTGTTTTTTCAGAAGTCCTGCCGTTCGCAGGAATTTCTCGTGGGCCTTTTTTTCATCGACGTTGTAGCCGTAATGCATCAATTCGATTTGTGAGGCCTTTGCCGAACGTCCGCCCACGACGCGGTTGTGTACGATTCCCTCGTAATGGATGACGCCGTTGTTGCGGAAAAGCCTTTCGGAATTATGTCTGGCCGTCTTATGACCTCCGCTGTAAATGCTTATGACATTGGCGTAGATGATATCCGCATCGCCTGCCTCGCGGACGACTTGCCGTATTTTCTGCCCACTGCTTTGAAGCATCTCCTCATCGGCGTCTATCACAAATATCCAGTCCTTCGTCGCATAAGACATCGCCTGATTCCGTGCCTTGCTGAAGCTCCCCTCCCACGGATGGAAATAGATTTTGTCGGTGTATTTTCTTGCAATGTCCACCGTTTGATCCGTGGAGCCCGTGTCAACAATGACGATTTCATCCACGTAGTCCTTGACGCTTTTGAGGCACTGGTCCAGGAAAGCCTCCTCGTTTTTCACGATCATGCAGCAACTGATCGTCGGCTCTTTTCCCGGAGGACCGATTTTTTTATTGATCTCATCCAGCAGTTGGTGAACGGTTTGATCCCCCTGACTCAACGTGTCCGCCTTGAGCAGATACGACCGCGCCTCATTGAGAAGGCCCTTCTTGTGAAAGAATATGCCCGCCGCCCGCGCGACCGTAAACGGTTCCGGCGCCCAATCCATTGCCTTTTGAATCAGCTTTTCCGCCTTTTTCCGATCGCCCATCTCGGCATAGGCGATGCCGACGAGGGTGCCGATATTCCATTCCTCCTTTAAGGATGACGTGACGAGATTGCCGAATGCCTGCGGCGATTTCTGCTGGAGCTCAGAAAGTCTTATGTACTCGCCCCCGTGAAAAATGACCTTTCCCCACTGTTTCCAGTCGAAATAGACAAGGCTCAACATAAAATGGGAATCCACATGATTCGGATATTGCTTCAATGCTGAAACGCTGATAGCCTCCGCTTCCGCCAGGTTTTTTAATTTATAGCAGGATGCTGCGGCATTGTAATGGCTCCAGAGGTAGATGAGATTGGGATCCTTTCGTGCGCTGGAGAGTTCGATGGCCTTTTTGCTTGCCTCGTAGCTCTGCTCGAACATCCCCTGAGAGAGATACGAACATCCGAGGTAATGGTAGGTCCTCGGGTTGCCGGGGTCATCTTCCAGGTCCTTCTTGAGGAGGGAAACGGTCCTGTCAAACTTCTTTTGGGATGACTCCGGGTCAAGGTCGTAGCCGTAATGGATGAGCCTGATGGGGAATATCTTCGCGTTTGTGATCCCCACCAGACGGTTGTGCACCCTTCCTTCATAATGAATCTTACCGTTGTTTCTGAAAATCCTTTCCACGCAATGGAGGGCCTCGCCTCGCCCGTTTCTCAGCCTGCTGGATATTTCCACCATCACGGCGTCGATAGTTTTGTCCTGGATGGCCTTTCGTATAACCGGAATGCCCTCCTTTACCAGCTCCTCATCGGCGTCAATCTGAAATATCCAGTCTCCGGTTGCATACTCCAGATAATGATTCCGCGCCTCGCTGAAGCTATCGTTCCAGGGATGAAAATAGATTTTGTCGGTATATTTCTTTGCAATATTAACCGTTTGATCCGTCGAGCCGGTATCCACCAGGATGATCTCGTCCGCAATCTCTTTAATGCTGTTCAGGCACCGATCAATGTTTTTTCCCTCGTTTTTAGCTATCAGACAGACCGAGATCTTGGGTGCTGTTGTTTGTATAACGGCCTTAGCGTTTTGTTTATTTCGTTTTTTCTTCTTCACGGATTACTCCCTTCGATTTTATCCTTTATTTCTTCGATCAGTTTCCGTCCCCCGGGATGGGATAAATCAGCCGACAGGATCCTTTCGCTATATTCGGCAGCCTGTTCGATTTTATTAACGTAAAAACACCAGCGGGCCATCATAGCAACGGCATTAACAATCGTCGGATGACGAACAGCGACGGTCTCTTTTGTTGATGAGTATCTTCCATCATTTATATAATTCAGAATTTTCAAGTTTGGTCCTCTTCAGACACCTGTCCGGGACGACTGTGATTTGAAGTTTTTTGAGCATCTTGTCTATTTCAAAACAAAGAGGTTTGTCATCGGCGGCCTTGATCATAGCTTTTACTAACATTGTATGCGGTGTCTTTGTGGTTGAGTTTCATTTCTTACTGCTCCTTTCCCGCGATGATAGATATTGATTAATTATCCCTTGAATCACAGCTTGATAAATATGAAATCGAAAAAGTCCCTTAAGCTTTATATATAAAATGGCTCTCTAAGGTGTACTTCCCTTCCTCAATGTGCGACAGAGAAATGCTTAGAATTTGCCGGAGATAACGATGTCGTCTCTAAGTATCGGGTTCTTTGAAGTTATTTCATAATTTTCTGAATTATGATATGTTTCTACCATAAAAACGTTCTCAATTTGTATTTTTGCCATGGTTAAGACCTTCATGATTGTGTACGGAGTAAACCAATATCTGTGATCTGAGTTAATCACTTCTTTCCCCTTTAATGCGAAGTCAAGATTTGCATACCTAAATGCATTGGGAACTGTCAAAATTATTCTTTCTACAGAACTCGATACTTTATCTTTCAAATTTTTCAGGAATAAAACTGGATTATCGATATGTTCAAGCACCTCGCCCAGTATTATGCAATCCCATTTCGTGTTTTTTAAATCACTGGGAAGTCCATCGCTTGTAATGTCTGAACAATATATATCCCCGATGCCGAGTTCGCTACGGACAAACTCGACCGTCTCACAATTGATATCGATCCCGATACATCTCTCTGATACATTCATTAGGCGTTTATGCAACCATACGTTTGCTTTAATCTTCGCTCGTATAATATCCTTATGATCCGTAAAGCCAACATGGATAATCTTTTTCGAAGAAGATAGTTTCTCCAAGAGTTCTATCCTCGTTGCATATGGCTGGTCAGGAAACTTGACCTGCAACCCGGTTGAAATTTTTGTTCCTTCTAAGTATTCTTTTATCGTTTCAGGGCGTTGAAGCTGTGAATTATTCACATTCCACCTCTTTAACTTCATAGATGCTCTAATAGTTCGGCTATCATCCGAAGTTGTTTTTCAATACTGAAATTTTCCTCTACAAAACCTCTATAAAGTTGGCTATCGTAACTGCCTTCTAAAATATTTGGAACTTCATCAATGAAATTGTAAATACATTGTTCTGGCCATTGGTTTTTTGACCCTGCATAGTTATGAATTACAGGTTTTATTCCCCGTGCCATCGCTTCGGCAATGTTATAGGGATGGCCCTCGTGTATGCTCGTTGACAATAAATAATTTTTATTTTCAAGAAACCCATTTACATCGTTTATAAAACCGAGAAGTTTAATATTCTTTTCTAAATGGGTCTCTTTAATGAAGTGGCGGAAGTAATTAGCATATCGAATGTCTTGAAAGTCACCCGCTATCTGAAGATTGTATCTTTTGTCTATCTTTATCAGCTTGGCAACAACCTGTAACCAGGAGGCGGGGTCTTTTTTGTGATTTATGTGTGCCACCACAGCAAAATCGTAACCAGGCTGACGGGTTTTAAAAACAAATTTGGTCAGATCCAGACCGTTGGGGATGATTGAGATTTTGTCCTTGACTTGTTTGTAGGCCTTCGAGTGGTAAATTTGGAGAATATCGCTAATATGTTCGGCTACAAGTATCAATCGGTCCACGGTTCCCCAGTTTATCCTTTCAGGATAGTTGCTCAGGGACTCATAGCTGTGGAGCCTACAGATGATTTTCTTTCCATTTTTGGGCAGTTTGTTGGTTATTTCGATGGCAAGTTCGTTTGCCCATTCGATCCAGATAATGTCGGCCCAGTAGTAGACGTCCCTAATTTGTTGACCGTCTGCGGTTACCAGCAATTTTACATCGTATAAATTAGATAAAATATTCGCAATGTCTGTTATGAAGCTATCCAACCCCGGCAGGCAAAAAACGGCAAGTTTTCTAGATTTCTTGTACTTGTTTTTTATATGATCGTATTTGTTTTTTATTTCATCAAGATCAGAAAGTGCAGAAGCTTTCTTGTAATAGTGTAAAGCCATGATCGGATTATCTTGCTGAAGCTGCGTATCGCCCAGCATGTTGTAAACATCCCACGTCTTGTTTCTAATTCTTGTCAGGTATCTCCATGATTGGAAGAAATCCCCTTTTTCGAACAGAAGTACCGCATAATTGTAAAGTGCATCATGGTGACTGGGTTCAATAAGGAGAGCCTGTTGCAATAATTCTAACGCCTTCTCGTCTTTTTTTTCCTGGTGAAAAATCACGCTGAGCGTATTGAGCTTATCGGCTTCAGAAGTAATATTTTCAGCTAATGCTTTTGCTCCAGGGAAGTCCCCATTCTCAATAAGTGCATTTATCGCTTTCAGAATGTTCTCTAGGTCATTCATTTATTCCCCAATTCTCAATGTAAACATGCTGGTGGATCCCTGGTTATTGAACATGAAAAGGTGGTGCTTCGAAACCCCCGTACGTCCGGAACAGATACAAGACTCTTTTCAGCCGACTTTTATTACTTCATTTTCAGAACAGTTTTTCCTCTCGGCAGGTTTTTAGTGTTGGTCTTATGTGAAAAATTTTATAGTTTTTCCGATTATATGGATGGAAAGGTAAGAGGTACTTTCATTATGTATCCTCGCGTTCAAGAACATCTTTCGATTTTCTGAATCTTTTTCCACAGTATGGACAAATTAAGTTATCCGATAATTTCTCTCCGCATTCGCAGACCCAGCCGATCTGTCTGGCCGGGTTGCCGACCATCAGCGCATGATCGGGAACGTCGGTGATGATTGTAGCCCCGGCTCCGATGAAGGCGTAACGGCCGATGGTGACCCCGCAGACGATGGTGCAGTTTGCCCCGAGGGTAACACCTTTTTTGACAAGGGTGGGGCGAGCCTGGTCCATCTTCGAAATTTCCGCGCGGGGATTGCTTACGTTGGTAAAGACCATCGAAGGGCCGCAAAACACGCCGTCTTCGAGCGTGACGCCTTTATACACTGAGACATTGTTCTGTATCTTGCAACCCTTTCCTATCGTAACATCGGGGCCTATGACGACATTCTGACCGATATTGCAGTTCTCGCCAATCTTGGAGCCGGGGAGGATGTGGGAGAAATGCCAAATCTTCGTTCCTTTGCCCACCGATGCGCCGGCATCCACGTATGATGATTCGTGCCGGTAGAACGTTCCGCCGCTTTCTGCCGCCATTTCTATAAGTCCGTTGGTAGCCATTGTTTCGCCCGCGTTGGTATTGACAAGTCCATCAGTAAAATTATTAATAATGTGTAACCCTCTTGCAAAATGGATGGTAATCCCCCCTAAGGCCGATGGGAATCATTTTTCTGATGTCGGAGACGATTACGATGGAGTTGCGGACATCATCCATACCAAAGCCTCTCCCTTCGAGGATATCCCGGTAGCTTGCCGTATGCAGGTCGGTAAAGCCTTCACTGAATTCAATTTCCTCGCCATCCACCAAAATACTACGAAAGGTCCGCTTTCCTTCTGCTTTTGTTTCCTCGGGAAGATAATTGTAATTGACGGAAAGAAGCCACCGTACGCAGGCGTTTTTGAGTTTCATGAACCCGGCATTGGTGTCGGGTTGTTTGATATGGACGACGTTTTCTTCTACAGGACCGAATATCCAGGAAAGCATGTCGAAAAAGTGGATGCCGATATTGGTCGCAATGCCGCCCGATTTGGCCTCATCGCCCTTCCAACTGACAAAATACCATCGTCCGCGGCTCGTCAGGTAAGTCAGGCTGATATCATAGACTTTATCAGGGTTCTGCGAAAGCTCTCCGATGATTTTCTTTTTAAGCGCTATGATCGACTCGTGAAGACGAAGCTGCAGGATGGTATACACCTTTTTACCAGTCTCTTTTTCCAGTATCTTGAGCTGATCCAGATTATGGGGGTTCAAAACAAGCGGTTTTTCACAGATTGCGTCGGCGCCGTTGCGGAGGGCAAAACGGATGTGACTGTCATGCAGGTAATTGGGCGAACAGATCGAAACATAATCGATCTTTTTATTCTGCTCGCGGCGGTATTTATCGACGAAACGATCGAACCTTTCATACTCGGTAAAGAATGATGCTTCGGGGAAATAGCTGTCCAGGATGCCGACACTGTCGCTTTTGTCCAGGGCGGCGACGAGGACGTTGCCCGTGTCTTGGATAGCCCTCAGATGTCTAGGGGCTATATAGCCAGCTACGCCGATCAGCGCGAAATTCTTTGTCATGATATTATCTCACATGCATTTACAAGCCGTCGTTTGTCGTGGTTTCAACGGAGGCTTCCTGTTCCCGCCGTAGCCAATGCAAGCATAAGCAATTAATGTGCCGCATACATTGGTCGTTAGACCGTTTCAGAAAATGCTCCCTATCTCTTCAAATAACTTGGAGATTCCTATGCTATGTCCGGTAGGATGATCAGCCGCGGCCGGCTGATTTTAAACACAAAGAGATTCCTTTGACAAAAAGCAGGAAATAATTTCCTGCTTTTGAAACTGTATCGATCATAATGGCGGTATTTCTGCTTAAATGTCCACCTTCCCCGTCTCCCGGATGTATTTCAAAAGTTTGATCCCTTCCGGGAAATCGTGGTTGATTTTTAGCCCTTCATTGATTGTTTCCGCCG
Source organism: Syntrophus aciditrophicus (assembly GCA_020722315.1). Lineage (GTDB taxonomy): Bacteria > Desulfobacterota > Syntrophia > Syntrophales > UBA5619 > DYLD01. Next base: position 44,302 of record DYLD01000005.1, read on the forward strand.
CCGTTTGAAAGT
>DYLD01000345.1 GCA_020722315.1 Syntrophus aciditrophicus
AAACGTTTGACGTGAGAAGCAAAAGCAAGTCCGCTCCCAAGGTGGAATTTTCTGTATTGGTGGAAAACGGTTTTCTGCAGGCAGGTCAAAAATTGTTTTTCTCAAAGGATAAGACGCGCTTTGCGACCATCAAACCCGACGCGCGGCTTCGCACTGCGGATGGCTTCGAGGGAAGCATTCACAAGGCAGGCAGTCACTACATGAACGGCGCTCCCTGTAACGGCTGGGAACATTGGTTCTTGCAGGAGAACAGTCATTTGGTTGTGTTGGATGAGGTTCGTCAACGATACCGAATAGAAAAGGGGCTTTTCGATGAGCAACCAGGTTAAGCAAATCATCCGCAAAACTGTCCTGCAAATGCTGGAAGACAGCATGTCGCCTGAAAACATTCGCAGGATGATCGAGAAGCACGAAGATAAAGTTCATTTCGTGCCAATACGCTATCGAATCGTCGGAGGTATTTTGCAGGGACTCAACATTAAGTTCGGTAATTTCATCGAGCAACTGCTCCGAAACATTGTCGAGATTGATACTGGCGTCAAAGTGATGGAAGACTCTGGAAGGAAGATTCGGCTTTTCTTTACCCATCAAACCGACGCCCTCATTGATACATACATCACTGACCGACAATTGCCAAACAGTCCCGACGATTGTACAAAGATTTTCGATGCCTTGTTGAAAGAGATATTGGCGATAGAACGTCAGGCGACAGACGAACAGCGGCAGGGAATCACCAAAGACGTTGACGGATTATTCCAAACAGATGATGGTCTGATCGTTTATACAGAATTGAAGTACAACGATGATCACGATACAGGCAAGTTCGTTGACATCAATCGCAAGTTCATCAAAACCTGGGCAGGGTTGGCAGTTCGGTATCAAATTCAATCCACCCGTGAATTGTTGCCCATCTTGTACTATTTCAATCCGCGCAAGAGATATGGTCCAATCTATGCGCCGAGCAAGAACATCATGCGCGGGGCGCAGTTGTTCGAGCGTTTTCTTCACATCAACTACGATGATGTAGATGGATATTTGTCCGAGATTGGGGATGATCCAGAAATTCTTGCGATCTTTGACAGGATGTACAACACGGTTCGCAACCAGAAATTGACATGAATTGGCAGTGTCCTTTTCCTGTTCTCTCAGAGGAGAAAATGTCACGCTCAGGAATCGAATGGACGGAATCCACTTGGAATCCGCTTACTGGCTGCACGAAAATCAGTCCTGGCTGTAAGCATTGCTACGCGGAGCGGATGGCGAAACGTCTGCAGGCCATGGGACAGCTTCAAGCAATGGGACGGAGTCCAGAAGAAGAAGGCGGGGAGGGTTTTGGATGGCAGGACGTGGGATGAGATGCCGAGGGAGATGGGGTTGGTCAAGGCGTGAGAGAGGGC
>DYLD01000346.1 GCA_020722315.1 Syntrophus aciditrophicus
TAATTATCAAACAGCGGCAGTGCGGAAACGGCTGACGCGTCATCCGGATAACGGAACAGGCGGTCCTCGTAATTGCGCAGAAGCAGATAACCGTCCTCGCGACCGGCGGCATATTCAGGCAGAAGCGGAACCTTGCCGCCTCCGCCGGGGGCGTCGATGACGTACGTAGGAACCGCATAGCCTGATGTAAATCCCCTGAGCCCCTTGATGATCTCGATCCCTTTCGCGACGGGAGTACGGAAATGGGAAGAGCCCGTTATCGGATCGCACTGATAGAGATAGTACGGCTTGACGCGTATCTTGAGAAGGCCCTGAAACAGCCTTTTCATCGTTTCGACGTCGTCGTTGATCCCGGCAAGAAGCACCGTCTGGCTTCCGAGAGGAATCCCCGCATCGGCGAGCCTTTCGCACGCCTGTGCCGTATCGGGAGTCAACTCATCAGGATGTGTCATATGGAGACTGATGAAAAGAGGATGATAACGCTTCAGCATCTTAACCAGAGCAGGCGTAATCCGCATCGGCAGCACGGCGGGAACCTTTGTCCCGATCCGAATGATTTCCACATGCGGAATCTTACGGAGGTTCATAAGAAGCCATTCGATCTGGTCGTCTTCCAGCGTGAAAGGATCACCCCCGGAAAGCAGAACATCCCTGATCTCGGGATGTGACGCAATGTAGGCGATACCCAGTCGCCACTTTTCGTCGATGGAGCTGCCGTTTTCGCGGCGCCCGAATATCCGCGAGCGCGTGCAGTACCTGCAGTAGGTCGAGCATGCATTCGCGACCAGAAACAGCACCCTGTCGGGATAGCGGTGGACGAGACCCGGGACCGGACTTGTTTGATCCTCGTGGAGCGGATCATCTTCTTCACCGAAACCGCGGAAGTGCTCATGGACAGTGGGCACGACGGTACGGCGCAGCGGCTGTTTAGGGTTTAGCGGATCGATCAGGCTTATATAGTACGGCGTTATCGCGAAAGGCAAAGGCGCCAGTCCTGATCCGACAAAGGCCTGTTTCTCCTCATCGGAAAGGATCAGCATCTTCTCCAATGACTCGACGCTATGAACGCGGTTGCGCAGTTGCCAGTGCCAGTCGTTCCACTCCTGTTTGGTTGCGTTGGGGAAAAAGTGTTTCCGGAAGGCCCGCCCTCTGCTATTTGCCGTCGTAAAAGGAATCGGACCCCGATTGGGGGAAAGAATAGTGGTTAAGGTGATGTTTGTTGAAGAATCGCTACATTCGTCCTCGTGCGTGCAGGCCTGAGTGCCTGGAGGTTCCGCTTCTTCATCCATCAGTGATTCAATTTCCATCTGTTTTAACCCTCCCTTGTTGTTATAAAAATATTGTTCCCCTCTCCGGGGGCTCCTATGAGACCTTTGCAAAACGCCACCTTCGCGCT
>DYLD01000347.1 GCA_020722315.1 Syntrophus aciditrophicus
TGAAAGATGGATAATTGCATTTTTTTCGGACTTCTGGTGATTTCCGATTGCTATGCAGTATCTTGTGGAATATGATTTTATTGATAGGCTCCAGCATAAGGTTTGACCCGAATGAAATCTGTGGGGAATAAATATATAATAATCGGGGTTGCAGCGGGGCTCTGCATCGCGGTGGCGCTGGGCTGGGCGGCACGGCGGCTGACCGGGGCGGCCGCGATTCCGGACTATTCGGGGGGATTTTTTCCGATCACCTTTGCCACGAGGGACAAACGACTGCAGGCCGAGCTTGTGGCCGTTTACAAGGACAAGGGACTGCCTCTCCAGCTCGTGGAAAAATACGACGACAGAAGCCGGATGCCTATGACACTGGAGCAATTCTACAAATCCATGCCGAAAGAAGTCCATGAGTTCAACAACATGGCATGGGAGCTAAGAAAGGCTCTGGAAGAATTCTATTCTTTGAAAGGATGGAGTTACGATTCGAAGAAAATATGCCTGGAGAAAATCCTTGAATTCGTAGCGGCCAAGCGGGATATGGTGGAAAATTTCAGAAGAAAATCGCAAGCCATTTCCAGGGCGACTGAATTCATCAGGGGAAGGCGCGTGGCACTTGTGCCAGATGACTTCGCGCAGGTCCATGAACTTGCCGATCTTACTCTGCGCACCAATGAATACTATAGCCTAGTCTGTCTACCTGCGATGATGGATGGGAATTTCGAGCCATTCGAAAGATTGGTCGAATACGAGGAGGGGTTGTTCGAATTTAGTCCTCTGTTATATTTTTTCATGCCTGCAAGTAAATATGCGACGGGCTTTTGCCACAAGCTGCCCGCAGTTGGCGAAGCCCTGCGCCAGCTTCCAAGGGCGCGTAGGGACAGATTTGTGGAATTGGCGACCAGATGGGTTGAGACCGGGAAAAGGGCTCCCCGTCTGGAGATTGAAGCTGCACGAATCTTTCTCATGGCGTGGTCCGAGAGCGACAGAAGTGAGGAGATGATGTGGTGGCGGACAAGAGTCAAGTATTATTGCTATTTCCGTCGCGGAGGATCGTCCAAGCTGTGGGATGATTTGTTGACTTCAATGCTAGTTGACTTTAATCCATTGTATATTCCTGAACGAGTTCTCGAGGACATCAAGACCTTTTTCGAACCAGTTAATGACCATATGGACGCAGAGGAGCAGCGCTCCCTCGCTGAATACAATGAAACGCTTTCGTCCAAGGCAGGGACCGATATCCCTTCAAACTGCATTCTCCGCCGGGATGACCTTTTTTATTTTGACGGGTGTTGGCACGAGTCCTTGGTTAACGATGTTTTTGCTCGAGCACTATTGAAGGTTTTAAGTGGGGAGGAGAAGGAAATCACGTATAAGGAGAAGGGGGCATCTGCTGC
>DYLD01000348.1 GCA_020722315.1 Syntrophus aciditrophicus
CCGCGAGACGTTGCGGGGTCGAAAAATATTTATGAGCGCGAAGGCGGTGTTTTGCAAAGGTCTCCTCGTTACATACCGCCCTGCATGTTTTACAAAATCAGCATGCAATCGCCGTAACTGTAGAAACGGAAGCGGTTTTCAATCGCCGTGCTGTAGGCCTGAAGCATCAGTTCCCTGCCGGCGAACGCGCATACCAGTAAAAAGAGAGACGATCTGGGCAGATGGAGATTGGTCAGCATCGCGCCGACGCGTCGGAACCGGTAGCCCGGGTAGATGAAAAGGTCGGTATTGCCCGAATAGGCTTTTATGCGTCCCTGTTCATCGGCGACGGATTCCAGCGCCCGCGTCGAGGTTGTCCCGACGGCAACCACGCGTTTGGCGTTGTTGACGATCCCCGCGGTTTCGTTACTGATTGAAAATGATTCCTCTTCGAGAGAATGTTCCTCGACGTTCTTTGTTTCGATCGGGAGAAACGTGCCGTATCCGACATGCAGTGTAATTGCCGCGATTTTCGCGCCGCGTTTTTTTATCCGGTCCAAAACGCTCTCGGTAAAGTGAAGCCCGGCTGTCGGAGCGGCCACCGAACCCGGCTTTTTTGCATAAACGGTCTGGTAGCGCTCCAGGTCCTCCAGGGAACGCGGTTGAATCCTTTTTCTCTTGATGTACGGAGGCAGAGGCGCCCTTCCGTAGCGGGAGAGAAAGTCGTCGAATTCAACATCCGTCCTGAATTCCAGCAGCCACTTTTTCTCGGAGATACGGCTGATGACACGTGCCGAACACCCCTCCGCAAAAAGAAGATCCGTTCCGGTCGCGACCCTTTTTGCCGGACGGAGCAAAACCTCCCATGTTTTGGGTTCGTCCTGTTTTTTCGACAGAAGCAGGATTTCAATGAGGCCCCCGGACATTTTTCTTCCGATGAGCCGGGCCGGGAACACGCGAGAGTCGTTTACAACGACTACGTCGCCTTCGCCGACGTATTCGGTGATGTTTCTGAATTCGCGGATCTTGATTTCCCCGGTTTTTCTATCCACGACGATCATGCGGGATTGATCCCTCACCGTTGCCGGTTCCTGGGCGATGAGTTCTTCCGGCAGGTCGTACGAAAAGTCTTCCAGTTTCATTCCTATCCGTGCAGCCTTCGTAAAAGCTGCGGCAGATAATCAAAAACCTTAGGAAATGTCAATGAAATAAAAAGCGTGGAGGACTTTTCTTCTATCTTGTTCCGAAGAACAACAGGAGAAGGCCGGCGGATACCGCTCCCAGGCCTAGCAGACGAAGACTGGAATTAGGGATGTCCATAACTTTGCTGAGATATGACTTGATCCATTCCGGGTAGGTCATATAGGGAAGACCCTCAACGATTAAAACCATTCCCACAACACAGATGAA
>DYLD01000349.1 GCA_020722315.1 Syntrophus aciditrophicus
CACAGGTTGTTCCGAAATAATCCTGATGACTATAGGCTTTTTCCCGGGGGGCGGTTTGGAGAGAAACCTGGAATCTGTTTTTCGGAAAATCCCAGTTAACCCAATAAAGAGGTGCAGAAAATGACTCAAGAGGATGCTTACGACGATAAAGTCCACGAACAGCTCCAACGCAAATACAACATGCTGAAGGATGCAGTAGAGAGATTTCTCAAAAAACAAGACGGCTACAAGGAATTGAGGAAGATACTCAAAGACCTGTCGGATATCCCTAAGCAAAATGAACGTCATATCACCACGTTACCTAATAAGGAGGCATCCGATGAAGACCACCGAAGTCCTGCAGAACATAATCGAGCTGTTCAAGTCGGGCAAAGTTCCTGAAGCCATTGCCATCGCAACGTTCCCCTCTTTCGACGTCCCCGCAAACCGCTGGAGCCTTCTGAATAGACTTTTACTCTACATCTCCGGAACCAGAGACGCCCGGGGATACCGTCAATGGGAAAGCGTAGGCAGGCATGTGAAAAAGGGCGCAAAGGCGATTCACATCCTGGCGCCTGTATGCGTCAGAAAAAAAGAACAGCCGGCGAAAGAGGACCCCGAAGAGAATGCACCCACGGAAAGCCCCGCCGAAAACCCCAACCAGCAGGTGGCAACCGGCTTTATCCCCGTGCCGGTTTTCCCCGTAGAGGAAACAGAAGGCGAACCGCTGGCCTATCAGGAGCTTCCGGTTCCGCAGATTCCCCTCATGGAGCTGGCCGGAAAATGGGGGTTGTCAGTAAAGGCGGTCCCGGGGAACAACATCTTTCTCGGGAGTTACTCACCGACGAGTGAGACAATCGAACTGGCTACAGCCGAAGAGAAGGTCTTCTTCCATGAGCTGGCGCACCATGCCCACAAGCTTGTTCTGGGAGAAATAAAGGCGGGCCAGGACTGGCAGCAGGAGATAGTGGCCGAGCTTTCCGCCCAGGTATTATGCCGGCTTGTCGGAAAGGGCGCAGAGGATACCCTGGGCAATTCATACCAGTATATTGCGCGCTATGCCAAAGATGCAGGCATCACCCCCGTTGCGGCCTGCCTCAGGGTTATCTCCGATGTCGAGCAGGTCGTAAATCTCATTCTGAAAGAGGATCCGCAAAACCGGGAAAGAGAAGACCGGCGGCAAGCCCCGGGGAAAAAGGAGAATCATCTGCAAATTCAGGAAAGAAACGAACAAGGCCTGCAAATTTCTGAAAGAATGAACCCAAAGGCGCTTAATAGTCATAAGGCGGGGCTCAACATTCACACAATGCTGGTGCAGGAGCTGCCGGCAGAAATGAGGGTAAAGCCGATAAACAACCCGGAGACCCTTTACACGATGATGAAATCGATCCTGGCCTCCGATG
>DYLD01000098.1 GCA_020722315.1 Syntrophus aciditrophicus
GCCTTTGAAGCCGCCGCGAGACGCCGCGGGGTCGAAAAAGATTTATGAGCGCGAAGGCGGTGTTTTGCAAAGGTCTCTCAGCCCTGCTTCGCATTGTGAAGCTTAAGCTTCGTTTTTGCGGCTGCTGCGCGCGATGAACGTAACACTACAGATCAGCGTGGCTCATCTCACCGTTTGACCTTCTTCATGAATTCGCCATAGATCTTTTTGCCGTCCGCCGGTGCGGTCTTCAGCCAGTCGGCGCGTATCTTTTCGGTAATCTTGGCCAGATCGCTCATGAATTTAGCGGAGGGAGCGACCGTTTCAATCCCGTTTTTGTTCGAGATCGCTTCCATCTCCTTGTCGATGGTTTTGACTTTCGCCCACATGGTCTCTTCCATCTCTTTGCCGATCTTCACAAGCAGATCCTGCTGGGTCTTAGGAAGCTTGTTGAACGCCTTGAGATTGACGTTCACCATGTCTGTGGCAATGGTGATGTTAAGAGGTTCGTAGTATTTGAGGACTTCCCAGAACTTCGCATCCACGGCCGTCGGTGTCGAGGTCATAACGGAATCGATCAGGCCGGTTTGCAGCGATGTGTAAACCTCGCTGAAAGGAAGCGCGAGAGGCGTCGCCCCGACCGCCTCCATGACAAGGGCGCCGTTTTTGTCATAGGTTCTTGTCTTTAATCCCTTTAAATCCTCAACAGAGGTGATCTTTTTCTTCGTCCAGAGGCCCGCCCCCGGCCACGGGGCTATATAGAGGATCTTCTGTCCCCATTTCTTTGCGCTTTTATCGAAGTAGGGATAGCAGATGTCGAGCAGAAGCCTTAATTCGTCGAAATTCCTGACGAGGAAAGGTAAGGTTACGATCTGGAAGGACTTTTCGTCTCCCGCCACCCCGCTGATCAGCATGTCGGAGAGGGGAACCAGACCGTCGCGGACGGCCTTTAAAAGCTCTGGACCTTTGTATCCCAGCGCCCCGCCAGTCTGAACAACCAGTTCAAGATCGCCGTTTGTCGCAGCCTTGAGTTTTGCGGCGAAATCGTTAAGTCCGACACTGTGGTGATTTTTCGGTGGCCAGACCGAGTTCGCGTTCCAGACCGTTTTGGCGAGCACGGGCGCCACGGAAAACCCTACCATAAATACACCGACCACAAGAACACTGAATAACTTTCTCATAACATTTCTCCTTTCTTTTTAACTTCTGAAATCTGGTTTTTTACCTTCTTTGTTGCAACAGATTGGTGACGGCTTATGAGACCGGGCGTCGAGATTCATTTCTTTGTTCCTGATTCTTTTTTTCTGGTTTTGACAACGACACGAATCGCAGGCGCTTTTCCTCCCATAAACCGGATGTCATTCGGATACCTCAGGGAGGGAGAAAAAGCCCTCTGGACATCCAGTTGAGACAAATCTATCGGGTCGGTCATGATCCTTACGCGTTTCCCGGCAATATGTTTGGGAATAAGTACCCGGACTTCCGGCGGCGTAACGGAGATGGATTTCACTTCGATTCCGGGAGGGGGTTTATTCTCCGTCAGAACCTCTATGCGCAGGCTTAACGGGATAAGACGCGACGTTTTGATCGTAACCCGTTCGGGGTTTATGCTGGCGACGCTGAGGCTTCCCGTGTTTTTTACCATCTTCCCGGCAAGGTATATCTCCTGCTGTCCGGGTTTTACGCTCTTCAGATCGACGGATATTTTCAGATTGTCGGGATCAAGCAATAAAAATGCCTGCGCATGCCCCATCAACATCACATTGACCTTTGTTATCTTTGGTTCCTCAAGGCAGACCTCTTCAGGGACGTTGAGATATTCCAGCGGTACGGCGAACTCACGCCTGATCATCTCGCGCTGGTAGCCGAAGACGGCCCACAGAATGCAGGCGAGTATAACGGCAATTACCTTTTCTTTCTTATTCTCTCTGAGCCAGCGGGTAAAGAATTTCTCTCTGGAAAGGGGTTGGTTCTTTTCAAAAAAATACTCGATTTCTGTTCTCAAGGCCGTCGCGGTTCCGAATTCACGGATGTATTCGCCCTTCGCAACCGAAATGGTGCCGCGTTCTTCGGAAACCACGATGCATATTGCGTCAGACCTTTCGGAAAGGCCAAGCGCCGCGGTGTGTCTCAGGCCGAGATTGCCGAAATCGGACGCGTTGAGCGAAAGGGGCAGGTGGCAGCCAAACCGGACAATACGGTCTCCATCGATGAGAACGGCCCCGTCATGGCCGGGGGAATGCGGATCGAATATACTTTCGAGAACCTCCCGGCTCAGTATCCCTTCCAGATCGTTTCCCCCGGTAAGGTGGCGGTCGAGTGGATCTTTTCCCTGAAGTACAATCAGGGCGCCGATCCTCTTTCGCGCAAAATCCGCGAGCGTTTCAGCAAGGATATCGGAACTTTTCGTGAACGCAGAAGGATGGCGGGAACCCCGCCTGAAACGCCCGAACATCGCGAGTCTTTCAAAGAACCGGCGGAGGTCTTCCTGAAAGATGACTACGAGAACAAACAATAGAATCGCGAAGAAGGACTGAAGGAAAACCGATGTGAGATAAAGGCCGAAAAAGCGGGCCAGGAGGTAGATGACGGCCAGAAATGTGATTCCGACGAAAACAAAACGGGAAGCCCTGTCTTTGAACCAAATCAACACTGCGGATATCATAAACGCAATGATGATAATGTCGAGAAAATCCTGTATTCGGAGGCTTTTTACAATATTCAGGGTGTTTTCGATCATGTCGCAATCCGGTATTTTCTGCCGGTGCCGGCAGGGCATTTTTTATCAGAATGCTGATTCCCAAAACCTGTTGTATTCTATATGCAAAAGCGTAGTTCGTGTCAAGAACATAGATCGAAAAAAAGATCCCGTTTGCAGTTTTTTTTGTTGTGTTTTTTTCTGGGTGCATCTAAAAAGAAAAGAGGATCACAAACAGCGCTTTTTTGGTAGGGAGGAGATATGCTGGGTCAGGAAATGTATGAAATTAGAAGGATCGCAGATATGATTGTCAAAGCCCGAAAAGTCGTCGTTTTTACCGGGGCGGGTGTCAGCACGGAATCGGGGATTCCCGATTTCCGGAGCCCGGGGGGGATATGGACACGCTTTGATCCGGATGATTTTACGCTAGACAAGTTTCTAAGCAGCCAGGAAACGAGACGCAAGCAATGGGAACTTCTCCTTGAGGGGGGCCTGTTTAAGAATATCGTCCCGAATAAGGCCCATCTGGCAATCGCCGATCTCGAAAAAATCGGCAAACTCGACTGCGTGATCACCCAGAATATAGATGGTCTGCATCAGAAGGCGGGGAACAGCCCGGAAAAGGTCTTTGAGCTTCACGGCAATATGCGCGCGGTTCGCTGCCTCGATTGCGGCAGGCGCTATTCGATTGAGGAAATCCATTCCCTGGGTTTCGATCCCGAAAAGATACCGGTTTGCCCACGATGCGGGGGGATTTTGAAACCGGATGTGATATTTTTCGGTGAGGCCCTTCCGCAGGATACTTTGACAGAGGCCTCGCTGCACGCAAGCAATTGTGATCTGATGATCATTGTCGGTTCATCGCTCGTTGTTTATCCTGCCGCTTACATGCCTCAGTACGCGAAACAGCAAGGGGCGAAGATCGCGATCGTCAATCTATCAGCGACCCCGATGGATGACACGGCCGATGCCGTCGTCCGTCACTCGGCGTCCGAAGCGATGGACGCGATTGTCTTGGAAGTCAAAAAGCTGCTTTAGTATTTATGTGTCTTGTGCTTATTGCACCGACGCCCGGCGCAATCTTTAAGCTTCTGTCCGATCGCTCCACGCCGGCCGATCAGAGGCTTCCCGATACCGGAGTTGGATTGGAATGGGAACGTATTCTTTCCCCGCTTTTTATCCGGAGTCCATTTTACGGTACACGCTCCTCGACGGTTTTGCTTGTCGATAGAAACGGTAAAACGGTATTTTCCGAGAGGGTATTTGACGAAAGTGGCCTTCCGTGGATGACAGGCCGGTTTTCGTTCATGTTGAAACGTGGGAATTTAAGGAGAGCTGCCCGACTACGGGGGTCGGCGACAACCTCCTGGAAAAGACCGGGATAGGGTTTCCTTAACTAAAATCTCATAGAGGTTGTCAGCAAAAAAGCCGCGTTGAACCAGGGATAATATCCGAACGACCGGTCGGATCGTGCCTGGCTCTCGGATCATAACGGGTATGCTATTTCCCGATGCAGAATCTGGAAAATATCCGCTGAAGAATATCCTCCGCGGTTGTTTTACCGGTGATTTCCCCTATGTGATCAAGGGCCTCTCTGACTTCCAGCGCAATGAGTTCAGGAGAGATGCCTTTTTGACTGCCTTCGGCGGCCCTCGTTAAACATGCGTGGGCCTTCTGAAGGGAGACCTTTTGATGCAGGTGGGTTATCATTGTTTGTGACCGATCTTCGGCGCTCGGCTGCAGCGCCAGCGTCCGGATTTCAGAGACAAGAAGGTCTATGCCGTTGCCGTATTTTGCGGAGATTTTTACAGCTGGGGGATTCTTTCCTGAAACCAGTCCGTAGAGCCTTTTTTCTTCCAGACGCTGCGGGAGGTCTGATTTGTTGATAACCAGAACTGCGGGTTTTTCCGTTATTTGTTCGGCTAGTTTTTTGTCGTCGTCGGTTACATCCTCGCTCCCGTCGAGGACAAATAAAACGGCATCGGCGTCAAGCAGCTTGTTTTTGAGCAGTGTTATCCCTTCCTCTTCGATCTCATCGCGCGGTGTGCGGAGCCCGGCGGTATCGGTCAGACGAACGGGTATGCCGTCGATATCGATTGTCTCTTCGATAAAATCCCTCGTTGTTCCGGGGACCGTGGAGACAATGGCCCTTTTTTCGCCGAGGAGCCTGTTTAAAAGGCTGGATTTGCCGACGTTGGGGCGTCCGGCGATCACAACATTGAGGCCCTCGCGCCGGATTTTGCCGTATCTGTATGTATCCGAAAGGGATGCGATCTTTGCGGCTGCGCGGGTTATAACAGGAAGAAAGCCGTCCTGATCTTCACTGATGCCGTCCTCTTCGGTAAAGTCAATTAAGACCTCTATTTGCGCAAGAGACTCTATCAGGTCCTCCCTTATATCCTCGATAACACCTGACAGCCGGCCCTTCAGGTGGCCAAGGGCAATTTTTGCCCCCTGAGATGTTTGCGCCAGTATCAAATCGTTGACCGCCTCCGCCTGGGAGAGATCGATCCGATCATTTAGAAATGCCCTTTTCGTGAATTCGCCGTGGTCTGCCGGCCGGGCGCCGGCCCTGAACACCTCTTCCAGAACCCTGCGGATCACATAAGGACCGCCGTGGCAGCTTATTTCCAGCGAGTCTTCCCCGGTGTAGGAATGCGGTCGCCTGAAGAGGGCGAGGAGGACCTCATCGATCGGTTCTGCCGTTTCCAAAGAGATGATGTCGCCGTGGTAGAGATGGTGGGAACGCAGACCTCCGTTCGGGAACGGTCTGAAGATCTTTTTTGCTATCTTTTGTGTTTCCGGGCCGCTTATCCGGATTATGCCGATGCCGCCTATTCCATAAGGCGTTGCAATAGCGGCGATCGTGTCTTTACATGTCATGATGCCGACGCCTTACGAGAACCTCGGCCGAAACCGATCGTGTCCGAAACGGAATTTGCGGGGGCTGATTTCGCGCGTCATTGTCTGGTATTCTCCAGTGGGGCAGGCATGATGACGACCTTTCTATACTCGCCTTCGCCGCGGCTTTTTGTCGTCAGTGTTTTATCATTTTGTATCGCGAGGTGTATGATGCGACGGTCACGGGCGTTCATCGGACCGAGCGTTGCAGGTTTCTTTGTTTTTTTTACCTTTTCGGCGGCCCTGATCGCGGTCGTTCTAAGCGACTCTTCCCTCCTTGTGCGATATTCTTCCGAGTCGATGATGATCTTTTTTCTGTCGCTCGCGGAGCGGCGGACGGCCTTGTTCACGATATACTGGATCGCGTCAAGGTTTTGCCCCTTTTTGCCGATGATCAGTCCGTCTTTGTCGCCGATGATTTTAAGAACAATCGCGTCCGGTGTTTCATCGCCCTCTACCCGGGCCGAGAAACCCATTCTGGCGAGTATGCCCTCTAAAAGCTGCATGGCCTCTGTCGCGTGGGTGGAAAATGCCTCCGGGACAGGTTTTGTAACGCCTGTGATTATCGGCATTTCACCTTTCATTTTCTTATACTTTTTCCCGCCGGCGGGTTTTTTTATGGACGAACCTTCCGGGGACGGCACGGCACCAGAGGAACGTTCCGAATCGGGAGCCGTGTTTATGACGGAGTCGATTTCTCTATCAAGCTGAAGAAGAGACGCCCTGATAACGGCCTTCTTTGCGCCGAAGCCGAGAAACCCGGATGTCGCCTCGGCGACGATTTCAATCGCTAATTTTTCGCGGGGGACCTGTAACCCCTCGCATGCCTTTGAGATTGCCTCATCGATCGTTTTGCCTTCAAAAATCTTCGCTTCCATTTCAAAAGTCATACCTCTTATGTCAGCTTTTTGTTGATGTAGAGCTGCTGACCGATACTGATTATGTTATTGAGGAGCCAGTAGATGACCAATCCTGACGGGAAATTGAGAAACATGAACGTGAAGATAACCGGCATAAACAACATGATCTTTGCCTGCATCGGGTCGCCGCCGGTGGGCGTCATTTTCTGCTGAATGAACATCGTTGCACCCATGACGAGCGGGGTGATGTAGTAGGGATCCTTTGCCGAAAGATCCTGAATCCACCAGAAAAAAGGGGCGTGACGTAATTCAATCGCGTACAGAAGGGCCTTGTAGAGCCCGAAGAAAACGGGTATCTGAACCAGCATCGGAAGACAGCCGCCCATCGGGTTGACGTGGTGTGCCTTGTAAAGGGCCATCGATTCCTGGCTGAGCCTGGCCTTGTCGTTTTTGTACTTTTCGCGCAATTGCAGCATCTTCGGCTGAAGCTTCTGCATTTCCTTCATCGATTTGTAGCTTTTGTTCCCAAGAGGCCAGAAGATGATTTTGATCAAGATGGTAAGAAGAATGATCGCAATACCGTAGTTGTGAACATAATTATTCAGAAGTTTTAACAGAACAAGCATCGGAATAGCCAGCCATTTCAGCCAGCTTCCAAAATCAATCGCGTTTTCCAGTCCTATATTCTGGTTTTTGAGAATCGTGTAATCTTTGGGGCCGAGAAAGGCCTTGTAGCTGAAGATACCCGCTTGTCCGGGCGGGATAATATTTTTGGGCCCGATCAGCTGTACCGAAACAAGGTTTTTTTCTTTTGCAAGTCTCAGGCTCGTAAGCGACGGGTTTTGGGGAATCATTGCGGAGATGAAGTATTTGCTTTCATAGCCTCCCCAGGAAACATAAGGCCCTATCGTTTTATCGGCGTCCATTTTTTTGACCTGGAGGCGGTCAATCTTTTCGGACAAATACGCTACGGGCCCGTCATGACCATAGCTGTCGGTAGGCGCGCTCGGGTCGACATACTGTGACCAGGTCAGATTACTATTCTGGGTTATCTGGGATTTGGCGAGATTGTGAAGCCTGATTTTGATATCGAAGCTGTACGTGTCCGGATAAAATGTAAACTCTTTATCCATCCGCAACTGCCCCTGATAGGATTGCGTGAAGACAAGGGTCTGCGTTTCGGTACCCTTGGTCAGATCGAGCATGTTTTGCTGTGTTTCGAAAAAGCTCTCGGCGGGGAGTTCCAGCGTGGAGCCGCCAAAGGTTACCGTAAACGGCAACGGCATTCCGTCAGTCACATGGACCAGTTCGATGGGTCTGGGTGCACTTTGGTCTTCGGGTTTCCCCCGGCCGATAAGATGGAGGAAGGTCTTGAAGATATCCTTTGTGCCGGGGATCGACGTTTTATAATCCTTAAGCTGGAAGGATTTAAGAGCCGCGCCGCGGTTCGTGAAAACGGCTCGGTAGAGCGGTGTTTCAACCACCACGTCCTTCTCATGGCCTTCAGGCGCCTTTGCCGCGACGATTTTTCCCGTCGTTTCTTCCCCGCCCGCCCTGATGGGCTCAGCCTTTGCCGGAGGCGTAGCTCCGGTTTCCTTGCCGGCCGGGACGGATGTCTCTTGTTGTTGCGGGACCTTTTTGGCAGGCGGCTTGGCGAAAAAGGCCTGATAAACCATGATAACAATTACTGACAGCACGACGGCAAGAAGGGTTCTCTTGTCCATTAAAACCTCCAGATTTGGGCCGTTATTTTCATTTCACAGGGTCGTACCCGCCGGGGTTCCACGGGTTGCAGCGGAGTATCCGTTTAATGCCCATGAAGCTCCCCTTGAAGGGGCCGTAACGCTGCACCGCGGTGATCGTGTACTCAGAACAGGTGGGGTAAAACCGGCAACTGGGGCCGAGAAGTGGCGACAAAAAGATCTGGTATATCCGTACCAGAAGGATTAAACACTTTCCTAGAGTTGCTGTGATTCTTTTGTTATTATGCATCCAATCCCTTTTTTAACAGGCTTTTTTCCAGCTCTGTATAAACATCTTTGTACGTAAGCGGTCTGATGGCCCTTTTTGCTATGATCACGATGTCATGCGATGGGGAGAACCTGTTCTTGTTTAACCGGAAAAACTCGCGTAGGAGTCTTTTGATTCTATTTCGTTGCACCGCGTTTCCGACTTTTTTGCTGACTGTTATCCCTAATCTCCTTGATTCTATACGGTTACGGCAGGTAATAACGGTAAAGTTTCTGGAGTTGATCCTTCTTCCCTCGGCGTATATCCGGACGTAGTCCTGCCTTTTTCGGATTCGTTCTTTCTTTCCAAGCGATTGGGATTCCATTCCTATCGCCCTTTTTGGGGGCTTTGGCGTCGTCGGAAATCACCTAGCTGACCGTCAATTGCCTGCGGCCCTTTGCCCGTCTCCGGTTGATCACATTCCGACCGCCTTTGGTGGACATGCGCACCAGAAATCCATGGGTCCGTTTCCTCTTGGTGTTGCTGAAATTGGTCAAGTTCTTTTTCATGAATTTCGTTCTCCCTCCATCATCGATTAAGTTATTTTGTTAAACATAGTCCAAAAAGTTTGTCAAGCAATATAGAGCAAAAATGGGTTCTTG
>DYLD01000350.1 GCA_020722315.1 Syntrophus aciditrophicus
GGGAACAATGAGCGCCAGGCGCAGGGAAATCTTCGGGGGGGTCTTATGTTGAAGGGTTGCCATTGTTCGCTTCCTTAGTAAGCTTAAGGCAAGAAAAATGATGTAAATGAGTCAAGTTTTAAACGAATTTGAAAACAAGCAAAAACTAACCATACCTCATCATGCACGACAAATTTTACTTGAGAGGGTTTCTTGATATGGCAGACTTGTGTACCGTCCTACATGTCCGCGTGAATCGTCTTGGTAAACGTCAATACATTGACTCGCGCGGCTTGATGATTGAGCAGCGCTTTCGAAATCTCTTCCAACGTCGCGCCTGAATCGAAGAGGTCGTCAACGAGAAGAATTTTCTTACCGGTTACATCACCCTTCACTGCGAACGCGCCCGCGACGTTATCGCGCTTTTGCGGGAGGGTCTGCATTTCTTTTTGCGGTTTGGTTTGGCGCGTTTTGACGATGCAGGGTTGCACCGGCTTGTTGACCGCGGCCGCGAGCGCCTTGCAAAATTCATGCACGGGGCTGAACTCGCGTTGCGTGGAGGATGGCACGGGGACGATGATTTCGAATTGATTCATCTCGGGATGAGCGGTGAAAAGGTTGCGCGTCTGTTCGATGAGTTTGGGGAGGGCGGACGCGTCCGATTCGTATTTGAGTCTGTAAACGAGATCGCCGATGCCGCTGCGATTCCAGTCTGCGCCTGCGTAACTGCTGTGGAAATCGAGCGCAAAACCCACATTCCAGTTTCCTTTCAGCGGGCGAGCATGGGGGGAAGAGAGGAAGGAAGAGATGGCGTCGTGTTCCGTGTTGCGTGTTTCGTGTTCCGTATCGGGATGAGGAGATGCGGGATGCAAGTTAGGAGATAGGGTGACGGTGGAAGAGGTGACGGGAAACAGCGGGCGAGTGACAGGTGACGATGAGTCGGTTTTGATTTTGCCGCGAAGTTTCTCGATGGCGTGTTTGGCCGAGTCGCGGGTGTAGTACATTTCGTTTTCATCGTCCGCGATTTTTTGGAGCAGGGCGAGAGAGCGCGGGTCGCGAAGCATTCCCAAGGCTTTCACCGCGTATTGGCGAACCTGTGGTTTTGTTTCCACCGCCAGCAAATCCATCAATGGTTGAACGGCTCGTGCGTCGCCAATCTTGCCGAGGGCAGAAGCGGCTAATCTTCTGGCGTTGCCGTCTTTGTGTTTCAAAGCAGCGATCAGGTTGGAAACAGCTTCGAGATCTTTTCTTTCTCCGCTGTCAACGATTTCGTGGACGAACGAGTCGTTGTCCAGTACCGCAACATTCATGTTGCCCTGGGGCAAAATAAATTTTGCCGTACTGCCATGAGCCGCGACCACGCAACGAATCATTTCATACGTGATCTCTTCG
>DYLD01000099.1:0-3565 GCA_020722315.1 Syntrophus aciditrophicus
AAACCGCAGCGGCGAGAACTGTGTTTTTGATCTGGTTTTTCATGGTGATCCTATCCCTTTGTTAATCTACTATATCATAGCATCTGTAAAAGTCAAGCCATATTTTTCGTTTTTTTCATTTTTTTTCATTCTCCGCGAAAACCTTCTCTATGGACGAGCCGTCTTTTGCGGCGTTCTGGAAGATTTTCTTTGCTTTGTCGAAGGATTCGCCCGAGGTGGAGGCGCAGAGGAGCATATCTTTTGAGGCGACGTTGTATGCGATGCCTGCGGAGTACATGTTTTTGTCCGCGAAGTTGTAGAGGAAGCTGGAGTATTTGTTGTTTGCGGGGAGGGATTCCGGGAGCGGGAATGTGAGTATGGCGCCTTTGAGGGATTCCGGGACTGGGACGGTCTGGGAGAAGTCGTCCACGTCGTCGGCGTCGTTCTGGCGCATGACGAAGTGTTGTTTGGAGTTGGACATGACGGTGGATTTGATTGGTGATTTCTTGAACAGGCCATAGTTTTGGTTGGCGCATATAACCCAGGAGGAGTATTTCCGGAACTGTGCGTAGCACTCCTCGATGAGTTTTCCGGCGCCTTCGACTTGGAGGAATCTTGCTATTTCCTCGAAGACGACTCTTTTTCTCATGTTTCTTGGAAGAAGGATTATGTGCTGTCTGACTATGTTGAGGATGAGGAAGGCTATCATTTTCTTGAGGGGGAGGGCTGATTCGGGTATTGATCCGAGTTCGAAGTGGACGTGTCTTCCGGTGAACTGGATATTTGTTTCACCGTCGAATATGCTGCCGTATGGTCCTGTTCTTCCCCATGCTTCGAGGGATGCGATTATTCGTTTGATTTCGTCTGGGTTGTGGTTTTTTTCTGCGAAGGAGAATGTCTGTATGAGGTTGATGAACGCGGAGTGGTCCGGGATATACGACTTGGGTATATGGCAGAAGGCGGCCTGTTCGACTCTCTGGACGAGCGGGCTTGTGAGGTAGGCGGTTATTTCTTTTTCTGTGATTTTCGAGAGTTCGTCGAGGGTTTTTTCATCTTTGGCCTTGATATTTTTTTCCAGCTCGATGTATGCGTCTATGAATGGTTCGAGTCCAGCGTTTTTCTGTGCGAGTATGCAACGTCTGGCCAGTTCCGGGAGCATTTCGGGGCTGTCTTTGCTCCAGGTCTCGAAGACTTCGGAATACTGCTGCTGGACATATTTGCTTATTATGGCCTCGCGGAGCGTGTCCTTGTCGCTGTCGCCGCTGTATCCTATCATATTCATCAGCAGGTTCGAGCAGAATGATATGTGTGAGGCGGAGAGGGGCAGTCCTCCGAGGTCGAAGTAGTTGAAGGTGATTCCGGCGTCGGGGTGTATGACGAGGGGTTTGCTGTCCTGCGTGAGGCTGTAGAAGTAGTAGCTCATGCCTTCCTCGATGATGCAGGTGTAGTCGTAGAACGGGGCGGTCTGGGAGAGGAGGTCTATGAGGAAGGCGCTTTTTCCGCATCCTGTGGTGCCGAGGATGACGGAGTGCTGCGGGGAGTTGTCCTGGAATGTGGACACTCCGACTATGTTTCTGTCGGCTCCGTCGTAGAGGGCCTCTGCGGTTTTGAGTTTGCCCGAGAAGGAGCTTGAGAACGGGATCATGCAGGCCATGACGTCGTTCGGGGTGTAGAAGGCGAATCCCGAATAGTTTCCGAAGCACCATCCGGGGGCGGTCTGGAAGAATAGGTTTCTGGTGCTTCTCGCCGAGTTGGCCTCCCACAGGATCACGCCGTTGGTCATGGCGGCGGCTTCTTTGATTATGGCTATTCTTTGTTTGAGTGTGTTTTCGTCCTTTGCGGAGACTTTTATGATGAATTCGCATCGCATCGGGTTTATTCTGCCTTCCGCGAGGGCTTCGACTTTTGCGATTTTCTTCTGTCTGTTGATGTTTATGCTATATTGCTGTTTTTTGTTGCCCTGCATGTCGCCTTCGAGCCGTTGGATCAGGGCCTCCTCCTTCTTTAGTTCCTTTTCTGAGTTGAGGGGGATGATGTTGACGGTTATCGAATATTCATTGATGTTCAACGAGAGGAGTCTGACCACCATGCCTGGCGAGAGCGTCTTCGGGAGGGCTCTTATTGCGAGGGTTGTGTGGTATGTTCCTCCTGTCCTGAATCCGTTCTTTGTGTCGAGGATTTCCCCTCCTGTGCATTGTTCGAGGGCTGATTTCTGCGGGTCGAATTCTATTTTATTCCGTGCTTGGTACGAGAGGGAGGGGTTGAAGGTTCTGATGTATTCATTGAAGTAGTCGCGGTCCTCCATCTCGGTCACTTCGCAGTTGTAGAGGCTGAAAAGGGAGGACAGTCCGTTTCCGTAGACCGCCAGTTGGGAGTCTATAAGGTTTATTTCGTTGGCGACGCTGATTTCTCCGGATAGCTGTATGGAGAAGTATACAGCGAGTCTTTCCTTCTTGAGGATGTTTTCTCTCTGGAGCCTCCGGAATCTTTCGGAGACCTGTTTTCGTATCCTGTGGCTCCACCAGTTTTTTTTCTTGTATTTTTCGGTGTCTGCGTCGTAGTGGTCGAGCTCCTCGTTGAAGTCCGTGGAGAGGGACCAGTCCCACTGCATCCTGACCGGGTGTTTTACGTTGGCCAGGAAGGATTCGAGCCTGTCGTGGATGTCGTTGAGGTTTTTTATGCTCATTCCGTTAAGCGAGGGGGGGCTGACGTAGTATCCTTTGGAGACGTAGCCCCTGTTGTCGGCCTCGTTGAAGACGATGAGTTTTTTGACGAACCAGCAGTCTCGGAATTTGTTGGTGTTCGGGTAGGGGCTGGCCTTTGTCGGGGGGTTGAAGTTTTCGACCTTGAAGGTCCCTCCGTCCATGAAGGACTCTATCTTGTCTCCGAGGTCGTGCGGGGGTTTGTTGTTGAGGAAGGCGTAGGTGAAGGCCGTCGCGGCGGCGGCGGGGATCAGGGATATTATGAAGCTGTAGACCGGGCTTCTGCCTCCCGAGAACAGCAGGATGGCGAAAAGTCCTATCGAGAGGAGTATTCCGACCACGGGGATTATGAAGAGGTCTCCCTGTAGTCCGAAGGCTGTTCCGCTTGATTCCTTTGTCTCGACGGTGTTTTCCACGACTTTGAGCATCATGCCCCTGCCCCCCTTGGTGTTAGAAGCTGAAGTTGGGCGAGACTGACGGTGCGCCTGTGAAGATCACCTTCACGACTGCGAATATGATGAGTGGTATTATGAATATGAGAATTGCGGCCCATATTGCGTTTTTGCCCGACGGGTCTCCTTCTTTGATCCTGTGGATTCCTCCCCATGCGGTTGTGACGCTCCAGATTATGGAGATTGCGATGATTACACCCGCTGCGATGTTGATTCCGTCCTGGAAGGCCTTCCCCCCCTGCCCTTGTGCGGCCAGGTTGAGGCTTGTTGCGAACAGTGCGAGGGCTGTTCCAATTCTTCCGAGCCTGTTTTTCTTCATTTTGAGTCTCCTTTTTGAGATTTTTTATATTCTTCGAGTTCCTTGTTGTATTTTTCGACGGCGGCGAAACTATAGACCTCCGGCATTTTTGGCGGTGTTGTTTTGACCGGGGG
>DYLD01000099.1:3665-8990 GCA_020722315.1 Syntrophus aciditrophicus
GCCGGGGGCTTTTGTTCTGTTTTTACCTCTTGCTTCACCTCTGGTTTTGGCTCTGTCTCCTTGTTTTCCGGAGGTTTTGCCTGTGGCTCCGGCTTTGGTTCCGGCTCCGGCTCCTGCCTGGGTTGTTCTGCATCGTTTTTTTTCGTCTCGTCTGGAGGGGCCTCCTTTATCTGGTGGTCTCTGGTTTTTATTATGGAGTCTATCGTGGCTCCATAGAGATTTAGGTATATATTTTCGTTGAGATATTTCACGACGAGATCGCCCCTGATGGCGATGATGTCGTTTTCCATGGGTTCATATTTTTTGAATTTTGGTGTTTTGACCCAGACGGTGATTACCCATTTATTGTGATATGGGTCGAGCGGGGATGACAGCTCGACGTCGAGTGCGACTGATTGTTTTATGAATTTGGGCGGTCCTGCGACCCTTCCTTGTGCGAAGACCGAGCAATATGGAGCGACAAGCGCCGGGTTCATTCTTCACCTATCTGGCTGATATATTTTCCTATGGCGTCCTGAACTACGTCTTTGATGGTTCTGTGTTTTTTTGCGCAGAAAATTTTTAGTCTCACCAGAAGGGAGGGATCGTCCATTCTGACCATCAACGGGGCATTTTTTCTCTGTTTTGATGTTTCAATTTTTTCGGGCGAGTTTTTATCTTCCTGGTTGTTTTTTTGTTCTTCTTCGGGCGGGGCGGGTTTTGTGCTTGCGAACACGCTGTCGGGGAGTGGATTTTTCTTCATTGCAATTCTCCAAGTTTTGTCATTATTTCCTCGAAGAGGGCTTTGTAGTCCTCCGCCCCGTGGGAGGAGGGGTCGTATTCGAATATGGTCTTGCCGTGCGCCGACGCTTCGGCGAGAGATATGTTCTCCCTTATGATTGTGTTGAAGACTTTGGCGGCGAAGTTCTTGCGTATGTCGTCGGTTATCGCCTTGTGGAGACTGGTCCTTTTGTCATATCTTGATATGAAGGCTCCAAGCACTCTTATTTTTCTGTTGAGTTTTTTGATTTTCTCTATGATGGAGAGCATCTGCGACAGTCCCGTTGCGGCGAGATATTCCGGCTGCACTGGCATTAGGACATAATCGGCGGCGACGAGGGTATTTATGGTGGTTATGCCTATGTAGGGGCTTGAGTCTATAAGTGTGATGTCGTATTGTTTTTTTATGTTGAGGAGCCCTTCCGCGAGTTTGGACTCCCGTCCTATCTCCTGGGAGAGCCTCAGATCGAGGTCGGCCAGTTCGAGTGTCGATGGGACGATGTCTATCTTTTCGCGTATCGTCCGGGGTTTGTATTCCTCCTCTTTGAAGATGAGGTCGTTGAGGTTGGGGCCTGGCTCCACCTTGAAATACCTTGAGAGGTTTGCCTGCGGGTCTGCGTCGACGAGAAGGACGTTTTTTCCGGAGTCCGCGAAGGCTCCGGCCAGGTTTGCCGTGCTCGTTGTTTTTCCCGTTCCGCCCTTGTACTGGAAGATCGAGATTACCATTCTCCGTCTCCTTTGTTGAGGATACTTTGCTGTGTTTCAAGCTAAGTATATTTCAATCTGGCTATATTTCAAGCGCTAAAAATGAAAAATCTGAAAAATTTTTTATGGGCTTTGTGTTTCCTGCTTTTCCTCTGTGGCGGGAGACTCTTTTTTCTTCATTCTTTCGACTGTCTTGATGGCTTTCAGTCTTGCCCTTGCCCTTGATCTTGTCATGTAGAGTTCGACATCCTCGCGGAGGATTCTGCGGTGTCCACCGGGTGTCTGGGTATAGGGCAGCAGTCCTGCTTTGGCCATCTGGGTGACGGTGGGTCTTGACACGCCGAGCATGCCTGATGCCTGTGCGGGGGTCAGCGTGTCCGGCTGTGTCTCCCCTTTGTTTTTTTTTTCTCCGTGTTTTTTCAGCAGGTCGGCCACGAGGATTCTGTAGTGGCCTCTCGGGGTTTTGAAACAGGGGATAGCCCCTGTGAGGAGCATGTGTTTCAGCTCCGACTGTTTCTTGCCGAGGATTTTTGCCGCGTCGGCTGTCCCGACTGCGACGGGTTGTTTTGTTATTGTGCTCATGTTGTTTCCTGCTTGAATTGTTGTCATATATATCCCTAGCGTATTCTACACCGTTTTTCGGTTTTTTTCAAGTTTTAAGTTTTTTTATTATCTTTCTGCCCCATTCCGTGACATTGCCGTGGCTGTCGACCGGTGGCAGTATCATTTTGACCGGGGGGTGTTCGCAGTGTTTTACGACGGCCTCGAATTTTCGCAGTGTCATAAGTTCGCTGTCCTTGAATATGGGGTCGTCGACGGTCTGGAAGGTCATGCTTTTTCCCTGCTTGGCGCTTGTGGAGTATCCTGTTTTTTTGACGAAGTGTTTTTTCCCGAAGAGCTTTGAGAAAAAATCTGCGGATTCGGGTGTCGCGCACTTGAAGACGATCTTGTTTGCGAGGTTGAGCTGTAGTGTTGCGCTTCGTTCCTTTCCTATTTTTGTTTCGTAGCTCATAAGGTCTTGTGTAGCGAAGACTATTGTGGCGTTGGCCTGTCGTATCTTGTCTGCTACGGCGTGGTCCTCGAATCCGCCGCCTTCCATCTTGGACACGACGCCCTGCGCCTCGTCCGCGAAAAGGACGATGAGATTCTTGGCTTCTCTTTCGGCCTTTGTCTGGTCGAATCTCGATAGTGCGTGCTGGTAGAAGAGGAGCTTGAGGGTGGTGTTGACGAATATTCTATGGACGGCCTTGCTCTGGGGCATTGTGAGCATAACTATTTTTCCCGAGTCTATGGCCTCGCAGAAGTCGAACGAATTCTGTTCGCACGAGAAGACCTGGGACACGTCGGGTTCGCTGAAGAACATGAGGTAGTTGAATATTGTCGAGGTTACGCCTCCGAGCTGGTCCGGGGGCTGCGCGAGGAATTTTTCGTTGAAGTGGGAGGCCATTGCCGCGAAATCTCTGAGGGCTCTCATTTCCACCTTGCTAAGTCCGGACTCTGTTCTAACGGCCTCGAATTTTTCTTTGCTCTCCCCCGCCATGTCGAGGTAGTAGTTTATAGATTCCGGGTGGAACTTGAGCCTCTTGTTGCCGGGGTGGTCTATGACCGAGGGCTTGTCGTTGTCCCCGTAGAGGACGACGGAGCGTCCCTTTTTCCTTAATTCCTCGAGGTTGTCGAGGTTCGCCTCTATTTTTATGGCTGTGTCGCGGAACAGCCCGTCCGCCGGGTTGACGAGCGACATGAGTGTTGCTGATGAAGCCAGTTTTTCGTACAGGGGTTCGATTTTTTTTGAGCACACCTCAAGAAGACTCGAGACCTCGATATGCGAGGATAGCAGCAGATAGAGCCTTGCCAGCCCCACGTGCCTGTAGACCGGTTCTCCCTGGATTTGTGCGAAGACGCGGAGAAGTTTTATTCCGGAGGCTATCTGGATAAGGGCTTGCGTGGAGAAAAAACTCTTGTCGTCTCCTTTGCCCCCCTGGGCGGATACGGCGACGTCGCATATCATTTTTGCATAGGTCATGTCGTCTATCCAGGGGATTGAGAGGAGGTTGAACTTGTGGACGGGAGTCCAGTCTTCGGCGGCGCCCCTTGGTCTTGTTTTGAGAAGGAGAACCTTTTTATCCATTCCGAGCTCGTGCAGTATGGTTTCCATTTCCTCGTGCAGGTTTCCCTTCTGGTCCACGAGCACTCCTCCCCACTCCGGCCTGTTGAGGCAGAGCTGGATGAACAGGCTTTTGAAGGCGGCCTCCGTCTTGCCCGAACCGGTTTCGCCGGTTATGCTCCATCCCCTTGGGAAGTCCCTGTCGTCCCACACGAGATGTCCAAATTTAACGACGTAGTCTGGTCTTTTGGACGACCTTCCTTTGGGTTTGTTCCCTCCCCAGGTGCTTTTTACTGGCGCGTCTGCTTCCTTATCCGTTTTTATGGAGAAAATGTTGCTTGCGGTAAATCCCGCCGCCGATATGGCTATAAAGCACGCCCATGAGGGTATTCCGTAAAATCCGTATTTGAGGGGTCCGGCTGTGGTCCCGATGAGACCCGCCATGTTTGCCGCCAGATTTATGACAATGCCTGTTGGTTTCACGATTTTCCAGTCGAAGCATATCCAGATGATGGTGATGGAGGCCAGCATCAGGGCGATGTATCCTGTGCTTCCTATCAGACAGACCGCCTCGACGACTTGGTGGAAAAGTGCCACCGGTGCCATGTCGAAGGGGTTTTTGAGGACAAAGAAAAACGTGAAGATGGCCAGCGAAGTTATCCAGAGGGACCAGAAACGGAGGTTGCGTTCCTTGGCAAAAGCTGCTTTTACGATTAAAAAGGCGATTGGTGCCAGGGCGAAGGCCAGGGCGTCATAGCTCCGTCCTGTTTTCTCCATGAGTATAAAGAACTGCATTGCGCCCCAGTAGGCGAGCCTCGGTTCTTTTACGTGGATGTTGTCTTGGTCGCTCATTTTCTTACTCTTTTGGTTTCAGGACGAGCCTGAACACTATTATTATGATGACGGCAAGGAAGAAGGCTGCCAGTGCGAGTTGTTTCGACAGGTTGGGGCTGGCGACGGCAAAATGTATGGCCACGCTTGTTGATGCGAATATCATCAGCGCGGCGGCAATATATTCGGAGACACGGAGGAAGGGGGGTTCTGTTTTTGGTTTGTTTTCGACGTGTGGGGTGGTCTCCTTTGGCCTTATTGCAAGGATTTTCTCGAAATCTTTCATTTTTTCCTCCATTTCAAGGTTTTTCTTCACGTTTTGGGCTATACCCTCCTTGATTTCCTCCAGTCTTTCGTCCACCCTTTTGGCTTCTGCGGTCAGACGCACCTCCATTTCCTGGTCGAGGCGTTTTCCCGACTCCTGTATCTTTCTTCCCATTTCCGAGATGAAACGCTCGAAGGCGCCGCTGGTGTCCTCTCTTTTTTTGAGGAAATCCAGGACGGCCTTGAGCTTTGCCATATCGTTCAGGATGCCTATATATGCCTCGGGGTTTTCGAGGGCGTCGATTATCTTGTCGGACGGCACTCCGCCGTCTCCAAGGAGTGATATGGTGGCGGATATCAGCAACAGCCCCAGTATGTAGTCGGGGTTGTCTGCCTCGGCCTCTATTTTGGCCACAAGCCTTTCCTCCTCCTCCGGGTCGAGATCCACCATCTCCTCGACTGCGACGAACAACTCCCTTGGAACAAGGTTGAGTGTTATCCCCGCTGAATCGATCAGCCTCCCTATTTCCGGCGCGAGAACGTCTCTAAGCATGGTCTAGCCCTCCTCTTGGATGTCTGTTATCATTCCTTGGACATCGACATAGGGGTAGAGCCTTTTGACGAAGTCGAAGTGGATGCGTCCCCTCAAGTTCACGATGAGT
>DYLD01000351.1 GCA_020722315.1 Syntrophus aciditrophicus
TGGGCAGGGTCAGGCTTCCCAGTTGAAATGGCTGCAACATTTTTTCAGTCATCGCGTTTCCTTTTCCTTTTCACGCAGGCGGCCGCCAGCGTATGTAGTTCGACAATGTCACATTAAGGCTGAAACCAAAGTTCTTAAACACAAAGTATCCATGAAAGGGTTTCACCCCGAAGGATGAAAACCAGTACCGCAAGATTTATCTTGCCTGCCAGGAGCAACATGAATGTTGCGGTACTATTTTCATATCAGGGCACGAAGTAACACGAAGGAAACCTTTGGTTTTAGCATTTTGCTCTCCTTCGTGACCCTTTGTGGACTTTGTGTTAAAAGGTTTTGAAATGTTCGCTACCGTACATACGGAAAACGCGGGCAAATTTTCATCGCGAATTGCGCGAATAGGCGAATTTCGCGAATGAAAATTGAGAAAATTCGCGTCATTCGCTCATTCGCGGCATTCGCGTTGAGAGAATGTACGGTAGAGAATTGAAATGTGACATTGTCAAAGTAGTCAAATTACCAATTTGTCCTACAGAAGGCCACGCGTCACTGCACATGGATCGCGCCTTTGGGACATTCCAGCACGCACAGCGAACAACTCAAACACATGGACGCTTTGGCGTCGGGCATTTCGTAAGGCGCTTCCTGGGTGAGCACTTTCCTTTCGCATACCAGCGCAGCAGCGCATATACCGTTCTCGCATTGATTGGGGTCGCAGGCCTGATAATCCACCACGACGGTCTTCTTAGGCATGGTCTTCTTCCTGGCGGGCTTGTTCCAGCGCCTCGGCTAATTCTTCTTCCAGGTCATCCAACTCGCGCATCAGCGCGGGAGGGATAGAGTGGGCAGGCCAGCGCTTCTTCAGTTCGGCGATCTTTTCTTCCAATTCCTGGATGCGTTGATCGTTCATGGTCATGTTCAAGCCGCCTTGCGCGCCGCCAGAAGGCGCACATATCCCTGATAATAGGTGTGAACGCGGAAACCATCGAAGCCCTGCTCGCGCAACATCGCCTGCAAGTCCCGCCCGATGAAATCGGTTGCCAGAGGACATTCCACTTTGAAAGCCAAACGCACCGGCCAGGGGGAGCGTTTCAGGTCAAATTCGTTGTAATCCAAAATGAGAAACTCGCCGCCGGGTTTCAGGGCGCGCCGGGCGTTGGCAATGACTTTCAGCCGGTCTTCCTGGATTAATCCGTGAAACACAAATGAGATGAAGACTTTATCGAACTCATCCTGATAGGGGAGGGGTTCTTCGATGCGCTGTTTCTCAATGGTAATGCGCGCATCGCCGGCGAAACGGCGCTGCGCCTGTTCCAGCATCTCCGAGCCGATATCCAATCCCAGGACGCGGCCTGTCACGGAGAGATACTTG
>DYLD01000352.1 GCA_020722315.1 Syntrophus aciditrophicus
CTGACTGACCGATAGTGAACCAGTACCGTGAGGGAAAGGCGAAAAGAACCCTGGTGAAGGGAGTGAAATAGAACCTGAAACCGTGTACGTACAAGCAGTGGGAGCCCTACGGGGTGACTGCGTACCTTTTGTATAATGGGTCAGCGACTTACTTTCAGTGGCAAGCTTAACCGATAGGGGAGGCGTAGCGAAAGCGAGTCTGAACAGGGCGTTCAGTCGCTGGGAGTAGACCCGAAACCGGGCGATCTATCCATGGCCAGGTTGAAGGTGTAGTAACATACACTGGAGGACCGAACCCACTCCCGTTGAAAAGGTAGGGGATGAGCTGTGGATAGGAGTGAAAGGCTAATCAAGCTCGGAGATAGCTGGTTCTCCTCGAAAGCTATTTAGGTAGCGCCTCGTGTATCACTCCTAGGGGTAGAGCACTGTTATGGCTAGGGGGCCCTGACCGGCTTACCAACCCATTGCAAACTCCGAATACTAGGAAGTGCGAGCACGGGAGACAGACAGCGGGTGCTAACGTCCGTTGTCAAAAGGGAAACAACCCAGACCGCCAGCTAAGGTCCCCAAATTGTGGCTCAGTGGGAAACGATGTGGGAAGGCACAGACAGCCAGGAGGTTGGCTTAGAAGCAGCCATCCTTTAAAGAAAGCGTAATAGCTCACTGGTCGAGTCGGCCTGCGCGGAAGATTCAACGGGGCTTAAGCCACACACCGAAGCTGCGGACTTGAATTTATTCAAGTGGTAGAGGAGCGTTCTGTACGCCTGTGAAGGTGAACTGGAAAGTTTGCTGGAGGTATCAGAAGTGCGAATGCTGACATAAGTAACGACAAGACGGGTGAAAAACCCGTCCGCCGAAAGCCCAAGGTTTCCTGCGCAACGTTAATCGGCGCAGGGTTAGTCGGCCCCTAAGGCGAGGCAGAAATGCGTAGTCGATGGGAAACAGGTCAATATTCCTGTACCGGCACTAACTGCGATGGGAGGACGGAGAAGGCTAGGCCAGCAACCTATTGGATGGTTGTTTAAGCGTTTAGGTGGGGTTCTTAGGCAAATCCGGGAACCCATTCAACACTGAGGCGTGATGACGAGGCACTACGGTGCTGAAGTGGATGATGCCATGCTTCCAAGAAAAGTCCCTAAGCTTCAGGTTAGTGCTGACCGTACCCCAAACCGACACAGGTGGGCTGGATGAGAATTCCAAGGCGCTTGAGAGAACTCGGATGAAGGAACTAGGCAAAATGGTACCGTAACTTCGGGAGAAGGTACGCCCACGCAAGTGGGCCGCAGAGACCAGGCCGCTGCGACTGTTTATCAAAAACACAGCACTCTGCAAACTCGAAAGAGGACGTATAGGGTGTGACGCCTGC
>DYLD01000353.1 GCA_020722315.1 Syntrophus aciditrophicus
GACCGGAAAACATGTACGCGTACCCTGAAGAAAGGGCTTTCAGATTCTCAGACAATCTGACACCGTGGGGGAGCGCGTAGCACGATTTCGGATGACATGATGCACACAGTTGGAACGAACTGTGTGCATGTCAGACTGACTGACGGTCTGAACCAAAGAAGGGGGGGTAGGGTTTTACGAAAAGTTTCAGGAAAAAAGGACCAACCGGGGGGAGGCATCCTTTACACGACACAGGTGAAAAATCGAGTTGACGGTTGGCTTGAGTTGTGAGAGACCGTCAGACGATCAGACAGAAGAAGGGGGGGGGAATTTCTCAGCAAGGCAGGAACAGGTTCCGAAGATTATTTTCCGACCGTCTGACTTTCCTCTTGACAGATTGCCTGATGTTATGAGAGAATGTCAGAAAATCAGACAGAAGAAGGGAAAGGCAACATGAGAGCGGTCGGGTACATAAGAGTCAGCACTGAGGAGCAGAGTCGGGAAGGGGTTTCCCTGGAGATGCAACAATCGAAAATCAGAGCTTATGCAGAGCTTAATGACCTGGAGCTTGTGGAGATCATCGAAGACGCGGGCATAAGCGGGAAGTCCATCAAGGCGCGTCCGGGAATTCAGAAGGTTATCGGCCTTGGGAAGGCGAAGCAGATCGACGCTGTGATCATCTATAAACTCGATAGGCTGGCACGGAACACCGTTGAGACCCTGGAGATTGCCGAGACCCTGGACAAAAAAGGGGTTGGCCTGCATTCCATCACGGAAAAGCTCGACACCAAGTCGCCTCTTGGCAGATTTTTCTTTACGATGCTGGCGGCTCTTGCGGAAATGGAACGGCAGGTAATCGCCGAGAGAACCAAGGACGCGTTGTCTCAGAAGAAGTCACGGGGCGAGAAATTGGGCGGGCAGGCGCCTTACGGATACCGTGAAGTGGACGGCAAACTTGAAGAAGATCCTGTGGAGCAACGGATTATTGCCAGAGTCAATGAGTTGAGGGCAGCGGGTTACTCGTACAGGAAGATTGCCGACACGTTGACGACAGAGGGGATTCAAACGAGAAAAGGGACTCCCTTCCGTGAGACACAGATAATCAGGATGCTGAAGGCGGTAGCATGAAGAAGAAAAAAATGAGACGAGACCTCAGAAGAAGTCGGCTCTTTAAGGCGTTGATGGAAGCGGTAAAGCTGCAAACACCGGAACAGCGGGAAAGATTCTTTTTGTGGCTTGGGGAGCAGGCGAGAAGGGAGGAAGAGGAAAATGGACAGGGCTCAAGAGAGAATTCTTGAACTGAACGCGCAGGGACTGACTCACCGGCAGGTGGCGGAAAAACTGAATGCAGAAGGTATCCCAACCGCCAGGGGGGGGACATGGACAC
>DYLD01000100.1 GCA_020722315.1 Syntrophus aciditrophicus
CTCAGGGCATGCCGCACGATTTTTGTTCGTTTATATCCATCATAACGATGACGCCTTGTGATTTCCTCCCGTCTATCTTGATAATCATCGGCCGGTCAAGTCTGACATGCTTCAGATGGGCGGTTTCGTTCATCGCCGGCAGCGACTCGAGCCATCGCCAGTCGAGGTGATCCTCGGTTTGCTCTGTAACGGTCAGATACGGTATGCCAAGGGCGGTGATATTCTGGAAAAAGTGGGAACCATGGGAGGGCTCCACGTTGAGCAGAGATCCGCGCACTTCAACAATTGCACCCACCCCGGAGATATCTTTCCACTGGACGGGAATGCCCAGCCAGCGGTCAAAGGATCCCCATCTGCCCGGGCCGATCAGAAGATAGGGTGAGTTGTTTGTGAGGAGCTTTCGGTTGAACCTTCCGACTTCCTCGGCAATCTCCGGCGTGGCCTCAAGCCTGAAGGCGCTCCTCTTGACAAAGATGATATCGGAGATGTCCTGGCGCCTGCCATTTCCAAGAGAGATATTTGACCTGCAGAAGGCATTTTGACGTTCTTTGTCGGTGATCTCAACCTCAGAGCGATTCTCCCCGATCGCCATCGGGCGCAGCTGGAGGAGGTAGAAGTTGCAGATATCGGGTCTGTCTTTCCTCAGGTCTACGGCAAACTCAATCTCGACAGGGCAGCCCATGTTGCTTACGGCCAGATCCAGAATGTCCGAGAGCATCTCGCAAAGGGGGATGCTTTTATACTTGAGAATCTTCGCAAAGGTTATGATTTTGCCTCCCGTCCCCTCGACGGTGTCCCTGATCCTCTCTTCCGCCGCATCGTAGGTACTCGCGCAGGCGATGATCGGATATTCGTTGCGGGCATCGTAAATGTCCCTTTTGTCTAAATGCGAATGCGCTACAAATGGCGAATGGTCGTTATTCTCAAGGCGAAGCGAGTAGAAAAAACGCTGCGAGTTGGCAACCATATCATGAACCGTTGAAAACTGCGGCAGTATCTCGGGATGACGCGGCGAGAAACGCAGCGACTTACCCCCCTCCATCACCGTTTTGCCGAAGCCCACGGCTATCTGTGCGATTCCTTCTTCGGGCCTCATGTAGGAAACAGGGTAGTAGTTGTAAGACTGCGCAACGCCGGAGATAGCCGGGTAGTAGTAATCCCCGTATTGATCCCCTACGAGCTGTTGGATGATGACGGCCATGGACTGGTCTCTGGTTTGCCCGGCGGTGCTTTTGGCAAAGGCCTTCGGGTTTTCGTAATAGGTTGAGGCATAGACGAGTTTGACGGCCGTAATGAGGGATTCCAGACGTTGCGCCAAATTAAGGCCTTTGTTGGGGATCATGTAGGTCTCGTACAAACCTGCATACGGTAGAAATCGGACGTCCTCCAACAGGCTCGATGAGCGCACGGAAAGAGGATACGTGATCTGCTCAAGGTATGTGCCAAGATCATCAACTACGTAGTCCTGGATTTCCGCCCGCAGGAATGCTTCGGCCACTTCCTCATCCTTGTAGCCTTCTGCGGCGAAGCGGCGGAGTTTATTGGTTTCCAGAAATTCCTCGAACACATCAGCACCCAGGACGAGGGTCTGAGGTATCCGAACGGTGGATTCTCCATACTTTTCAAACAAATCGGCGTTCTCCTGCAGGAGGGATGACATAAAGGCCAGGCCGCGGGCCTTTCCCCCCAGAGACCCCTGTCCGATGCGGGCGAAGTCCAGAAGATCAGCGTCGAAGTCCTGCCTGTTGAACTTGGCTACGACCCCTTTCTGCCGCCACTTGCGCACCAGGTGAATGAGCGCTATGAGATGTTCGCGCAGTTCCCCGATGGAGGCAAACGAAGAAAGCGAGATATCGCGGATCGCCGATGCCAGAAATATCTCGGAGCGCATCATCACCCAGTTGGCTATGTCATTTTTTTCCATATGATAGCGCAGCGACTCATCAGGGATCAAGGCGAGCTTTTCCTCAAGCATCCGCACCTTGCTTGCCCTGCCCACCTCTGTGCCGTCCGGCATGCGGAAAACAAACTCGCCGAATCCGAGATGCTCGAGAAAAAAGTCATGGATGTGCTCAATAAGGCTGATAGGGTCTTTGTCGAGGAACTCGACGTGGAGCTCTTCCGCCCTGGGCTTGTTGTCGGCCTCCGAGCTGAGCAAAAGGAGCGGCAGATGAGGTATTTCCTGCCTGACCCGGGAGAGGAGCTCGATGCCAGCATCGCTGCACAGACTGCCTTCTTTGGGAAACCGCGTGTCCGCAATAATTCCCAGCAGATAAGGCTTGTATTTTTCGTAGAGCGAGATGGCCTCTTCGTAGGTACAAGCGGTGAGTATCTTGGGTCTCGTCCGCATGATGAGGAGTTGTTCCTCCTCGTTTACGCCGAGTTCAAGGACAGCCTGGATTTGACGCACCACCTCCTTGTAAAAGATCGGAAGCAGAGAAGAGTAGCACGAAGGCGAGTCTTCGACATAGATAAGGACGCGCACCTGGGCATGGGAGGTGTCATAATCCACGTTCATAGCGTCTTCCGTGCTTTTTACAATGGCTAAAAGAAGATCTGCGTTGCCTGACCAGATAAAGACCTTGTCAATGCCCTCGTAGCGTATGCCTTCATCGTATCTCCGGATGTCGCTGATGCCATGGGCCAAAAGGTACACCGGCAGCGTCTTGTTTTTCTCCTTGATTTTTGGAGCCAGCGTGAAGGCATCCATTCCGGCAAGATTCGGCATCACCAAAACGAGGTCAAACCTCTTTTCGTTGAGCAGTTCAAGGGCCTCAAGCGGCGATGAGGTGCGCGTTACACGCGGGGGCATCGAGAGGTTCAATCCCCTGTACTCGGTGATAATGCGCGAGGCCAGCGTGACATCTTCCTCGAGGATAAACGCGTCGTAACGGCTCGAAACAAGCAGAATCTCGCGGACCTTGTTGGCCATCAGCTCCAAAAAGAGCTTCAGATTGAGATGATACTTTTGGGAGAGTTCCTGCTCTTTGAGTGTCATGGGACGATCCGCCCCGCTTTCTGATCTTAATCTTCACCGATGGGTGCATGAAAGCTATACGATGCCCTGCGCCATCATCGCGTCGGCAACCTTGAGAAAGCCGGCGATATTGGCTCCATCCACATAGTTTCCCGGGGTTCCGTAAGTTTCCGCCGCGTTGACGCAGGCTTTGTGTATGGCCTTCATCGTCGTATGCAGCCGGCTGTCCACCTCTTCCCTTGTCCAGCTCAGACGCATGCTGTTCTGACTCATCTCAAGGCCGGATGTCAAGACTCCGCCGGCGTTTGCCGCCTTGCTGGGCGCGTAGAGGATCTTGCTGTCCAGCAGAATATCCACACCTTCCAGGACAGTAGGCATGTTCGCCCCTTCGCAGACGAGGGACACGCCGTTTTTGAGCAGATTGGCCGCGTCTTTGGCATTGATCTCGTTCTGGGTTGCACAGGGAAAGGCGCAATCGGCCTTGTGATCCCACAGCGGATTGTAGTCTTTCGCGGGATCCACCGGCACGTAAAGGGCATCCTTGTATTTTTCGGCATACTCGCTGATGCGGCCCCTGCGGACGTTCTTTAGTTCCATAATGTAGGCGAGTTGTTCTCTGGTGATCCCCTGCTCAGCGTAGATATAACCATTCGAATCAGACATCGTTACAACTTTGGCGCCGAAAGCGAGGAGTTTTTCGGCGGTGTACTGGGCCACGTTGCCGGCGCCGGATACGAGGCAAACCTTTCCTTCGAGTGTTTCACCTCGGGTGGCAAGCATTTCGGAGGCGAAATAAACGACGCCGTATCCCGTGGCTTCAGGGCGGATGAGGCTTCCGCCGAAGCTCAGGCTTTTGCCGGTAAGCACACCGACGAATTCGTTCTGCAGCCTTTTATACTGCCCGAACAGGTATCCGATTTCCCTTGCGCCGACTCCGATGTCCCCCGCCGGCACGTCGGTGAACTGGCCGACATGGCGGAAGAGCTCGGTCATGAAGCTCTGGCAGAACCGCATCACCTCGCGGTCGGACTTGCCCTTCGGGTCGAAATTGGAGCCGCCCTTGCCGCCGCCCATCGGCAGCGTCGTCAGCGCGTTTTTGAACGTCTGCTCAAAGGCAAGAAACTTCAATATCGAAAGATTCACGGACGGATGAAAACGCAACCCTCCTTTGTACGGCCCTATGGCGCTATTCATCTGAATCCGGTAGCCCCTGTTGACCTGGACCTCCCCCTTGTCGTCCAGCCACGGCACCCGGAAAATGATAATCCTGTCAGGCTCGACCATCCGCTCCAGGATCTTTTCCTTCAGGTATTCCGGATGACGATCAAGCACCGGCTTTACCGATTTAACGACCTCCGTTACCGCCTGGAGAAACTCTTTTTCACCCGGATTGCTCTCCTCGCACTTCTTCAGAAAATCTTCCACTTTTTTTCTCCTTCTTTTATTTAAATTCGCCTTTTTCTCCGCGCACGCAAGAGCCACAGCGAGACCTTTGAAAAATGCTGCCTGAAGCGCGATTTCAAAGATTTTTCTTAGGTACCCCGCCGTCGCAGGAAGGCTCTAAAGGCGTTAAGAACGTAAAACGTTAGAGAGCGTTTAGGCTGTAGAGTCTTTTTTAGAGACGCCGCGGGGTCGAAAAAGATCCGAGCAGCGCAAAAGGCGGCGTTTTTTAAAAGGTCTCGTAGATCGAATTTAACAGCAGATTGGGTTCGAAAGAATTCACATTTTTCATCCCTTCGGTTTTTCGGCATGATGAATCGTCACGGCCAGATTATCGCGGTGGATCGCTTCGTCGTAATCCTTGTAGCCGAGCGCCTGCTCGATCTGAGAGCTTTTGAGGCCGATGATTTTCTTCATCTCTTCCGCGCTGTAATTTGCAAGCCCCCTGGCGATCAGGTTTCCATCAACGTCCACACAGCTCACCGCGTCTCCGATGACGAAATCCCCCTCGACGCGCGTTATGCCGGAAGGCAGAAGACTTTTGCCGTCATGGACAATGGCCTGCACGGCCCCTTCGTCCAGAACCAGGCGGCCGCGGGGACGCAGCGTGAACGCAATCCAGTATTTCCGGCTGTTGAGATGTTCGGCCGACGGCAGAAAGAGTGTTCCCACCTCCTTGCCGTCCATGATCTCCTGCAGGACCCCCGTGCGCTTGCCGGGGGCGATGATGTAAGGAGTCCCCACCGCGACAACCTTTTTCGCCGCCAAAACCTTGCTTCTCATCCCCCCGACGCCCGCCTCGGTTCCCTCCTCGCCGGCGGCCTTTTCTATCTCCTCGGTAATTTCCTTGACGACCGGAATAAGCCTGGCCTTTTTTGAATTGTTCGGGTTTTGATCGTAAAGGCCGTTCGTGCTGGTTAAATTTACCACCAGATCGGCCTCGACGATGTTGGCCACCATCGCGGCAAGGTTGTCGTTGTCGCCGAATTTGATCTCATCCACCGCGACGGTGTCGTTTTCGTTGATGATGGGTATGACTCCCCACTCCAGCAGCTGCAGGATCGTGTTGCGGATATTGAGAAACCTCTTGCGGTCGGTAATATCGCTCATCGTAAGCAGCACCTGGCCGACGTAAAGTCCGTGCTTTCCGAAGGCATTGGAATAGACGCGCATCAATCTCCCCTGACCGATCGCCGCCGCAGCCTGCTTCTGGGGCAGATTCTTCAGTTTTCCCTCTATGCCCATCCGGTGTTTCCCGGAGGCGATCGCGCCGGAGCTTACAAAAACCACCTGCAGGCCCCGTTCGCGCAGGGCCGCTATATCCGCCACAAGCTGCTCGACGATATTGAGATCGATGCCGTTGTCACCGGTAAGAACGGCACTGCCGACCTTGACAAGGATCCTCTTTACGTTTCCGAGTCGTTCTTTTCGCGTCATTCTTCAGCTACTCCTGCAATAAAAGATATCAATCCCCGGCGGCCTCCGACGGTTGGTCTTTCTGTCGTTGCCGGAAAACCATAGAAGCCATTTCGTTGATCAACTCCGGAATGCCCTTTCCGGTCACTGCCGAAAAGTTAAATAATTTTATTCCCTTTTTCGAGAAGATGTCAATTTCCTTTTTGAGCCTGACCCTGGTTAGAGGCAGATCGTTTTTGCCGATCGCAACGATCTGGGGTTTGGCAAGCAGATCGCGGCTGAAAAAACCCAGCTCGGTATTGATAAGCTCGTAATCATGCCAGGCCCCGCGGCTGTCTTCGGTTGAAATATCGATAATATGCAACAAAACGGCGGTCCTTTCAACATGGCGGAGAAATTTGACCCCCATACCCATGCCGTCATGGGCTCCTTCTATCAAACCCGGAATATCGGCAACAACGAACGAGTCGTTCTCGCCGTATCGAACCACACCGAGATTCGGAACCAGCGTTGTAAAGGGATAATCGGCTATTTTCGGCCTGGCCGCGGACACGCGGGAGATAAACGTCGATTTGCCTACATTGGGAAGTCCGACGATGCCGACATCGGCAAGAAGTTTCAGTTCAAGGGTTATCCAGCGCTCTTCCCCGGCGGTTCCGGGCTGAGCGAAACGCGGGGCCTGGCGCGTCGCAGTCGCGAACCTGGCGTTTCCGCGGCCACCGATGCCGCCCTTCGCAACGACATATGAAGCCCCGTCGGCGGCCAGATCGGCCATGATTTGGGTTGATCCGGCCTGGCGTATGATCGTCCCGATGGGAACCACTATCTCAACGTTTTTCGCATCTCTACCGGTTTTCTTGCTCCCCTCGCCATGCCCGCCGTGCTTTGCCACATAGTGCTGGCGGAACTTCAGATCAAGCAGCGTGCGCTTGGCTGCCGATGCCCGGACGATCACATCGCCGCCGCGTCCACCATCCCCCCCGTCCGGACCGCCGCGGGGGACGAATTTTTCCCGCCGGAAACTCACGCACCCGCGCCCGCCATCGCCGGCCTTGACGTAAATCTTTGCCTCATCGACGAATTTCATCTAAAAGACACCGCCAAGGAAAGAGGTAAAAAAACCTATCCGCTGCCGTTGATCGACGAAGAAAGCTGCCACCCTTATTAAAAAAGAATCGGCCGGGGGTTGCCGTAACCTTACCACCGGCCGTTATCGAAGATATTGTTTTTGAAGACATCTCTCTAATTTGCCGCTGAAGCCTACAAGCCGATTGTAAATAAGACAAGCAGCGCGGCTATTAACGTCTATGCGGTTGCATAGACGCTGATCTTCTTTCTCTTTTTATCGAGCCGTTCAAACTTCACGAAACCGTCTATCTTGGAATAGATCGTATAGTCTTTCCCCAGACCGACGTTGTTGCCCGGATGAAATACGGTCCCCAGTTGCCGCACGATAATCGACCCGGCCCTGACCTTCTCTCCGCCGAACCTTTTTACACCCCGTCTTTGCGAATTACTGTCTCTGCCGTTCCGGGAGCTTCCCTGTCCTTTCTTGTGCGCCATAACAACCTCGCTTAAAAAGATATTTCCTTGATTTTCATGCTGGTCAAAAGCTGACGGTGACCGGTCTTCCGGCGATAGCCCTTTCTTCTTTTCATTTTGAAGACGACCAGTTTATCGCCTTTTGTCTGCCGCAGGATTTCCCCCGTTACCTTTGCGCCTTCGACGAGAGGTTTTCCGATGCGGATATCGTCGTCGTTGGCAACCATCAAAACCTGGTCGAAAACGACCGTATCGCCTTTAGACCCTTCAATCTTTTCAATATTGATGACGTCCCCCGGGGAGACCCGCTCTTGTTTTCCACCTGTCTTTATCACTGCGTACATGTTTGTATCCCTCTAAAAAATTTGAAAGTGGATACTAACGATAAAAAATCATATTTGTCAAGACAATTTATACAGACGGGCCATATCCGTCTTTTTACCTCTTCTCGAACGGGATGCTGTAGATTCTCTCCTCCCACGGATGCATGAATCCGGTTTCACCTCCCCCAGACAATATAGGTCTTGAATCATTAAAAGAAACTACCCGGCTACGGCCCGGTAATCTTCTGTGAACCGCCGGCTGCGGACCCGTATGCGGGGCGGGGTGGGAGCCGGGGGGCTAACCACCCCCGGCTGCACGATTAGATTTCACCTTTGTAAACATCCTTACGATTGCCGATTCTGAGGATAAGGATATCAAGACCCAACAGGGCATAGATCACTCTGTAATCACCGACGCGGTACTTGCGAAGCCCGGCAAACTGACCTTTGAGCACAGGATTGGATTCAGGCTGCTTGATCAGTTCCTTCTCAATGATGTCAAGGATTCGTTTCGCCTCGGGCTTCGATAGCTTTTTGAGGTCGCGGAGGACCGACTTCTTGTAGAAGATATTATAGGCCAAGAGACTTCCTCATCTCTTTGGCTGAAATAACCTCGTCCCCCTTATCGTGGAGTCGGTCCAGGGCAATTTGGAGATCCGCGAAATCCTCGATATAGGACTCCAGGGCCTTCTGAATGATGAAAGAGCGGGGTCTTTCGGTCTCTTTGGCTATACTATCCAGTTGGCTTGCAAGATGCTTGGGTAGCCGTACTGATATTGCTGTATTCATAGCGCACCTCCTGTCATTTATGTATTACATATGTATGCAGGAATGCCGGTTTTGTCAAGTAATTATTCGAAACCTAACGGCTCAAAATAACCGGCCGGCTACGGCCGCAATCTCTGTGAACCGCCCTGTGCAGGCCTGTATGCCGGGCAGTGTGGGGAATGGGAGCTCTTCTATTGTCAGCCCTTTATTATCTGGAAAAGGCCGCCGACAACGGAATATATCCCGCATATCGCGAACTGGTTCGACAAGCCGCACAGGGAGAGCTCATTCATAACGAAGACATCCCCGCGAAGATATTGGAACTGATGAAGGATATCAACGAGAAACCGGCCCGCACGGGGATGTTCACAACCGGCAGGGAAGGCTTTTGTGCCCCCCATGTCTGAAATTTTTTCAGCTACGGAGGCTTACCGGAAAGACACGAACAATCAACAGGAAACCACGGACGTCAAGCAAAAG
>DYLD01000101.1 GCA_020722315.1 Syntrophus aciditrophicus
CTTATGCAAAACGATCAGTACTTCCGGATGATGACCCACTTCATGCTCGACGGTTCGCTGACAGAAGAGATGATTGAAAAACTAAACGCCGCCGAGCGGAAAATCTTCGCTCAGTTCGACCTGATGTTTCAAAAGATGGGCAAACCCGAACCGGTAAGACACCTATCCCACGCGTTTTTTGCAGCCCTCCACGGGATCCTGATCACATTCAACAACTATCCGGGCAGGGACAGGGATTCGGTACGCAACCATATAATAAAAATATCGAAGGTTATAACCGAAAAGTTTTCCGCCTGAGAGGCCTTTGCCCAACCGCTAAAAAAATGCCGCCTGAAGCGCGATTGCTCACACCCAGGATCGTCGCGATCACGGAACGTAGAAAGGTTGTAAAAACCGGCGACAGACCGGAGTTGGAAACCTTGATGACGGAGTAATTGACACCCCACAGCAGCGTGAGGATCACGATTGTTACGAGGCCGGTTAAATCGATTCGCTCTTTTTGCATTGTTTTACGTTTTGGGGTCTTAAACGGTGTTACGGATGAGCCTCATCCCAGTTTTTCCCCCAATAGACCTCGACCTTCAGCGGCACCGAGAGTTGCAGCGCATTCTCCATTTCGCTTTTAACCATCGAAATCAACCGGTCCCGTTGGTCGGCCGGCGTCTCGAAGACGAGCTCGTCATGGACCTGCATGATCATCGCGGCCGGAGATAGCTCTTTTGATAAACGGTCGAATATCCTGACCATCGCGACCTTGATCAGATCGGCGGCTGTACCCTGCAGCGGCGCATTGATAGCCGTCCTCTCGGCGAACTGCCGGATCTGGGCATGGGGGCTTTTGATCTCGGGAAGATAGCGCCTCCTTTTGAGAAGCGTCGTCACATAGCCGTCCTTTCTCGCGTCCGCAAGAACGCCGTCAAGGTATTTGCGGACCGCCCGGTACTTCTGAAAGTAATTGTCGATATAGGCCTGGGCAAGCTTCTGCGAAACACCAAGCTCTCTGGCAAGCCCGAACGCGCTCATGCCGTAGAGGATCCCGAAGTTGATCACCTTCGCCTGCCTGCGCATGTCGGGGCTGACCATTTCCGGAAAAACGCCGAAGACATCCGCCGCGGTCCGGGTGTGAATATCTTCGCCCGACGAAAAGGCCGACGTTAGCGCCTCATCACCGGAGAAATGGGCGAGGATGCGGAGCTCGATCTGCGAGTAATCGGCGGAGACGATCTCCCAGCCGGGCGGGGCGATAAAGGCCTGGCGGATTCGTTTGCCCTCTTGTGTCCTTATCGGGATGTTCTGCAAATTCGGGTTGCTGCTCGAGAGCCTCCCCGTCGCGGTGGCCGTCTGATTGTACGACGTATGGACCCTGCCGGTCCGCTCGTTCACCAGGGCCGGCAGCGCGTCGACATACGTTGATTTGAGCTTCATGAGCCCCCTATACGACAATATCTCCGCGGGAAGTTCATGACTTCCGGCAAGGCCGGCCAGCACGTCCACATCCGTCGAATAGCCCTCCTTCGTTTTACGTCCGCGCCGGAGGCCGAGCTTCTCGAACAAAATCGTCTGGAGTTGCTTTGGGGAATTGATGTTGAACCTCTCCCCGGCGAGCGTATAGATCTTCTCCTCGGAAAGCAAGAGAAGCTGCTCCATTTCCTGCGACATCGATTTGAGAAGGTCTGTGTCGAGAAGGACACCACGGCGCTCCATCGCGGCGAGAACGGCAACAAGGGGATTTTCGACGCCGGCGAAAAGATCCGTCATATCCGCCGCGGCAAGACCGGATGCCATATCGTCTTTCAGAGGCCTAACCGCCGCGGCACGCCCTCCCGCATAGGCGGCGAGCCTATCGACAGGCACTGCGGCGAAAGAAACAGCCTTCGCGCCGCTTCCGACAAGCTCTTTGGGGGAAGGAAGATGGATATTAAGCATCTCGAAGGCGATATCGGCGATCTCAAAGCTGTGCCTGGCCGGGTTGAGGAGATAGGACGCAACCATCGTATCAAAACCCGCGCCGTTCAACGTAACGCCTTCGGCGGAAAGGGCCGTAATAAACGTTTTAAGATTATGCCCGTGTTTTAAAACAGACGGATCAGCCAGAAAAGGCGAGAGTTTTGCGAAAACATCCTTTCTAGACAGAGACGAACCGCCGGCATCCGGCAAAAGCGGAACGTAAAAGATCTCATCTTCGCTAAGAGCGACGGCGATCCCCAAAACGGAGGCTCTCATCGGCTCCGACTCAGAGAGAACCAATTCAAGAGAAAATTCATGAAGTTGCTCAAGCC
This sequence comes from Syntrophus aciditrophicus, assembly GCA_020722315.1. GTDB lineage: Bacteria > Desulfobacterota > Syntrophia > Syntrophales > UBA5619 > DYLD01. The sequence continues at coordinate 2,280 of DYLD01000101.1, forward strand.
TTGCGGTCAACGAAACAATATCCTCTTTTGTCCTTAGGATACGCACGTCCGCGGACTTTTGCCCGTCGGTGAAGTTCAATTGATGAAGAAGTGACACAAACTCGAATTCGCGAAAAAGTGAAACAAGTTTTTCCCGGTCTGGTTCGCGCCGGCGGCATTCGGTTATCTCGAACGGAAATTCCGCATCGGTTCTGATTACGGCAAGCTCGCGGCTTAGCCTGGCCTGATCGGCATACTTGATGACGGCGTTGCGGGTCTTTTCATTGTGGATCTCATCCGGGTGCCTGAGCATCTCCTCGATGCTTCCGAACTGTTCGATGAGCCGCTCGGCACCCTTCGGGCCGATGCCGGGCACCCCGGGGATGTTATCGGAGGAATCCCCCATCAGGCCGAGCACCTCGACAACCTTCTCCGGCCCTACCCCGAAGCGTTCCCTGACGGCCCGGGCGTCATAAATTTTGTCCTTCATCGTATCAATCATCGTAATGCCCGGGGAAACGAGCTGCATCATGTCCTTGTCGCCGGAGGCGATGATGACGTCCATGCTGGTCTGCTGCCGGCGCGCGATCGTCCCGATGATGTCGTCGGCCTCGATCCCCTGTTTTTCCAGAACCGGTATCGAGAAAGAGCGTATGATTTCTTTTACGTACGGTATCTGCGCGACAAGCTCGTCGGGTGTTTCCTTCCGCGTGGCCTTGTACTTTTCGTAGGCCTCATGGCGGAACGTCGGACCCTTGGCGTCGAACGCAACCGCGATATAGTCGGGCTTTTGCTCCTTCAAGAGCTTGATCAGCATCGTCGTGAAGCCGTAGATCGCGTTCGTCGGAAAACCGCTCGAATTCGTCAATTCACGGATCGCGTAGAAGGCCCTGAAAAGGTAGTTGCTGCCGTCCACAAGTACAAGCCTGGGACGGTCTTCGTGGTTTGCACCCATTTTTCCCTCAGACATCGAAACGGGCATCGATTTTAAAGGTTTTTGAGGCGGAAAGGCTGAGGATATCGTCTATCCCCGTCTCCTTTTTTATTCGTTCGATTGTCGCCAGAAGCGCATCTTCATCCGGGGCGATCAGCGTAAACCAGATGTTGTAGTCGTCATCCCTTCTGTAGTTGTGTGTCACGCCCGGAAGATTATTTACAAAGGCTACAAAAGACGGGACAGTGCCTTCGGGGACGCGGGCCGCGCAGAGCGTGCTTTGAAACCCGAGCTTCCTGGAATCAAAAACCGCACCGATTCTCCGGATGATTTGCTGATCCTTGAGCGCTTTGATCCGTTCAAGAACCTCCGCCTCATCCAAACCGAGACGTTCGGCGATCTTAAGAAACGGCCTTGCCGTGATCGGAAAATCCTGCTGGATCAGATTCAGAAGCCTTTTGTCCGTTTCGTCCATTCAAACCCCGCATCACCGGCGCTCAAGTTTAAAGAGCTTGGAGGGCTTTGAAAAACGCTGCCTTCGCGCTCATAAATCTTTTTCGACCCCGCATAGTCTCGCTACGGCGGCAAAGCCTAAACGCTCTCTACTGTTCGCGTTTTTAACGGCTTCGCCGCCTTGCTACGACGGCGGGGTACCCCGAAAAATCTTTAAAATCGCCCTTCAGGCAGCGTTTTTCTTTTGGTTGTGCAAAGCTCTTGCTTGCGCAACGCCCTAGCCCGGCTCATATATGCAGTACGGCTCCTCGGCGAGATAGTCGCCGGTCGCCTCGTACGCGCGGGCGCGGCATCCGCCGCAGACCCTGAGAAACTCGCAGCGTCCGCACTTGCCCTTGTAGAGACTCAAATTACGCAAATCCTGGAAGATCGGCGAGTTCTCCCATATCTCTTGAAAGCTCTTTTCCTTCAACTGGCCGCAGTCGAGTTCCAGATATCCGCATGGCTGAACCTGACCGGTATGGGAGATAAAGCAAAACGAGCTACCACCCATGCAGCCCCGCGTCATAGAGTGCAGCGATCGTACATCCGCGCTTCTGTTCGTCGCGATCTTTCCGGTTGAGCCTTTAAGCTCGCCGTGCCGCTGGTAAAAAATCCGGTAGTAGTGGGGGGCGCAGGTCGCCTTCAGTTGCATATCGCATTTGAGCCCGGTTTCAAAAAACCAGTTCAGCGTCTGTTCGTACTGAAGCGGCGAGATCTCCTGGTCGGCCATCTCCTTCCCCCGCCCGGTCGGGACGAGAAGAAAGATATGGTGAGCCGCCGCGCCGAGGCGATGGGCCAGCTCATGGATGCCCGTTATCTCGGAAAGGTTTCCCTTTGTGATCGTCGTATTGATCTGAAACTCCATGCCGACTTTTTTCATCGCTTCGATCCCGCGCATCGTGCCGGCAAAAGCCCCCTTGACGCCACGGAATTCGTCATGGCTTTCGGGGCCGGCGCCGTCAATGCTGACGCTGATTCGCTTGATGCCGGATTGGATCAGCCTCTCGACGTTCGCATCCGTCAGAAGCGTCCCGTTCGTCGCGAGGACCATCCTGAGCCCCTTTTTATCCCCGTACGCGGCCAGGTCGTAGATATCCTCCCTCAGCATCGGTTCGCCCCCGGTAAGGATGATGACGGGGTTTCCGACCGACACAATCTCATCGATAATCTGCATGCACTTTTCGGTGCCGAGTTCCCCCTCGTAGGGCCCTCGCAGCGCCGACGCACGGCAGTGCCGGCAGGCCAGATTACAGCTCCGGGTCACCTCCCAGGCGATCATCCTAAGCGTATGCGGCAAAATCCATGAACGATTATTCTGTTTTTCCATCCCGTCAGCCTCTGCGCAAAACCTCGGCCGCTTCGGGCGCAAAATAGGTGATGATGATATCCGCGCCGGCCCTCTTGATCGCGGTGAGTACCTCCATCATCGCCCTCTCGCCGTCGAGCCATCCCAGTTGCGAGGCGGCCTTGATCATCGCAAACTCGCCGCTTACGTTGTAGGCGGCAAGCGGGAGGTCGAACTCCTCCTTCGCACGGCGGATAATATCAAGATACGGAAGCGCCGGCTTGACCATGATGATGTCCGCGCCTTCCTGAACGTCGAGCGTTATCTCGCGGATCGCCTCGTCACAGTTCGCCGGGTCCATCTGATAGCTCTTCCGATCCCCGAACGCCGGGGCGCTTTCGGCTGCCTCCCGGAACGGCCCGTAGAAAGAAGAGGCAAACTTCGCCGAATAACCCATGATCGGCACCGACTCGAAGCCGGCCTCATCGAGCCCGTCGCGCAGCGCGCCGACCTGGCCGTCCATCATCGCCGACGGCGCGACCATATCAGCCCCCGCTCTCGCGTGGGATATGGCCATTTCGGAAAGGACTTCGAGCGTCGTGTCGTTCGCAACCTCTCCGTTTTCGATGATCCCGCAATGGCCGTGACTGGTATACTCACAGATGCACACATCGGTGATGACAAGGATATCGGGCACCTTTGCCTTTATCTCCCTGACGGCCGTCTGGATGATGCCATCGTCTATCAGGGCCTGAGATGCCATCTCGTCCTTTTTCTCTGGTATCCCGAAAAGAATGACGCCGGGAATCCCGAGTTCTTTTGCCCGCGCGGCTTCGCCGACGATGTTATCGACCGACAGCTGAAAAATCCCGGGCATCGAGGGAATCGGTTTTTTGACCTTTTTCCCGGTAACGACAAACAAAGGATAGATGAAATCGTTCACCGAAAGCTGTGTTTCCCTGACCAGCCGGCGAAAATTCTCATTTCTTCTAAGCCTGCGCGGACGGTATTGGGGAAATTGCATCTTGCCCCTCCTTTCTTATGCCGATCTCTTCGTCGGTAAGATAACACGCCGGATCGGAAGCCCAGATATCCCCCGTTACCGCCTCGGCCCGGGCGCGGAAATTCCCGCCGCAGACTCCAAGCCACCGGCACGTCGAGCACCGGCCTGTGACGTATTGCCCCTTGTTCTTGAGCTTTGCCAGAAGCGGATTGCTCAGATCCGTCCATATCTCGCCAAACGGTCTCTGCCGGACATTGCCGAGCGAGATGTCGCGCCAGAACTGATCGGGATGCACCTCTCCATCCCAGCTTATGCAGCCGATCCCGTTTCCGGAGCTGTTCCCCTCGTTCATCTGCAGCAATTCGAGTACCTCCGCCGCCCTTTTCGGATCCTCCTTCAAAAGGCGCAGGTAAACGTAAGGCCCATCGGCATGGTTGTCGACGGTGAGGATCTCTTTCGGCAGACCGCGGGCGAACAGATCCTTCGTCCGCTCCATGATCAGATCCACAACCTTTCGGGTTTCTTCGTGCGAAAGATCGTCGTGGATCAGCTCCGAGCCGCGGCCCGCATAGACCAGATGATAGAAGCAGCAGCGCTCGATGTTCTCCTGCTCCATGATGTCGAAAATCGCCGGGACATCGGATACATTGTAACGATTGATCGTGAAACGGAGCCCGACCTTTATCCCGATATCCCTTAAGAGGCGCACACCCTTCATCGACGCGTCGTAGGCGCCCGGAACCCCCCGGAAGCGGTCGTGGGTTTCGCGGGTCCCGTCCAGGCTGATCCCGACGTAAGAAAGGCCTATCTCCTTGAAGATCTTTGCCTTTTCCTCGGTGATCAGCGTCCCGTTTGTCGAGATAACGGCCCTCATACCGCGTTTCACCGTCTCTTCAAGAAGCTCGATCAGATCGCGCCGCATCAGCGGCTCTCCGCCGGAAAAAAGGACAACCGGGGCGCCGAATGCGGCAAGATCGGCGATTACATCCTTGGCCTCCCGGGTTGTCAGTTCATCCGGATAGTCGATGTTCTGCGAGCCGGCGTAGCAGTGGATGCACTTCAAATTGCAGCGTCTCGTCACGTTCCAGACGATGACGGGCTTTTTGTCCTTCGAAAACTGGAGCAGATGGGCGGGAAGCCTTTTCGAGTCGCGGTTGTACCTAAGGACGTCGCCGGGCTCGACCGCCCCGCAATAAAGTTTGGAAATTCCAATCATGCCAACCCCCTTTTTTTACGCTTCCTTAACAGTTATTCGCTCCGATTGCAATCGCCTCGCGACCAAAATAGGCGCCGATCGCCTCGACAAGCTTCTCGATTGTGTATTTATCTTGGTGTATATGCACCTCCAGGCCGGCCCTTCTCGCTGCCGCCTCCGTCACCGGACCGATCGTGGCGACTTTTACCGCCGACGGCAGTTTGAAATCTTCCCCGATGATCTTAAAGAAATTGACGACGGTGGAAGGACTGGTAAACGTAATTGCGTCAACCGCACCGTCTTTGAATAGCGTAAGAAGCAAAGAAGGGTCTGTGCCGGCCTTGACGGTTCTGTAGGCTGATACGACATCGACATTTGCACCCATTTTCCCAAGCCCCTTTGGAATGACGTCCCGCGCCTCCACCGCACGGGGCAGCAAAATCCTGCATCCGCGCAGATCCTGACCGGCAAAGGCCCTAACGACGCCCTCGGAAATGTAATCCTCAGGAACCAGATCCACGCCGATCCCGAGTTTCTCGACGGCCGCCTCCGTCGCCGGGCCGATTGTCGCGATCTTTATGCCCTTGAGCTCACGGATGTCTTTTCGGCGCTCCCGCAGCCGGCGGAAGAAGAAATCGACGCCGTTGGCGCTCGTGAAGATAATCCAGCGGTAGCCCTGAAGCCTCTCGAGCGCATCGTCAAGAGGCTTCCAATCGGCGGGTGGTGCGATCTCTATCACCGGAAAATGGATGACCCTCGCCCCCTGCGCCCAAAGGAGCCTGGCCAGTCCTTCCGCCTGTTTTTCGGGCCTGGTGATGACGATCCCTTTACCAAAAAGGGGTTTCGTCTCGAACCAGTTCATCACGTCCCGAAGAGCGACAACCCCCCCGACGACGAGAATCGACGGCGGCGCAAACCTTTTCTGCTCGGCCTTTTCGGCGATATCTTTGAGCCTGCCCGTCAGGGTCTCTTGTTGAGGCGTCGTCCCCCAGCGGATCAGCGCGGCCGGGGTCTGCGGGTCCTTCCCCGCGCGGATCAGGTTTTCGGCGATAAAAGGCAGGTTCTTTACACCCATCAAAAACACCAGCGTGCCGATCCCGGCGAGTGTCGGCCAGTCCAGATCGCTTTTGCCCTTTGTCGGGTCTTCGTGGCCGGTGACGAATGCGACCGAGACGGTATGATTCCTGTGCGTCAGCGGAATCCCCGCGTATGCGGGAACGGCCGCCGCAGAACTGATGCCGGGAACGACCTCGAACGGGATCCCGTTTGCATGGAGCGTCTCGGCCTCCTCGCCGCCGCGGCCGAAGATGAACGGATCGCCCCCCTTGAGCCGCGCAACGATTGCCCCTCTTTGTGCCTCCGCGACGAGGAGTTCGTTGATCTGTCTCTGGGAGAGCGTGTGCGATCCTCCCTGCTTGCCGGCGTATATCAGCCGGGCATCCTTTCGGGCGTGACGCAGAATCTCCGGGGCGACAAGATAGTCGTAAACAACCACGTCCGCCTCTGTGAGACACTCAACACCGCGAAGGGTTATCAGTCCCGGATCGCCGGGCCCTGCGCCGATGATGTAAACCTTCCCTTTTTTTTCCATCTCTATCGATCCTTACCGGAAAATTTGAATTCTTCGCGAAATCATCACATAACTGCGGGAAATATGCCACGAAAGCTTTGCACAACCAAAAGAAAAACACTGCCTGAAGCGCAAATTTATTGAT
>DYLD01000102.1 GCA_020722315.1 Syntrophus aciditrophicus
AAATGAAAAGGCTAGGGAAATTTTCAGTTGCGGTTGCTATTTTGTTCTTGCTTTCAATGGTTGTGCCGTTTAGTGTTTCGGCGCAGGCTCAGCAGACCGGCGGCGCCGGAGCAGCTGGTGCCACCGCTGGCGGGGCTACAGCCGCGGGCATCAGCGCGGGAACCATCGCTGTAGGAGTTGCCGTGGCTGCCGTTGCTGCAGCGGCGATTACCGAAGCTGCGGCTTCCGACACGACCACTACGCATCACCACGCTACAACGTCCCATCACTAAGATGCATAGCTCCCTTTAGGATTATATCATTATGACTTTAGAGAAAGTGGCTGGAGTTCTCAGCCCTTTCTCTAATTTTTTTCGGCCTTTGAATAAAGACTGTTTTTTTACTTAAATAGTCTTCGGAGCTAGCTGTATTGTTTGATGCAAAATCTTAAAAAAGAGAGAAATTCAAGGTTCTCTTCGCGTGGATGAGCATTCTTAGCCCCATGCAGCTAAACACGTCAAAATGATCATGCTTAGAAACGTCTGTTATGTTCTTGCCGTGCTGGTGATTTTTTTGTTCTGGTGCGGTGCCGCGCCGGCGGCAAAAAGGGCGCCGGTTGATCCGTCACCGATTCTCGAGGGAGCCGAATCCGTGTTTCAGAACATGGCCAGGGGGGATTACCGCGCGCTGTGGAAGGGTCTTTCCGCCCGGACGCGCAGCGCTATTGTAAAGAGTGTTCATCGCGCGCTGGCCAAAGAAGGGAACAGGCTGGACGAGGAGCAAATCGCCGAAGATTTTGCAAACGGCGGAACGATCGCCATCGAGTACTGGCAAGGGTATCTATCCCGCTTCGATCCGAAGAGCGTTCTCGAAGAGTGTCGCTGGGCAATGGGTGATGTAGAGAAAGACAAGGCGACGATTATTCTAAGGCATCATAAATCGGAGCATGATGCGCTCCTGCAGATGTTTTTCGAGGAGGGCGGCTGGAAGGTCGGTCTCGACGAAAGCTTTCGCACACGCCAGTAATCCGCCATTTTGCACGTTTTCTAGAACCCTTGCAGAACTGCTCAGATCAATTCCCCTTACAAATCGAGAAATCCTTTTACCTCTAGAAATTTTTTTACCTCCCCGTTGTGAACAATCCTTGAGACCCTTGAAAAATGCTGCCTGTAGCGCGATTTCAAAGATTTTTCTTAGGTACCCCGCCGTCGCAGGAAGGCGGCGACGAAGCCGTTAAAAACGCGAACAGTAGAGAGCGTTTAGGCTTTGCCGCCGTAGCGAGACGTTGCGGGATCGAAAAAGATTTCTGAGCGCGAAGGCGGCGTTTTGCAAAGGTCTCTCCTTGGTGGGTGCAATGTTGTATGGTGGGCCAGGACAGAATCGAACTGTCGACACACGGATTTTCAGTCCGTTGCTCTACCGACTGAGCTACCGGCCCGCTTTCTTTTGTTCAGCAATGCGGAAGTCCTCTATAAAATCCTCCCCTCTTTGTCAAGCCGTTTTTGTGTAACCTTCCGTTTCGTCCGTTTCGCCCCCGCTGGCAGATTCGGGGACTTTCGTGATCGCAGCGGGTTCTTTGTGCATGCAGATGACCACCGTCATCGCTATTTTGTCATGCCATCCCTGTTTTTTACGGTCGAAGGCGACCCACAAAAAACCGAGCGCAAAAAAGAGGCCTGAAATCAGATAGCCCACCCAGCGCAGAAAGGCCGTTCCGGTTGTTATCCGATCCCCTGAAAGCGTTCTTACCTGGAGGCGCAAGAGCATCTTCCCCGGCGTCTGGCCGTTTATGCCGTGAAACACCGTAAAGTAGATTACGTCCGCAAGAAAAAAAAGAAGCGCGCATAGAAGTGTGAACGCGCCTATTTTGGTGGGGATCTCTTCCGGGGCGGAAAGTATGAACTCTTTAACATCGACACTGATGCCGATACTGAGAATCGCCGCCTCGCAAATAACCAGTGAAATCGCACAAATGATGCCCTTGTCAACGAAAAAGGCAAGCATCCGTCTCCAGAACCCGCCATAGATTTCCGGTGTCATTGAGTCATCCCTTCCTCGCGCAAACCCCCAAGGCAATGAAAACTTTACCATGGTTCGATTTCGGCAACGAGACCATTGTAAAATGCCGCCTGAAGCGCGATTTCAAAGATTTTTCGGGGTACCCCGCCGTCGCAGCCAAGGCTCTAAAGGCGTTAAGAACGCGAACAATAGAGAGCGTTTAGCCTTTAGAGCCTTGAGCGAGACGCTGCGGGGTCGAAAAAGATTTATGAGCGCCAAAGGCGGCATTTTGCAAAGGTCTCGCAACAGCTTCCTAAAACTTCCAGGACCGTTCTCACTCAAAAGACGCTCTTTTGGGGTTTTACAAAGCCCTCAGTGCATTCGTATTGAATAACGGCAAGCGCAGCAAGCGCGGCCGTTTCGACACGAAGCACCCTTTTGCCGAGGCTGACGGAAACAAACCCGCTTTGTTTCGCCAGCGCAACCTCCTCTGCGCTGAACCCCCCTTCCGGGCCTATCGCGACCGTGATTCTCCCGGATGTTTTTGTTTGCAGCGCATCCCGGATATACAGCTTCGTTTCCCCTTCCCACAGAATCAGTCTGAGATCGTCCGGCGAAAGCAACGAAAGCATTTCTGCAAACGTTACAATATCGGATAATTCAGGGACATCGGCCCTGCCCGATTGCCTGCATGCCTCGACGGCTATTTTGCGCCACCGCCCTGATTTGTGTGCGCATTGGGCAACATCCCAGCGCGGCACCGAACGTGTCGAGAAAAACGGGATGATCCGGTTTGCACCCAATTCGACGGCATGCCGTATAATGCCGTCGAGCTTGTTGGCCTTCGGGATAGCCTGGCAGAGCGTGACAAAAATATTTGCGGTGGATGTCTCGCGTCGTTCAACGACGGCAAGTCTCGCGCCGTTTTTCGCCATTTGTGTTATCGTCGTTTCGTACTCGATCCCGTGGCCGTTGAAAACAATCAGGCGGTCGCCTTCTTTCATCCGGAGAACCGATCCGAGATAGTGTGCCTGATCCTCGGTCGTGCGGCAGGAATCCCCTATTTCGAGAAAGACCGGAAGATAGATGCGCGGCGTCGTCATCGAGGTTTAGTTCCTGTCAGCGTTTTTTCTCATCACGAAACAGACCCATTCCTTTTCGTTGAGGACCTGCCGGCGCGAATATAGATCGCTGGGGAAATGCTCGTCGATGTCGTGTTTTTCCTGCTCAATAATTCCGGAAATGATCAGGTATCCGTTCGGATGAAGCAGCCTGTCCATCTGAGACCGCAATTGGATCATCGTCTTTGCGTTGATGTTCGATACGATCAAATGGAAGGGTTCCTCTACCGCGGTGATTTCGCCCTGCTGCATACGGACGCGATCCTGGACATTGTTTATCAGCGCGTTTTTTGTTGCGATCTCGATCGCCTTGGGGTCCGTGTCGACGCAGAGGACACTCTCGGCGTCCAGTTTTGCCGCAGCGATACCGAGGATTCCGGTTCCCGTTCCGACGTCGAGGACGTGCCAGTTGCCGATCGAGCGGTCGTGCAGAAGGATATCCTCCATCGCCTCAAGGCACATCCGCGTCGACGGATGCTGGCCGGTGCCGAATGCCATTCCCGGGTCGATATCGATAACGATGTCGCCGCCGGTCTGGGTGTATCTTTCCCACGTAGGCTTGACGACGATGCTGCGGGATACCCGGATCGGCTTGAAGTATTTCTTCCATTCCTCTTCCCATCCCGGGTCGCGGATGATCTCCGTTTTCATCGTTGGTTTTTCGCTGTCGGGGAATATCTGGGCAATGCTGTCGAGGTATTTACGCAAAGAGGCGAGGCGTATCTCCAGACGCCCGTCGCAGGGCAAAAATGCCTGTATGATTTCACCCCCGGTCGGCTCAAAGAAGCCGTTTTTAGACGGGTCTTCGAGGGTCTCCTGGAAGGCGCCCTCTGTTCCGATCTCGTCAAGAAAATTGTTCAGCGCGTCGGCCGTTTCCGGGGGAGAGAAAATCTCGATTTTCAGCCACTCTGTGTTTCTTATGTCCTCTTCTTCATGTTTTTCGGGCATCGTTTCCACCCCTCTTTTTGGGAAAAGCGCATACCGTCAACAGGATAAACGAAACGTTTCCTGCCGAGAGAGCCTTGCGAGAGCCTTGAAAAACGCTGCCTTCGCGCTCATAAATCTTTTTCGACCCCGCAGCGTCTCGCGGCGGCTGCAAAGGCTAAACGCTCTCTTAAGTTTCGCGTTCTTAACGCCTTTAAAAGCCTTGGGCTTCACGGCGGGGTACCTAAGAAAAATCAATAAATTCGCGCTTCAGGCAGTGTTTTTCTTTTGGTTGTGCAAAGCTTTCCGTGCGGGGCACTCCGGGACGGTTTGATTCGCGCTTCAGGCGGCATTGTTTAAAGGTCTCACTATCCCCGAGCGCCGCACCCGGTTTCCTTGAGCACTAATCTACCATCTTGGGGTATCAATATCAACGATGTTTTTCATGTTTTGCTTCTAAGAGGGGTTGCGTTACCAACCGGAACAGGCTGAACAACCGCTACCCTTCGGCAGACTCGATGTGATTTTGAAACCCGATCCGATGGCCGATTCGACAAAATCGATGCCGATCGGTTTTGCCTTTTCTAAGAGGTCACTGTCAACGGCAAAGCTTATACCCCTGTCGTTAAACACGACGTCTTTTTCCTTCGGCTCGTCCTGAGCCATGCCGATATAGTAACCGCTGCATCCGCCCTGCAACAGTAAGCGAATCGTCTGCGGCCCTTTGCTCCTTTCCAAGAAACTCTTGATCTTGTCGCTTGCTTTTTGGGTAACTTCAAACATGTTTTCCTCCTTGTCTTTCGCCCGTTAGGGTCCGCTGTCAGGGACCGTTATTATTAAATCACCACCGTCTGAACATCCTCCTATCTCGCAGCCGCACATCTGTTTTTTCTGAAGCAGCGAGACCTTTGAAAAATGGCCACTGAAGCGCGATTTAAAAGATTTTTCTTAGGTCCCCCGCCGTCGCAGCAAGGCGGCGAAGCCGTTAAAAACGCGAACAATAGAGAGCGTTTAGGCTTTGCCGCCGCAAGCGAGACGCTGCGGGGTCGAAAAAGATTTCTGAGCGCTAATGCGGCGTTTTGTAAAGGTTTTGTCGCAAAAAACTTCTCAAGGCGCTCCAAGTATGTTGAATTTTGAAGTTAATCATGGTAGTTCGAGATTCGACCGCAGAGCCGCTGAGAGACCTTTTTGAAAACGCCGGCTTTCAAAGCTGAGCGGGTCTTTTTCGATTTCGCGTCGTCTCGCATCGTCTCTACAGGGCAGAAGCTCTCTTATGCTTTCGCGTTCTTAACGCCTGTAGAGCCTTGGGCTTCACGGGGCGGGGTAGCGCTTGAGAAAAAGCAACAAATTTGCGCTTTCAGGCAGCGTTTTTGAAAGGTCTTGGATAAAAGAAAAAGGGTTTTGAAGACGAACGTAAAAATTCATCCATACTATCCGCTTTTTTTGAATGTTTTCGGCAAAAGGTGTGTCGTCGTCGGCGGGGGCCGTGTAGCCGAGCGCAAGGTGGAGAGGCTTCTAGGCTGTGGGGCCGATGTGGAGGTCATTTCTCAAAAAATGACTGAACTTTTGATGCGCTACTCCCGGGACGGGAAAATCGTTCACCGCAAAGGCCGGTACGAAAGCGCGATGCTCTCCGGCGCATTTATTGTTATTGCGGCGACAAACGACGCCTCGATCAACCGAATGGTTTCGGAAGATGCCCGGCGTCTCGGCATTTTAGCCAACATCGTTGACGACCCGAAGCGGTGTGATTTCATCGTTCCTTCGCTTGTCAAACGGGGCGATCTGGCAATCGCCGTCTCGACGGGAGGAAAGAGCCCGGCGCTGGCGAAGAAAATCAGGGAGGAGCTGGAGGAGCGCTACGGCGGCGAATACGCGGTACTGCTTGAGATCCTCGGCAGGCTGCGCGAGCGGATGGTTGCCGACGGGCGGGATCCGGAAGAAAACGGCAAGGTATTTGACGCCGTGGTTAACTCGGAAATCCTTACTTATATCCGGACTGGTCGCCGGCGCGAGATCAACGCACTCATAGAAAAGCTGACCGGTGTAAAGATGGAGGTAAAGAAGTTATGAGCCAGGTTTTTCTTTTCAAGGCGGCCCTTGCCGTGTATTTGGCCTCCACCGTCGTTTACGGCGGCTCGCTTCTGGAGAAGCGCGTTCTGACGGCGCGTTTCGGCGCGGGCCTGATGCTTGTCGCGCTGGCGGTCCATACGTTTTATTTTGTAGTCCGCCTGTTCGCCGGGGGGGCGCCGTTTGTTTTTGATGCCTACAACGCGCTTTCCTTTTTTGCGTGGGCGATGGCCGCCGTCTACCTTGCCCTGCAGTTAAAGACGAAGACCCGTGTTCTCGGCGCGTTTGTTTCGCCGGTGATATCGGTGCTGATGGTCATTGCGTCGGTCGATTTCGGGGGAAGGATCGCCGGAGCGACCGGATTAACGGGAACGCTCGTTTCGTCCCACGTGATGCTTTCGATCGCCGGGGAGGCGCTTTTTGTCGTCGCGTCGCTCGCGGGGGGGATGTACCTGATCCAGGATTACGTTCTCCGGGAGAAAACCGACCGGAGGCTTATCCACCTCTTTCCGTCGCTGCACGATCTGGACAGAATCAATCATATCTGCCTTTTGCTGGGTTTTCCACTTCTGACGCTGGGTGTTATCACCGGTTCGTTCTGGGCTCGGATCGTCTGGGGAAGCCACTGGCAATGGGATCCGAAGCAGGTCTGGACGCTTTTTGCGTGGATTTTCTATGCGTTTTTGCTTCACCAGAGGCTCGCGATCGGCTGGCAGGGCCGCAAAGCGGCGCGCTGGTCCCTTTTGGTCCTGGCCGCGTTATTTGCGCTGCTTTTTCTCGAGAGCCTTTTTATCTCGGCCCATGATTTTATTTGACGGCTATGAGACTTCTTATCGTCGGCATGAATTTTAAAACGGCGCCCCTGGAGCTCAGGGAGCGCCTGCAGAATTCGTGCGCCGATCAGGATATTGTGCTTGCCGGCCTGATGCGCCATTCCGTCATCAGGGAGGCCATCTGCCTTGCCACCTGTAACCGGGTCGAGATAATCGCCCGCGTCGGCGAAACCGATCACGATGAAAACTTTCTGAAGGCCTATATGGGCGGGCTGGGAGGCTTCGATGCGGCCGCCGTCGAAAAACATTTCTATGTCTACCGGGATACAGACGCGGTGCGACATTTCTTCCGCGTCGCCTCCAGCCTCGATTCGATGGTGATGGGGGAGCCGCAGATACTCGGCCAGATGAAGGATGCCTACAGGATGGCCGTCGACCGCCATGCCACCGGTATCCTTCTGAACAGGCTTGCGCACCACGCCTTTCTCGTTGCGAAGAGGGTGCGCAACGAGACGGACATCGCCGTAAACGCGGTATCGGTCAGCTACGCGGCCGTCGAGCTGGCCAAGAAGATATTCGGTTCGCTCAAGGGCAAATCGGTGCTTTTGATCGGTGCCGGGGAGATGTCCGAACTCGCCGCCCGGCACCTGATTCGTCAGGAAATCGGCAGCATCCGGATCGCGAACCGGACGTTCGAGAGGGCCAGGGAGATGGCCGAGGAGTTTCACGGCGCCCCGGTTTTGTTTGATGATTTCCCCTCCGTTCTACCGGAGGTGGACATCGTCATTGCGTCGACCGGCGCCCCGGGCTACATCCTGACAAAAGAGATGGTCGTCTCCGCGCTTAAGAAGCACAAGGACCGCCCGCTTTTTCTGATCGATATCGCCGTGCCGAGGGATATTGAACCGGCTGTCGGTGATATTGATAACGTCTATCTTTACAATATCGATCACCTTCAGGACGTCGTCGATGCGAACCGGGCGATGCGGAAGGAGGCGGCGCTCCGGGCGGAGGATATCATAGCCGGGGAGGCGGAGGCGTTCGAAAAATGGTTCAACTCGCTCGCGGCGGTGCCGACGATCGTCGCGTTGCGGGAAAAGATGGAAGGCGTCGTCAAGGGAGAAATGAAAAGGTTTTCCGGGTGGATTGAACGCCTGAGCGAAGAGGACAGGCAGCATCTCGAATGGCTTGTTTCTTCGATCATCAACAAGATACTCCATGACCCGACGATTGGCCTCAAAGAGGAAAGCAGCGAAAAGGACGAACTTGGGTATATCGCGGCGATCCGGAGGCTTTTTAGGCTTTAGGAGGGTAACATTTCAAAAAGGCTTATCATAGGGACACGGGGAAGCGCGCTGGCAATGGCCCAGGCCCGTTGGGTGCAAAGCCGCCTTGCCGAGCGGCATCCCGAAATAGAAACTGAGCTCATCGTCATACGCACGAAGGGAGATCTGATGCAGCACGCCCCCCTTGCGGTGATCGGCGGGAAGGGCGTCTTTATCAAGGAGATTGAGGAGGAACTTCTCAGAAAGACAGTTGATATCGCCGTTCATAGCCTCAAGGATGTTCCCGCAGAGCTGCCGGACGGCCTGGAGATCGCCGCGACGCCTCTGCGCGAGGATCCGCGCGATGTGCTGATCTCGAAGGGAAATCGAAAGCTCGAAGAGATGGCGCCCAGCTCCCGGATCGGCACCGGCTCGATCCGGCGCGGGTTGCAACTGAAGGACCGTTTTCCTGCTCTCGAAATCGTACCGATACGGGGCAATCTCGATACAAGGATGAAAAAACTTGCGAAGGAAGACCTCGACGGCATTATCGTCGCCGCGGCGGGGCTGGCGAGGATGGGATGGCTTGCCAAAGTCTCCGAGTATCTTGATGTCGCTGTTGTTATCCCGGCTGTCGGACAGGGGGCGCTGGGGATAGAGATACGGCGCGACGACGAACGCTCACGCAGGATCGTCGCCTGCCTCAACGATCCTGTCACGTTCATCGAGGTCGGAGCGGAACGGGCGTTTCTCAA
>DYLD01000354.1 GCA_020722315.1 Syntrophus aciditrophicus
GTCTTCGGCATCAACGATTCCCTGGATGTAAGAAAGCATATCCGGGACCCGTTGATTTTCATCGAGAATCATTCCCCCCGTGTATCTCTTCAGAAATCCCCGGGGATCGGCAACGGCAAATTCCCGTTCATCGGGCACTTCGAGACTGACGTATGCATGATCCGGAAAAACCATTTTCACCAGCGTGGTTTTCCCGGATTGACGCGGCCCCGTAGCCGTCGCCACGGGGAATTGCCGGGCAAGCGATGAGAAATATTTTTCCTTTCAGCGTGTTAAAAATTTCTCCCTCCGGCAGCTTATCCATGATGCATAAAATCTTCATTTTTTGTGCATCATAAACAAATATATGCACAAAGTCATTAGTTGCCTGTTTTTATACGGGACCGTTGTGCCTTTGAAGGCAATAACCCCCAGGGATGCCCCTTATAACCAGCGCCCTCCGGAGAGCTTCTCCAGGCAATCGGAACGAGGTCCCCATCCGTCTTCTCAAAAACTTGGCGATGGTGAACTTACCGCCGGTGTTTTACCCCTTCATTAATCTGGCGGGGCTCACCCCTGCGCCTCCAGGACGGCAAGCAGCCTCTCCAGCTCCTGCCCGAAAACCATCAGCCGGTCGTACACCTTCAGGGCGTCATCGGCATTGTACGTGTGCGACATGCGGTTGCGTGCGGACAACATCTCCAGCCAGACCTCCTCATTATCCAGCCAGCGCAGAGCAAAAGCCTGTTTCAAAGCGGCCTTGGGCGAAGCGCAATCGCCGAGCCCCTGGCGCTCCGCCGCAAGCCGGACGTTTTTCCATGCCAGCTCAAAGCAGAACTCGAAGTATTGAATGCAGCCTGCTTTTTCCAGGTCGCTTTGCGCCGGCGAGGCAAGGGCGTTCATCAGCCTCTGCACGGCTCGTGCGAAATCTGCGAGCAGGATATTCCTATCCATACAGAACCTCCGTTTTCTTCAGGGCCTCGCGGCGAAATTCCGGGGATGCGCGGTTGAGATCGACCAGGTCGATCCGCAAGAGCGTCTCGATTTTGTCAAGACGATCCTCCAGTGCATAGAACGTCTTCAGCGGCAGAGGGGCATCGCCCAGAATGCCGACGTCAAAATCGGAGCGGTCGCGGGCCGTGCCAGCCGCCCGGGAGCCGAACAGGACAACCCGGCGCCCCGTGAGTTCTTTCGCCATCTGAACGCAAATCTTTGTTATCTCTTCCTTGATCTTGTCTGTTTTCATGATGATAACCGGTTTGTTTTCATCGGATTGACGAATAACGAGAAATCCCCCTGCATTTTTGAAGCGGAAGACTCCAAATAGCCCTGTAAGCGATTACTGCACTATCCGAATCACCTCTGTCAT
>DYLD01000103.1 GCA_020722315.1 Syntrophus aciditrophicus
GAAAAATCAATAAATTTGCGCTTCAGGCACCTTTTTTCAAAGGTCTCGATGCACATTTCTAAGGGGTAGGAGGTATGAAAGAATGAAACGAGTTATTTTGCAGGTGGTTTTATTTGTCATCTTTGCGGCCGGCGCGGCATCTTCGTTTGCCGGGCAGAACAGCGGCTGCGTGACATGTCACACCAATGACGCGGTAATGAAGTCGCTTTTTCTACCGCCCAAAATCGCCGCCGATTCAGGCGAAGGGTGAGCAGGTCCACCTCCGTCAGTTCAGGCGGATACGATGTACAAAGGTGTTCTTGTCGATAAAGGACTCCTTGAATCAGACCCCCATTTCGCTCAGGGGTGCAGTTTCTGCCACAAGGGGAATGAGGAAAGTCAAAATAAAGAGGCGGCTCATAAGGGTTTGATGAAAAGGCCGTCCGATGATCTGGAAACCTGTGCAGGCTGTCATGAGGAGATTGCCGCATCGTATAAAAACTCTCTTCATTATACATCAGCCGGGCAGCGGCACGGCGTGATGGGGAGATTTTCCGAGGGGGAGTTGCGGATATTTGATGTGAAGATCTTTGAAAAATCGTGCCGGAGCTGTCACGCCTCCTGCGGGGATTGTCACGTGAAGAGTCCTGCGATCGGTGGAGTCAGCACGGGCCTTCTCAAGGGGCATCGTTTTGTAAAAAAGGACGAGGGAAAAACCTGCGCCCTTTGTCATGGCGGCAGGGTTTATCCCGAGTTTACCGGCGAGTATGGAGGGGTTCCGGATGTTCATTATCAAAAAGGTATGGCCTGCGCGGATTGTCACTCCAAGGGAGAATTTCACGGGGTAGGCGGGCCATACACGTCACGCAGAGACGTGAAAGGCCGGCCGGCCTGCATCGGATGCCATCCCGCAGGGCAGGAGAAAAGCAAAAAGGCCAAAACCGCCCATACAATGCATGCGGGCAAGGCCAGTTGTACAAGCTGCCATTCCTCCGGCAATTACAGGAATTGCTATAATTGCCATGAAGGAAAGGGGGCAACGTCAAAACCGGGGTTCATCCTCGGACGCAACCCCCGGAACAAGGATATCGTCACAACGCTGAGACTGGTTCCGACTGTGAGGGGGACGTTCGAAGAGATGGGGATAAAGATGGAAAATTTCGACAGGCTTCCCAACTACTGGGATGCCTATCCCCACAACATAAAGAAGAGGACGGAGAGAACCCGTTCATGTACACTGTGCCATTCGGAAAGGAAGGGCTTCCTGACAAAGGAAGATTTGATCAAAGATGGTTCGAAGGCTAACGAGGAACTCCTTGTGGTTCCTAAATCATTAACAAAATAGGAGGTTTTCATGAAGAACAGGGCGAATGCGAAAAGGATCATTATCAGGATGTTTTATGCGGTTCTAGTCTTACTTTTTCTCGGGCCGCTTTCAGGGCTGGCGAGGGATATCGCGCCGGTCGTTTCCGGGGAGTGGCTGGAAAAGAATCTGTCTGCTCCGGGTCTTGTCATCGTGGACATAAGAAAGGTCGAAAGCTATAAGGCGGGGCATGTTCCCGGATCTTTAAGCGCGTTTTATGGTTCCTGGGTGGCCAAGAAGAACAACAATACGAATGAACTTCTCGAACCTGATGACCTGTTTGACCTTCTGAGCTCGCTGGGTATTACACCGACGTCAAAGGTCGTCATTGTAGGCAGCGTGGCCAGTGCCCCAGAGCAGTGTTTCCGGACCCGGGTTGCCTGGACGCTTATTTACGGCGGCGTGAAGAATGTTGCGCTTCTCGATGGGGGCATGGAAAAGTGGCTGAAGGACAAAAGGCAGGTAGCGACCGATTTCTCTAAGGCGAAGGAATCCGAATACGAAGGGCAACTGGAAAAGGGTATCAATCTGTCGAAGGAGCAGATTCTGGCCGGTTTGGGTAAGGCAGTGGTTGTCGATACAAGGCCTCCAGATTTCTTCTTTGGGGTCGCGAAAGTCCCCAATGTCGCAAAACCGGGCCATCTCAAAACTGCTGTCTGCCTTCCTTCGCCGTGGCTACTTGACGGCGAAGGGATGATGAAGAAGACAGAGGAGCTTGCGGCCATGGCCGCGGGTGTTGTCGGTCCAGACCATGCAAAGGAGATTATGAGCTATTGCAACACCGGAGTTTTTGCGAGCGGCTGGTGGTATGTCCTCAGAGAAGTTCTCGGGTATCGGAATGTTAAGCTCCATGACGGCTCTATGGAGGAACTTGCCCGCGATCCCAATGCACCCATCGTAAAATACACATGGAAATGATCGTTTGGGATCTGTGCCCGCCCCGTGCAAATGACCTTTCGTAATTTGGGGACTTTGAAAAGGCCACCATTAAAGTAGCGCTTCCGGCGGCATTTGTCAGCAGAGCTGCAAAGGCATCGATTTGATCTGCGGGAAGGCCGTTAAGAAAATGAGGCCTTCCCGCGCTTTCCGGGTGTTTTTAATCATCAGCCTCTCGGTATGTGTGTTCTTACAAAGAGCTGCTCATTGACGCGCGTTCCCCATTGCTCTCCGGCGTGTTGGAAAGCGAGTTGAAAGCCGAATGTTTCGTAAAGATGGCGGGCTGCTGCAAGGCCTTCGAATGTCCAGAGATAGATTCGCCGGTAGTCCTTTCGGTCGCAGAACGAAACCGCTTCCTCTAGAAGTTGCTTCCCCCATCCCCGGCCCTGAAGTTCCTGACTTAGAATGAACCAGCGCAGGTGTGCGCCTTCCGTTTCTGATTTAATCCCATCGATCGCGATACCCCCTTCTATCTGTTTTTCGTTGCGTATTGCCCAGAATCCATCATGCTCTTTATCGAACCGACTCATGAATTCGGCAAGTTCCGCTGCAACCTTGGCTTCGAAGAAAAGGCCAAAGTTCCAGTCCCGGGAATAATAGTCCGCATGGAGTTGTGTTATTCTTCCAATAACTCCCGGAGAATAACCGGAAACGATTCTTTCCATATCAGTCCCCTTTGTTGATCGAGATTTGGCCTGTTGTTGAGAGGCTTGCAGAATCTCCGAAGATGGTTTCATCAGGCGCAATTTGAAGGATCTTCGGCGAAAAAGCCTCCTGAGGGTGCATGAAAGCGTTCTGGACAGTTCTGCAGAGCTCTATTGTTAATAACAGGCAAAATAAACCTAACGACGGTTGATCAACCACAAAATTAAGCTCAGCACGATGCTTATCAGGATGCTGGTGGTAAGCGGGAAGAAGAATGAAACGTTCTTTCCCCGCCAGACAAAATCCCCGGGCAGCTTACCTATCCAGGGAACTTTTCCAATCAGCAGAAGCAACCCGCCGAGGATAATGATGAGGACCCCGATAGTTATCAGTATTTTTCCCAGGTGGGAAAGGTCAAACATGATCCTGTTCTCCTTAAGATGACCAATCAAACGGCTGATCGTTGTTGAAATCCGGAATCAATGCGCGGTCATCAACGGTTTGTGTGTATATTTCCTCGAAACCCATATCCAGCGCGGTGTTTACAACAAACTCGTACTCCTGTTTCGTTATCCTCCGGTAAAGACGGGGGTGGTTTGCTACGGCCCTGATCGGCGTGTATTGCGACATAATGCTCAAAGGAAGCGAGGTTGAAACGCGGCTGATCATTTTTAACGCCTCGATGCTGTTTTCAATGTATCCCGGAAGTACAAGATGGCGTACCAAAATGCCCCTTGTCGCGATGTTGTCGGAATCGAGATGGAGATTGTCGCTGACCTGGCGCACCATTTCTTTAAGGGAGTTAAAGGCCCGATCGGGATAGTCATCAACACCCGAAAGCGCCTTGCCGATTTCAGCGATGCCGTATTTGAAATCGGGCAGATAGATGTCAACGAGCCCATCGAGCAACCGGATGATTTCGGAGCTTTCATAGCCTCCGCAGTTGAATACCAGGGGAAGATGGAGGCCGTCCCTTTTGGCAATAAAAAACGCTTCCATGATTCCCGCCATATGGGGTGTCGGTGTGACGGGTTCTATATTGTGGCAGCCGAGTTTTTGAAGCTCAAACATGATATCTGAAAGCCGCCTAACAGACACTTCATGCCCGTTCGTGGTATGGCTGATCTGATAGTTCTGGCAGTAAACGCATTTGAGATTGCAGGACGAAAAAAAGATCGTTCCCGCACCGTGATAGCCGGACAGCATTGGTTCCTCGCCGTGGTGGGGTACTGCCGTGCTGATAATCATCTCCTTTCCGAGACGGCAGAAACCCTTTTGACCGGCGTTTCTGTTCACCCGGCACATTCGAGGGCAGAGTGTACAGCTGGTGAGGCTGTCATTTAACTTGGCAATATTCTTTTCGATCTCAATGTTGTTCATTTATTGGCTTTCAGAAATACCCGCACGGTATTGAAAAATCATCCGCTAGGACTGGGTGGATAGGTTAAAGGGTTCAACCATCTCTTTGATTCTGTTGCTTGCCACGAGCTCCAGAAACTCTTCCCCGAGTGTTGCGCTGAGCTCTACCGTTTCTTTCCAGTTTGCAATGCGTGTTGCCGGATCATCGATAAAGGTATCAAAATCTCCCCGGTCAGGTATTCTCCCCCCGGGCAGCTTTCTGATGAAAGCTTCAGAGGGATACACCATCAACACAGATTCAAGGAACGAATTGGGAGGGCGCCTTTTTTTGAATCTTTTATCCATCCAGCCCGGGATGATTCGCTCCTGATGATGAAAAAACAGCGTAATCCCGTCGTCCCTCGTGCGGTAGTCCTGGTTTATATTGTAATCGATCAGTCCCCCGTCGCGGTAGACGCCGTCAGGGGCGCCGAAGATGTTATGGATGCCAGCAACAACGAGAGGAATTGCCCCGGAAGCGAGAACGGCTGGTTTGAAATTCACGTGGTTAAGAGGAAAGAAACGGCCTCTAAATTCTTTCCGAAAACAGAAATCGGGAGGCTTTGGCCCATAATAGAAAACAACCCGTTCGGCAAACCTGTGAACGAGGGACGGACTAATTGCATTTGCGAGAAAGATCAAAGAAAAGATAAATTTTTGCGACGACGAGTTGTCTGACGCACCGATTTTCATCCTGGTCGTCAGTATGGCCAGGCGGTAATGTTTGTTGGAAAGCGCAAACGGCATGCCGTCGTCTTCAATATATCCGTTCAGGATATCAGTGATTTTTTTTAAGATAACCTGAGGATTGTCGCCTCTTTTGTAGATTGCATGGATGTATGCATTCATGAATGCCCGATAGCTCTTTTCCGCTTCGGGCTGCAACCATGCCGTAAAGCGCCATGCCCCTGCCGAGGCGCCCACAAGCCAGACAGGCTGTCTTCTTCCGAGCAGTTTTTCTCTGAGCAATGTTAGATCAAAACCGCTTGAGACAAGCCAGCGAGGACCTCCTGCCGGTCCGAAATACGTTGCTATTTTATCCAGCGTAAAGCCACCGTCTTTGATCATTTGATATGCCAGGCTTCCCGCCCTGATATGGATATTGGCGCCGTCCATCCCTTTATTCCCTTTTTTCTGTGGGTGGGATATAATTTCCAAGCTTTTTTCTTGCAAGAGCCCCAGAAATCATCTTGACTCTGTTACGATAGTCCTGTAAGTTATAATCAATATAGGTTTTTATTAATTCGGTGTTTCTACACAACCTTTGAGGAAATTGTCAATATTCATCTATCATGCAACTCCTGAATTATGTTAGACAGAGAGACAAAAAGTCATACATATAGATTTCTGATGATTTTCTTGAGGGAACGAACAACTCGTTGATGACAATCTTTATTGTTGCTTTTAGGTGAACCATGACTGAAATAGCCCTGCAAATAAAAAAGATCGCTGTTCAGGCAAAAGAGGCTGCCGTTTTACTGGCGAAGGCTTCCACGGATGTTAAGAATAAAGCCCTTACCGAAACAGCCGAGACGATTATCCGGAAGGCTGATTTCTTAAAGAGAGAAAATGAGAAAGATCTTGTTTATGCGCGGAGCATCGGGCTTTCTCCTGCAATGATTGATCGTTTGACGCTTACGGATGAGGAGATCCAAAAGATGGCGGCGGGCCTCGTGGAAGTCTCTCTGCTGCCTGATCCCGTTGGAAAAATCACGTCAATGTGGCGCAGGCCGAACGGTCTTCTTGTAGGGAAAATGCGCATCCCGCTGGGGGTGGTAGGCATGATTTACGAGTCACGTCCAAACGTCACCGCCGATGCCGCCGCTCTTTGCCTGAAATCCGGCAATGCCGTTATACTGCGCGGAGGGTCGGAGGCGATCCACTCCAATCTCGCGATATCCGCGATCATCCAAGGCTCTCTTGAGAAGTTGCATCTGCCGGCCGGTGCTATACAGCTGATACCGGTGACCGACAGAGAGGCGGTCCATGAATTACTGCAGATGGATGAATTTATCGATGTGATTATCCCCCGGGGAGGGGAGGAGTTGATACGGGCCGTCGTAACGGACTCCAAAATTCCGGTAATCAAACACTTCAAGGGAGTCTGCCACGTTTATGTTGATAAAGATGCAGATCTGGATATGGCTTTAAAGATTAGCATGAACGCAAAAGTTCAGCGTCCCGGTGTTTGCAATGCTATGGAAACCCTTCTCGTGGATAGAGCTGTTGCGGCCGACTTTCTGCCGATGGTTGCAAAACAGCTACATGAGGCGGGTGTAACGATCAAGGGCTGTCAGGAGACAAGAAAAATACTCCCCGATGTGGAAATTGCTTCGGAAGACGACTGGAGTAAAGAATATCTGGATTTGATACTCTCGATTCGGGTTGTGGAGAATTTCGACGAGGCGGTGGCACACATTGAGAAATACGGTTCCCTGCATACCGAGGCCATCGTGACTGAAAACTACAGCCGGGCTCAGCGCTTTCTCCAGGAGGTTAATTCCTCGACCGTGCTTGTGAATGCTTCGACCCGCTTTAGCGATGGTTTCGAGCTTGGCCTGGGTGCGGAAATAGGAATCAGTACGACAAAGCTTCATGCGTTTGGGCCGATGGGGCTCGAAGAATTGACAACAACGAAATTCATCATTTATGGGAATGGGCAGGTAAGATCATGAAATGGGGTTTGTTCGGAGGAACATTCGATCCGATTCATATCGGGCATTTGCGATGCGCTGTTGAGATGCTGGAAATTTTCGATTTAAACAGGATCATATTCGTACCAGCCTCAAGGCCACCGCACAAGCTCAACGCGGCGATCACGTCCTTCCATCATCGTGAGCAGATGATCCGCCTCGCAATCGAGGGGAATCCGGCCTTTTCGTTTTCGGATGTTGAAAAAACCCGCGGGGGAATCTCTTACTCGGTCGAAACGGTGGAGTATATACTGGAAAAATACCGTCTGGATAACCTCGAACTTTACTTTATCCTTGGTCAGGACGCGTTTCATGCGATCAAGACATGGAAGGACTGGGAGAAGCTTTTGCTGCTTTGCAATTTCGCTGTAATGACAAGACCCGGGTACATAAACCGCGGGTTAAAGGAAATCCTGGGGGACGAATTCGGATCACGGTTTCTGTATGAAGAAGCCGTTGACGGATTCCGCGGACCGACGGGTCATCTTTTGTATTTCAGGGAAGTGACGTTTCTTGATATTGCCTCCGGCGTCGTGAGGAATCGGGTAAAGGACGGTAAAGACATACGCTATCTGGTTCCGGAGGCCATCCGGCATTATATATCCAAAAACAATTTGTATAAGGATTAGGATGCCCATTTAACATTCTAACCTTTTGATTTTTATAGGCAAAATCTTTTCTCTTTTGCGCGCATTTTTTTCTTGACATATGCCAGATTAGGGAGTATAAGAAAAGTCCGTTCCTTGAGAGAAAAGTTGCGGCAGTGGGATAAAATTTGTAGTGGGGTTTATTGGTATTTCCAAAGGTCTCAGGGCATGATTCTGAGTGTCCTGATCCCGTTTTCTCGTTGAATAAAAACCTTTATAAATTTTGCTTGACAAACTACCGAGTTTAGAATATACAATCTTGCTCGTTTTGGAGAGGCTCTTTGAAAATTGAATAGTGGGATAGATGATTTGTGGGTCCTATCTAGAAAAAGAGTAAAAAAGGGGAGAAATCCCCTTCAGGATTAAAACTGGAGAGTTTGATCCTGGCTCAGAACGAACGCTGGCGGCGTGCCTAACACATGCAAGTCGTACGAGAAAGGGTTCTTCGGAATCCGAGTAAAGTGGCGCACGGGTGAGTAACACGTGGATAATCTGCCCCGCAGTTGGGAATAACCCACCGAAAGGTGTGCTAATACCGAATAATGCTGACCGGCCTTGGCCGGTTAGCCAAAGAGAGCCTCTGCTTGCAAGCCCTCGCTGGGGGATGAGTCCGCGCACCATTAGCTAGTTGGTAGGGTAATGGCCTACCAAGGCTGCGATGGTTAGCTGGTCTGAGAGGATGATCAGCCACACTGGAACTGAGACACGGTCCAGACTCCTACGGGAGGCAGCAGTGAGGAATCTTGCGCAATGGGGGAAACCCTGACGCAGCAACGCCGCGTGAGTGAGGAAGGTCTTCGGATCGTAAAGCTCTGTCAGTTGGAAAGAAATACCCATGTGTCAATACCATGTGGGTTTGACGGTACCAACAGAGGAAGCACCGGCTAACTCCGTGCCAGCAGCCGCGGTAATACGGGGGGTGCGAGCGTTGTTCGGAATTATTGGGCGTAAAGAGCGTGTAGGCTGCCTGATATGTCAGATGTGAAAGCCCTGGGCTTAACCCAGGAAGTGCATTTGAAACTGTTAGGCTGGAGTAAGGAAGGGGGAAGTGGAATTCCTGGTGTAGAGGTGAAATTCGTAGATATCAGGAGGAACACC
>DYLD01000355.1 GCA_020722315.1 Syntrophus aciditrophicus
GGCGACTACGGGATCTTTGCCTACGGCAACACTACGGGTGGCCACTTCGGTGATCTCGACAGCAGCGGCTATGCCAATGCGGGATATTCTACCTACAAAATCTACGGCTCCGGAACTGTTAGCTTCGTCCAGAACCATCCAACTGAAAAGGATAAAGTTATCGTTTATGCCTGCCCTGAGGGGGATGAGGTGGCAACCTATACCCGCGGCACGGCGAAGCTCGTCAATGGTGAAGCGCACGTAAAGCTCGGTGAAACCTTTCAGTGGGTTACAAATCCCGATATAGGCTTGACGGCGCATTTGACACCCCACGGAGAAGCCGTGCCTCTGGCAGTTTCATCTCTCAGCACCACCGAACTTGTGGTGAAAGGACCGAAGGATGGGCCGCAGAACCTCACTTTTGACTACATCGTCTACGGCCTCAGAATAGGCTTTGAAGAATCCAGTATTGTTCAGGAAAAACAACAAGAATCTTATATCCCCTCTTTCAAAGACCACCGGGAGCGTTACGCCAAGTACCCCGAACTGCGCGCCTACAACGCCTTGGAACGGTTCAAGACGATGGAATCTTCCGTCAGTGGCGTTCCTGAATCTTCAATTGACCTGAGCAGGGCAAAGGCTTTGAAAGAGGCAATCCACGAGTACGACCCGGGCACGGACCCGCCGGTAGAGGATCTCCTGGGCCACAACGGGGGCGAGGCGCCGGGCGTGGAAACTTCGGCTCCCAAGAGTCATTCCCACTCTTTATCTCAACAGGAGGTTGAGCCCCCCGAGCCTTCGGTGCAAGCCGAGAATGCCCAGAAAAGCCCGAAGGCTGAACAAACCCTTGCTTCTACTGAACCTGTCATCAAGGCTGAAAGCTTCCCTGTGGCTGATTCTGTAAAAGCCGGGGATGTGTTGGTGATGTTAGCAGATAACGGTGAGGCACTTCATCCCTGCGCATCAACTGCAGACCCGATGGTGGCTGGCATTGCCCTGACGGATGCAAAAGACGGCTTTGCCCTTATCGCAGGCTCCGGCTTCACTGTGGTGAAAGCCGACGCGACCCTACATCCCATTGCGAGAGGCGACCTTCTCGTTTCTTCACCAATTCCGGGCCATGCGATGAAAGCCCCTAAACCAGCCGAACAGGGAACGGTTATCGGCAAGGCTCTTGAATCTCTTGAGTCGGGTACGGGAATGATAAAGGTGCTTGTAATGATTAGATGAGGAAGAATGCTTCGTCATCGAAGCCTGACTTAGTAAAACTTTTCATTCCTCTCCGTCTTTGAAGCATTGACAGAGGAAGGAATCTTCCTCACTTCCAAAATAAGGAAGCTTTGAAGAAAAGCTCGCAATGA
>DYLD01000356.1 GCA_020722315.1 Syntrophus aciditrophicus
GCGTTCTTAACGCCTTTAGAGCCTTGGCTTTGACGGCGGGGTACCCCGAAAAATCAATAAATTTGCGCTTCAGGCAGCATTTTTTCAAAGGTCTCGCGCGAGGCAAGATGTGTTTTATACGCTTTAGCAGTTAATGTATGGTTGTACAAAATCACGAGGCCAGCAAAAAGAGGTAATTGCCATGAGAAGGTTTGTAGGTATCATCGCTGCGGTTGTTTTGGCGCTGACCGGCATGTCGTTCGCAGCGGAAAAGCCCCCCAAAGTTATCATCACAACCGGAGGCGTCGGCGGAGTTTTTTATTATTACGGGACAACCGTCGCCGAAATCCTGACAAAACACGCCGGCGTTGAAGCGACGGCGATCCAGACGGCCGCCGGAATAGACAATATGCTGCTGATTCAGCGCCGTACAGAGCCGGGTAAAAACACGTATTACATGGGCCTGACGCTGCCTGTCGCCGCGTATCTGGCCTATACGGGAAAACACAAGCGCTTCAGCGACAGACCGGCAAAAGAGATTAGAATCCTTTGGACGATGTATCCGAATTACATGCATATGATTGTCGCGCCCGGCTCAGGAATCAAGACCGTTGCCGATCTGAAGGGGAAACGGGTTTCCACCGGTGCGCCTGCATCGGGCGTCGAGGTGGATGCGTTTCTGATCCTTGAAGCAGCCGGCGTTAAAACCTCCGACTTCAGCAAACACGAGCGCCTGGGCGCGAGCGAATCGGCCGAAGCCCTTTCTCAGGGAACAATAGACGCCTATTTCTGGTCCGGCGGCCTGCCGACGGGTTCGGTTAAGGAGCTGGCTGCAACACTGGCCCGCAAGGGAAAAAAGATCGAATTCATCGATTTGGATCCGAACGGCAAACTCGTTAAAGAATTGCTGAAGAAGTTCCCCGGCGTGATGGAAATGGGGGTCATTCCGAAGGACATTTACAACACCAAGCATGACATCCACGCGCTGGCAGCGTGGAATATCGTGCTCGGATCGCAAGACATGCCGGAGAAGTACTCCTATGCGATAACAAAGGCCCTCTTTGAAAACCTCGGTCGACTGCATACGGCCGTTAAGGCAGCGAAGGACACGACGTTACAAAACGCGGTAAAGTCTTACGGCGGAGTCATCCCGTATGATCCGGGTGCGCTTCGTTATTACAAGGAAAAGGGAATCCTCAAATGATCTTTGAGGAGGAATCATTATGGAAAATGAGATAAAAACCGGCAAAGAAGCCGGCGTGGTACGGCGTGAGGGCAAGTATCTGACCTTTTCGCTGGACAAAGAGGAATACGGGATCGGCATTCTCAAGGTCAAGGAGATTATCGGGATGACCCCGA
>DYLD01000357.1 GCA_020722315.1 Syntrophus aciditrophicus
CTTAGAGCGCCGGTAGCATGCACGTAAGTATTTTGAGACGCAGGTACTCCTGATCTTTTAACCCATAAGCCCGACGCTGGATGACACGTATTTTGTTGTTCAATCCTTCAACAAACCCGAGAGAGACCTTATCCTCGGAAGCGATATGGGCGGCGATCCCATCCCAGTGACTCTCGATCATCTGGGCAAACTCCTCGTAAGGTTTGAGTCGCTGCCACTTCAGGGAGGATCGCCAGTTATCGAAAAACCGCCTGGCCCAGCCTTCTTTCTTATAGTCCCAGAGCTGGCCAAAGGACTCCTTCAGGAGGTACGACGTGTTCAGTCGCTTGTTTGCCTTGAGTAATGTCTTCAAGGCCACCCGGCCATCCAAAGAAAGGTTCTTCCAGTGAGAGAGCAAGTGATACTTCTGTCCTTTAACAAACTGCCGATCCTCTCCGGCAAGCCGGGCATACTCACTCTTGCGCACCTTGTCCAAGGCCTCATTGAGGTGGCGCATCACATGAAACTTGTCATACAGAATAGCCGCCTGGGGAGCATGCTTCTGAGTCGAGTTCAAAAAGGCCTTCCACATGTCCATGACCGCCAATCGGATCTTGGCGCTCTTCTTCTCGCCCAGAGACTCAAAGAAAAGATCCATACTCTGCTCAGAACGATCCTCACCCCCAAACCAAATCGGCCTCTGCCTCAACAGATCACTGACCACAATCCGGTACGTATGACCCTTCCGGATAGAGACTTCATCAATACCAATCGCCTTCGGCCCAGGCTGTCCCGCTCGCTTCAACTGCTCCTGCATGTATTGCTTCTCCAGAGCCTTCACCGTCTTCCAGTCCAGGTGAAGTTCTCTGGCAACATCTGTGATCGTCGAGTCCCGACACCGACGGCCTACATGAAAGGCAAAGCGCTTGGTGTAAAAAGGATTGTCCGCCAGCCAGTCCAGCCTCTCCTGTTTCACGCTCTTGCACCTTCGACAGAAGACCCTTCGAATCTCCAGCTCCAGGTAAATGCGCACATCCCCACAGGACAGATCCCGGACCCTTCGGGTCTTCCGGTCGTAGAAGGAATGATGGACCAGGCCGCACACTCCACAAGCCGTTTTTTTCCCCGACGCACAAGCCGGATGACCCTGGCCTTGGGGTCCCCAAAGACCCCACTAACGGTGTGTTGCGGACGGAAACCAGGAAACCGATATGTATCCCAAAGTCGTCGATATCGTAACATGAAAAACCAATACCACTTTTGGAAGAGCTTTCCAACTTATGAACCCCTTGTCCCTAGAGGGTTTTCAGCATATTCTATGACCAATTTGGCCCACTCGATTGGGAGAAGACCC
>DYLD01000358.1 GCA_020722315.1 Syntrophus aciditrophicus
AGGGAGTCCCCGCTTGATCCGGACGGCATCAAGGTGCCAAGGTGGAAATTTATCCACGTTAAGGACAAGGAGGACTCGTCATGCAGGTTACAACTTATGGACTGGATTTGGCAAAAAGGGTCATGCAGCTGCACTGGGTAGACATGGAGACCGGTGAGATTCATCGCAAACAGATGAAGCGTCGGGCACTTCTGGAGTTTTTCGCTAATCGGCAACCGGGCATCGTGGCCATGGAAGCCTGTGGCAGTGCGCATTATTGGGGCCGGGAATTACGCAAGCTCGGTCATGAGGTCCGTCTGGTAGCGGCACAATTCGTGCGGCCTTTCGTGAAGACCAACAAAAACGATGCAGCGGATGCGGCAGCCATCTGGGAAACCGTACAGCGGCCCGATATGCGCTTTGTGGCGGTCAAGAGTGAAGAGCAGCAATCCGTCCTGTCGCTCCACCGTATCCGGGAGCAACTCATCAAGGTCCGGACGATGCAGGTGAACCAGATCCGGGGCTTGCTCTATGAATTTGGTGCTGATCTGCCGCAAGGTCGCCAGAAGGGCCTGAAAGAAGTGCCGGATGCTTTGGCTGATCTGGAAGAATCTCTATCGCCCATGTTCCTGGACACCGTTCGCCAGCAATTAAAACGGCTTGAACAGATGGACAAGGATATTGCGGACATCGAAAAGCGTTTGACCCAATGGAAGAAAGATCAGGAAGCGGTGACGCGATTGATGGCGATTCCTGGCGTGGGGTTACTGACAGCTACCGCCATCATCGCCACCGTGGGCGATATGAAATCCTTTCGGTCAGGGCGGGAGTTTGCGGCGTTTCTGGGGCTGGTTCCCCGCCAGAGTGGAACCGGCGGTAAGGTCCGGTTGCTGGGCATCAGTAAACGCGGAGACAGCTATCTGCGAAAGCTGCTCACCCACGGAGCACGGGCAGTGGTGAATTTCCAGATCAAGAACCGGAATCCCTGGATGGACAAGCTGCTCTGCCGACGGCCCCACAATGTGGTTGTCGTGGCACAGGCCAACAAGATGGCCCGAACCATCTGGGCACTGCTGGTGAAAAATACAGAATATGTGGCAAGTCACACAATAAATGCGGCTTCCATATCGTAATGGTTACAGAATTGTTGAACTTCAACAAAAGGAGTTGCGCAGGCTGATAAACGATTGATGGCAAAACAGGTCAGACCACGGAAGAGAGAGCCTGGTAGTTACTTGTCCTTCGAGGACGTGTTACAGATAAGGACTTTTCCGGCGGATTCCATCGGGGCCAGCAGGCTTATTATCCTGCATCAAAGGCCGGATATAAGACAGCAACCCGACCTCAA
>DYLD01000104.1 GCA_020722315.1 Syntrophus aciditrophicus
TCCAAAACATTCAGCGTGCCCTGCAAAAATGGGTTGATATAGGTTACGTCCACGATACCTCCTCAGGTGCTCTGTCTTGTATATTTATTTAAGTAAAATAATCCGGGTTCTTTATCAAGAGGGTTTTTGGGGTCTGGTTTGACAGACACAAAAGAAACAAAACTGTTCTGGATTTTTGTGGTTTCTTAAAAAATCGTGTATATGAAAGATAATCGTCAAATGAGGTGTCAGGCGGCTTCCGTTGAAAATGTCTTTCGTCCACATGATTATACGTGTTTTCGTCCCGTAGTAATCACGCACTGAAAAAAAGGAGGACTCACCCATGTTTGAATCAGCCGAGCTTGGCCACAGGATTGACAAAAAGACCTATGACCAGGAGGTCCCCAAACTCCGCGAGGACCTCCTGAACTGCCA
The DNA here is from genome assembly GCA_020722315.1 of Syntrophus aciditrophicus. Taxonomy (GTDB): domain Bacteria; phylum Desulfobacterota; class Syntrophia; order Syntrophales; family UBA5619; genus DYLD01. Next base: position 415 of record DYLD01000104.1, read on the forward strand.
GTATGACCTGATGCAGAATGGCAAAACCGCGGTACTTATCGTTGTCGGAGGTGTGGATGGGGCAGGGAAGAGCGAGACAGCCAGTATATTGAACGAATGGATGGACCCTCGTCATATCCATTCGTGCGCGTTTCCGGAGCCGTCGGACGAAGAACGCGAACGCCCCTATATGTGGCGTTTCTGGAGGGCGCTTCCTCCGCGCGGGAAGATCGGAATATTTTTCGGCGCATGGCATACGGCTCCGATTGTTGGAAGGGTCATGGGAACCTTGAAATCCGCTGAACTGGACCAGGCGATTGAGGAAATTGTTCGCTTTGAGAAGATGCTCAGCGAGGAAGGGGTTCTCATTTTAAAATTCTGGTTTCACCTGTCGAAAAAACAACAGAGAAACCGTTTGAAGGAACTCGAGAAGGACCCGCGTACGCGTTGGCGGGTCAGCGAGAGGGACTGGGAACGTTTCAAGAGCTATGACAAATTCCGCAAGGTGTCCGAATATTTCATCCGCAAGACGAGCACTGCGGAGGCACCCTGGATTATTGTGGAAGGTCTTGACGATCGTTATCGAAGCCTGACGACCGGCAAAATTCTGCTTGAGGCTATCCGCGAAAGGCTTGAGACCAAACCCGGCAAAGAGTCTTCCTATAAAATGCCTCCGATGCCCCCTCGCCTGGATGACCGGGATGTGCTCTCTTCGCTTCCTCCCGCGAGAAATATAACCAAAGACAAGTATCAAAAAGAGCTGGAAACCTGGCAGGGTCGCCTCAACGTCCTCACACGCCACCCGAAATTCAACAAACTGTCGTGCGTCCTTGTTTTCGAGGGTCAGGATGCCGCCGGAAAGGGTGGGGCTATACGACGTGTCATGCGAGCCCTCGATCCAAGGATATACCAGGGCATTCCCGTAGCTGCACCCACTGAGGAGGAAAGGGCTCAACCTTACCTCTGGAGATTCTGGAGACACCTTCCGCGCCGCGGCCGCTTTACGGTATTCGATCGATCATGGTATGGACGCGTTCTGGTTGAGAGGGTTGAGAAGTTCTGTTCGGAAAATGATTGGATGCGGGCCTACACGGAGATAAACGATTTCGAACGCCAGCTTGTCCGTAACAAAACAGTGCTGGTTAAATTCTGGCTTCAGATCGACAAAGACGAACAGCTCAAACGATTTAAGGAACGGGAAAAAACTCCGTTCAAACGCTTCAAGATAACCGAAGAAGACTGGAGAAACAGGGAGAAATGGGATCAGTACCACGATGCGGTGTGCGACATGGTTGACCGTACCTCTACCGAAATCGCCCCGTGGAACCTCATTGCCGCGGACAACAAATACGCTGCCCGCATCGAGGTCCTCAAAACTGTTGTCAAAAAAATTGAGGCGGCTCTGTAAACCAAACAGCTTCAGCCGGCCCGTTTTTGCATGGTATCCAGCGCAGTTTGGAGTCTTTCACGCGTTCCTTCTGTATCGAACCGCGCCCAGATCTCACGGAATTCCGCCTGCCTAGCTTCGGATATTTTCTGCTGGAGTTGATAGATTTCTCCGAGTGTAAAGACAAGCATTGGATCGACGATACCGCCCTTCCATTTTTTTATGAAACTTTTAATAAGCGCTTTTGTGAAAACTGTATCCTGGAGCTTTCCGAGACAATCCTGTATTTCAATGACCCCGGCAATAAACGGGGTCAGCCTGTCGGCAGCCGCTGAATTGAAAAATTCAGATGCATAACGGAGTTTTTTAAACTCAATCCTCAGTCGGTGGTAATTTTTGAGTTTCGGTTTCCCGAGCAGTATGTTGCCCCTTTTGATAACCCTTTCAAAAAGTTCAGAAAGAATCAACGGAGCCGTTGTACAGACGGTATTCAATGCAAGGGACGCCAGCGGTTTGCTTGCCGGTTTACGGCGGGAAAAGCTTGAAAGGCGCAGGAAAAAGATGCGCCAGCGCGAAGAAGACAGACCGGCATTAAGGTCGGCCAGACGTGAAAGCCGTTCCTCTCGGATTTGTTTTAAAAGGACATCCTTTGTCTTTTGCGGTGCCAGGTCAATTTCAGCCAGGAATCCGGGAAGGTTGAGCAGAAAGACATCCAGATCGCGGACAGCGCCAAAAAGAGAGGCGAGCCAGGAAAGCTCTCCGGCGAAATAAACGGCGCTCCTTTGAGGAATCGCGCCTTTGAAAAGCTTGATTATTGACCTCATCCGGCGTGTAGCCACACGTCCCTGGTGGACAAACTCGGTATCAATGTCAGCCTTTACGCCCGGGATATTTTCTTGGAGGCGGGAAAGCTGAAAGGCCAAAATCTTCTGTATTGCCACGTCAAGGCGGTCATCGCCTTTAACGGTCAAAACGTCGGGCGGATTTTTTGCGGGGAACTTTATGTCAAGCCGCTCTATCGCCGTTTTAAGCGTGGGTTTCAGGGAGGGTCGAAAGGAAAAGGTTCTTGTTATATTTTTCACAACCGAGTCGATACGTTCCAAAGCACCCTTTTGCAGTTCCATTTGCATTTCAAAAAACCGCTCGGCCCGATGTGGTTTGTTCAAACCTGTTGCCTGAAAAGCCGTGGAGTCAAAGCCGACCAGAATCTCTGTTTCGTCTCCGGTAATGGCTACGAAAGGCTCGCGTTCAGTCCTGACAGTAAGCTGGGTGATCAGACGGCGGGGATAAATAATATCCTTTATTTTCTGCATGATCTCTTGAGGAACATCATCGCACCGGTCCCGGAAATTTTGTTTGGCCGTGATCCCTGTTTCTTGACGATCATTTTTGCCTCCTTCGCTCTTTGCACAATTTTCCAACGTGCAGACGTATTTGCCTTTCGTATGCCGGAGACGAAGGGCTAGACCGTCCCGGAAGAGTCTCCAGTCGTACGTGTCGAGATAGAAATCCTGCTGGATGATTTTAGGCTGTTTTTTTACAATGCACCCAGCTGCACGCAAAAAATCCAGAACAGCTGTGTCGGCGCCGGGTTTTTCCAACAGAAATTTGTACGCGATTCCGTTGGGCGTTTGAGTCCTCATGCCGGTTCTCGCTTCTTGTTTCCTTCTCTGAAGTCCGTCACCAAACCACGCGGCAGCGAAGAGTTTTCCAGTGCTTGAATCACTTTCGCATAGGGATATCCAAATCGGACAATTCTGGCCGACAAAACCCGCTTTTTTGCGATTTCGAACAACGCGTAAGAGGGGCGCGGGTCTCCATCCACCGGCTGGCCCGTCGATCCGCAGTTGACGACAACCATTTTGGCAAAGCGCTTTATGAAGGGTATATGGGTATGGCCGCAAACAACGATGTCGGGCTTTTCCCCCGCTAGCTTCTTTTCAAGACCATTGCGGGTTATACTCGGATAGATTGTGTCGTCAAAAGAAACAGGGCTTCCGTGTACGATCAAAAGATTTAAGCCTCCAGCCACAATTTCGCGGTGGCAATTAGGAAGAGCAGCAAGAAAACGGGCGGATTTCGGACTGATGTGTTTTCTCGTCCAGTTGAGTATTTTCCATTTACCGGGTTTCATTTTTTTCTTAACATCTTCCGGATTATGCAAAGCAGACCGCACTTTTGCATCGTAATTTCCGATGATCGTTGTAACCTTTTCCTGTAAGAGAAGCCGGCAAACCTCATCGGGAAAAGGGCCGTAACCTACAAGATCCCCGGCGCAGTAGATTTTGTCGACATGCCTTCTTTTTATGTCTGCCAATGCCGATTGCAGAGCCGGAAGGTTTCCGTGGATGTCCGAAAGAAACGCTAAGAGCATTGCCTGAATACCAGATCCCGTTTGGCCATTTGTTCAAGAAGCGCGCCTTTCTTTCTCGCGCATCTGATTTCCATCGTGCAATTTTTCTTTGCAGCGAGCATAATTGTCAGCGTTTTTTTGTCTATTTTGCACCCGGTGATATTCACGTTGTTGGTATGCAGACAGTCAAGACCGTCACCGACGCGAAGCATTGCAGCCAGCCATGAGACAATCCTCCGGTCCTTTTTTTTGAGCGATGCGTAGTCCTTGTGACGGGATGTATCAGGTTCCGCCTTGTTGTGATAACGTGCAACCAGTGCACAGATGGTTTTTTCTCGGTCTGTGACCCCCGGCAAGTCGGCTTCAAGAATCATGTCCCTGCTGTGTTTGTGATGCCCACCGTTTGTCGTTCGTGACCAGCCGATATCGTGGAGCATCGCAGCAATCTCCAAAAGAAAACGGCCGCGGGTATCTATCTGATGGATTTCAGCAAGCCTGTTGAAGAGGGCAAGCGTAAGCTCCGTCACGTGTTTGGCATGGCGGACATCCGATTGTGAATTACCAAGCAGGGTGTTTATCACATCAAAAATGACATCCGTTTTCCCTCGGGGCTTCAGGGTTTTTGTCATTTCTTCCCCTTTTTTCTATTGCCTATCCTCTTGACCAGTTCGGAATACGGGGGGGACTTCAGACCTCCCTTACGCGCGATCGCAATGAGCGCGCTCTGACTTCGCACCGCTTCTGTGGCGGCATCCCTTTGAGCCCGCCGGTAGCTTCCATCAGGCTGCATGATGCGGGCCTTCACGTTGTCGGCAAGATAGGTCATCAGAATCTCATTGACGATGCGGCGCTTTATCTTTTGATCGCAAATCGGGTAGAGAATCTCCGCCCTTTTTCTGAAATTTCGCGGCATCCAATCCGCCGATCCGGAATAGATCTCCGGCTTGCCGCCGTTGTGGAAGTAGTAAATGCGGGAATGTTCAAGGAAGCGGTCGAGAATGCTTGTGACATGGATGTTTTCGCTGACGCCAGAAATACCCGGACGCAGGCAGCATATTCCGCGAACGATGAGGTCTATCCGGACCCCTGCCTGTGAGGCCCTGTAAAGGGCGCGGATTGTTTGTTCGTCGATCAGTGCGTTCATCTTTGCGATAATGCGGCCGGGCGATTTGGGTGTGGACAGTTTGCTTTCGCGTTCAATAAGCGCGATGACACGTTCCTTCATATTGACCGGCGAAAGGAAAAATTTTTTAAAGCGTGCTTCGATGTTTTCCGGTTTGAACATGTCTCTACCTGTCCAGGAATTGAAACCCGTAATCACGTTGAACAAAGAGGAAACATCGTTACCGATATTGTCATCCGCCGTCAGCAAGCCAACGTCGGTGTAAACTTGAGCGGTCTGCGTGTTGTAATTCCCGGACGACAGATGCACATAGCGCCGGAGTCGTCCGCCTTCGCGTCGTACGACAAGGGTCGCCTTGCAGTGGACTTTCCAGTTGACAAATCCGTAAATCGTGTTTATCCCGGCTTTTTCCATCCGCTGGGCGAGGTCGATGTTTTTTGCCTCGTCGAAGCGCGCCTTGATTTCAATCACCGCGGTGACCTGTTTACCTTTTTCGGCGGCATTGCAGAGGGCATCAACAATCGGCGAGTTGGGATCAATGCGGTAAAGGGTTTGTTTTATTGCCAGCACGTCCGGGTCCTCGGCGGCGGTGTTGATGAAATCGACAACCACGCCAAAGGAGTCATACGGGTGATGGAGCAGCATATCCCCTTCACGTATGACGCTGAAAATATCTGTTTTACCGGCAAGTCGTTTAGGAATCCGGGGGTTGAAAGGCTCATCCCGGAAACTGTTTGAAACGGGAAGATCATACAGCGGAAGTAACCCGCAGAGATTAAGCGGCCCGGGTATGTGATAAACATTGGTTTCTTCCATCTCCAGACCCTTGCAGAGAACCTGGAGCATGTTCTGGTTGAAGCCCTTTTTTACCTCAAGCCGGACTGCGATCTTGTTGGAACGGTCTTTCAGCTCCGCCTCCACGGATTTCAGCAAATCCATGACGGAATCTTCGTGAAGGTCATAGTCCTGGTTGCGGGTTACCCTGAACGGAAAGCATTCGGTGATTTTCATGCCTGGAAAGAGAGTCCCTATATTCGCACTGATCAGATCCTCAAGAAGAACAAAATGATGTCCATGCTTATTTCCTTCCTCACCGACCTTTATCAGGCGGGGCAAAAGAGCGGGGACATCGACAAACGCATAAGGCTGAATGTAAGGATCACGTGGTTGATCCTTTTCAAACTTATACGTCTGGGCTTCGGTATCTTTGGCCGGCTCCTTGAACATGACCATTAGATTGAGTCTCAAGTTCACCAAAAAGGGAAAGGGATGACCTGCATCGACCGCAAGAGGGGTCAGAATCGGAAGTACCTGGCTTTCAAAATATTTGCGGAGATTCTCCTTGTCTTTTTTCTCCAGGGATTCGATCGTGTGAAGTTCAATGCCGGCCTGCTTCAGAGATGGAAGAACGATGTTATCGAAACACTCATATTGTTCGGAAACGTAACGGCGAACCTTCTTTGCGATGCCGTTCATGATCTCTATTGGGACCATCCCCGAAGGATCGGGGTCGATGACGCCGGCCTGGATGAGACGGGCCAGTGCTCCAACGCGGATTTGAAAGAATTCATCCAGATTGGAGCTGAAGATCGAAATAAACTTCAGCTTTTCAAGCGCTGGCGTATCAGGGTCTTCCGCTTCCTCAAGAACACGGCGGTTGAATTCCAGCCAGGAGAGGTCACGGTTCAAAAGGAGTGCCGGATCTTTTATATTGATTCCCTTCGGCGTTTCCTTTTCATTAGAGTTTTTCTGTACCGCCGAGCTTTTTTCGTCCATACGGCCCTTTTTCTCCGCTTCTTTTCTTTTCGCGGTGGTCTCCTTTGCCTTTTGCATGCAATCACACGCCTTGTTTTATTGGCTACTCCGGAAAGGCGATCTTCAGCGAACCCCCCCGTCCAAGGATATCGTGCAGGTGGACATAGCCTTTCAGATGATTGTTTTTGTCGGTTACAATAAGAGTTGTTATTTCCTCGCGTTGCATGTATTCAATCGCTTGCGCAACAGAGATGTCATCACCAATGGTTTTGGGCGTTGGCGTCATGAACAACGAAACAGGCTCGGCACGAAAGTTTGTTCCCCTGCGGACAATACGGCGGATATCGCCATCTGTTAGAATGCCTTTGACAACATCATCAACGTTGGTGATAATGACAAAACCTTTGTTTTTTTCATCTATTTCCCGCACGGCCTCGAGAAAAGCAGCGTCTGCCGAGATGCGCGGGACCTCGGATCCGGTAATCATAACATCTCTAATTTTGGCCCTAAGCCTGAGCCCCAGATTCCCTCCCGGGTGGAATTTGTAGAAATCCCTTTCTTTGAAGTCTCGGCGTTTTATCAGAGCAACGGCAAGGGCGTCGCCCATCGCAAGCGCTGCGGTCGAGCTTGAGGTGGGTGCAAGTCCGAACGGACACGCTTCCTTCTTGACTCCTATGTCTATTACGATATCGCTGGCTTTTGCCAGCGAGGAAGAAGGGTTACCGGTAAAGGCAATGCACGAAACGCCCAGATCGCGGATGCTGGCGATAATCATGTTGACTTCGGTGGTTTCACCACTATTGGAGATGGCCAGCAGTACATCGTCTTTGTTAACGATCCCCAGATCACCGTGCAGCCCTTCCACGGGATGGAGAAAAATGGCCTGCGTGCCGGTGCTGGTCATTGTCGCAACGATCTTTCTGCCGATCAGTCCCGATTTGCCTATCCCGGTGACAATCACCCTCCCTTTGCTTTTATAAATCATTTCAACCGCCCGGGAAAACGGTTCCCCCACTTTTTCAATCAGGCTGAAAATGCTCTCGGCTTCTATCCGGAGGACGTCTTTAGCCTGTTGGATGGAAATGTCTTGAGTCAAGAGATAGGTCCTTTCTCCAAAAATATTTATCTTTATAATTTGTACCAAAAATGCCGGGTAATAACAATACAGATTTTGCAATTTGCAGCGCGGCAATGGCGAATAATTTCTTGACAAGCCGGGAATAATCTGGCCTAAAATTATATTGAAAGTCCGTATCCGCAACAAACAGGTCCAACAGGTTTGTCGGATGCGCTTTTTTGAGCCTTTGGGCCTGAGTCGGTGTTTGAAATCGCAAATGGAGTGAAAGCATTGCTAAACTTTGTTGAAACAACCGACGGCGCCATCATTTCTTCGTTGGAAAATACCCCGTCCTGGTGCACTCTCGAAGGCTTAATAACATTTGCTATCGCCCCTCTTTCACGCCTTCTCGAATTTGCCGTGCAGTCGGGGCACCTCAGAAAAACCTTGCAGGCACCTAAAATATATGAGGCGGGTTGA
>DYLD01000359.1 GCA_020722315.1 Syntrophus aciditrophicus
AAAACGGCGGGGGCATCCAGCAAAAATTTCCATAAAGGGATCGCGTGAACAACAAGATTATCAGCGGTCACGGTCGCGCTAGCATTTTTCGTTATCACCAGCGCCTGTTTAACAGATGGGAATCGGTTACAAAAAAGACGGATACCGGAATAATGTTTATCCTGCCAGTCAAAATGATCCAGATACTTGACCTCCACCGGGAGGGGATTTGCGCTGCTTTCCGTGACGAAATCCACCTCTCGCTCGCTTTCCGCGTAATAGCCGCAGGCCATATTATTTCTCAGCAGTTCGATAAAAACGGCATTTTCCGCCCTCGCTCCGATGTCACCCGAACCGGTCAGCAGCGTTTTGACGCCATTGTCCCAAAGATAGATCTTCTTCTGGGCATAGACCTTTTCGGACCAGGATGTCGTCCATTTCTCCAGTGGCTTAACAAGAAAAGCCATTTCCAGATAACTTATATACTCTTTAACGGTATCGACAGACAGGCCGAGCACCTTCGAGAGTTTGTTGTAGCTGGTGCGAGAGCCCACCGCCGCACCAATTAATCTTAATAAATCCTTCATGATATATGGCTTTTTCAGGAAATGAAGGCGGGTCAGGTCGCGGGCAAGAATATCCTCCAGCAGGTTGACCATGTATTCGGGGGATGGATTCAAGACCTGTTCCGGGTATCCGCCAATGCTCAGATAGTCCTCTGCCAGTTGTTCGTATTTATAATCTTCGGAGAGGCTGGGAGCCCCGCCCTTGAACTGAACATATTCTCTAAAACTTAACGTAAACATTGTGTTGACGATTTGCCTGCCTGTCAGTTTACCCTCCTGTCTCGTCAGCAGAGACGATGTGGAGCCACTGCAGAAGATCTTCAGCGATTCTAGGTCGTAAAGGGCTTTGAGTTCCGCCTCCCATTGCGGACTTTCCTGAACTTCATCGAGAAATAGATACAGTTTTCTCTCACGGTCATGCATGAATTGTTTCCGCATGTTTTTGAGGTGATCCGATATCCGGATGCCGGACAGGGCAGGGTGGTCCAACGCAAGATAGAAAATATCTTTCTCAGAAATACCGGTTGTTAAAAGGGTCTTGATAATCTGTTTCAGCAGGGTCGTCTTGCCTGTGCGCCTGCTGCCGATAAAGATCTCAATCTGTTTCCGTTGGAGGTATGTTGAAAGATGGCTCAGATAGCTGTCCCGGTCGATACCGGTATCGATTTTCTTCCCCTCCCACCAGGGATTCAATGCGTAATAAATGGCGTCCATAGATAAACCGTAACTCAAATCGAAATTATTGTCAAATACTTTCGATTTGAGTC
>DYLD01000360.1 GCA_020722315.1 Syntrophus aciditrophicus
TTGGAAATAGGCGATGGTCTTTTCGACCGCGGCTTGCTGCTCGGGGCGCATTTGAAAATTTACATGGCGCTGCTCCTCGATAAGCTGCCCCTGACGCACGGCTAAAATAGCTCGCTCAACATCCCTTACTGTACAGCGGAACCACTCGCCCACTTCGCGATGCACGCCGTTAATGCGGAGCATTTCGTGCACCTCGTGGTCGGTAAAGGCTGTTCCGTCGCTGCGCATGGCCTGCTCTTCCAGTACGATGCGGTAGGGTACGCCCGCCGTGCCGAGCTGCTCCTGCACGCGCTGGCGCACATCTCTTGTAGTGTAACCAACCTTGAGTAAGCCCCGATGCGTCTCGACGCCCTCGAGCTCGTAAGCGTAGATGGTGGGTTGCGCCGCCGGGCGAGGGGGGAAGAAGTCGTCAGGTGTCATGGGTTACCCTCGTATGCACGCTCAATGAGGGGAATTGCCTTCTCGACATCCTGGATTGTTCGGATTTTGACTTCAAGATTTCCGGTGCCCCAATGGCCAATCTCGCTTACGTCGCGTATCCCCTCACGCAATTCTACTTGCTTCGGATCAAGGTGTAGATAAAGGTTTAATTCTGCTTTTGAAGCGTAGGTTACCGTTGCAAAATTCCTAATCCGCTTAAAGGCGGTGTAGAGCTTTGTCTGTTTCTCAGAAACGTCTTCACCTTGGCTCAGGATTGCTTGTCGCAGTTTTTCATAGACCTGCCTCAGCTCAGCGGGGGCTTCTTCAAGCCACTGAACAAAAGATTTGTATGGGCCTGATCTAGGGCCTATTTCTTTTTGGGGAGTAGATGCTTCCGTATCGGATGTAGTAATCCGTTCAAGCAGCAAATGAGAATCGCCGAACCTCCGATAGCGGATCAAATCAATGTTATCCGGCATCAATTCGTAAGCACCCAGGTCTTCCCTCGTAAAGTCAGAAGCAATACAAATGAGCCGGATAGAACTATTGTCAATAGAATCGGCCGCTTCTTTTCCGAGTTTTTCAAAGACCAACTTCCAAAACTCGGCGCTGTGGCTGCGCAGCCAGGCCATGTAGAACATACCTTGATTGATGACGGTGCGGTTTTTGTCGAGCTTGTATTCGATGATAACCGGGAAACCGTTCTCATCTATCCCCAAGGTGTCTATCCTTCCGCCATTGCTGGTAGGGAACTCAGATGCAACGAATCGGACACCCAACAGTACTTCGAGATTGTTTTCAAACAGTCTCTGAACCTCCCGCTCTAGCTTAAATACAACACTCTGCACCTCTTTGGCCTTATTTCCTGTTATATTGAAAAGCCGTACCTC
>DYLD01000105.1 GCA_020722315.1 Syntrophus aciditrophicus
CCCCGAAAAATCTTTAAATCGCGCTTCAGGCGCCATTTTTCAAAGGTCTCATGGCGTCCCCACGGGGATTCGAACCCCGGTTACCGGCGTGAAAGGCCGATGTCCTAGGCCTCTAGACGATGGGGACATTTTTAGTTTGCCAGTCCGTCTCCTTCCGAGGAGATTCTCCAAAACGTTCCAAGAGGCGCGGCTTATATAATGCAATCGATCATGATGTCAAGCTACAAATGACGACCCGCTGGTTCCCGCGGCTTTTGTTTATGTAACATTTCTAATTTGCGGGGAATATTGTTCAGTATAAAAATGAAAAAACCGCCGGTTCACGGAGAATCATCTCCCGGGCCGCCGCCGCAAGCGATGCCGTTTCCGGGTGTGTTTCCCTCAAAGACATCAGCTGTCTTAGATTGTCTGCCGTGCGGAGGATCAGCATTGCCAGATCGCCGTCCGATATCCCCGTTTTTGTAATGATCCTGTTCCAATCCGTGCCAATCGCCCAGTCATAAATGACCGCCGCCGGCCAGAAAAGCAATGGAGAAACCGGGAAACCGCGCTTTTCCATGCGTTCACACAGCGGCCTGATCGTTTTGATCACGCGATTGTAGACGTTAGTCAGTCGTTTGGGCAGGTTTTTCTTCATCAGAAAGACATCCTGGTCCCCGTCATAAACGAAAGGGGCTATCGAGGCGGCAAAAAGGGCTTCGTCGTTTTTAGGGAGCGCATTCTGCCGTAGGCATTCGGCGATCAAAAGCGGCTGATCCAGCCGCAATTTGGAGGCCCATACGCCGTTTTGGGTTAACCTGTCGTCACTGCCTACAAATCCTTCCTCTTTGAGAAGGGTAAGGTGGTCTTGAAAGGCGCTCCAGAGATCCTGCCGGGGATCAGCCCCGTTGGCCTGTTTTGTATGCGACCGCTGGTACGAGGCAAAGGATTTTTCGAAAATGGTGCGGATATCTTCCGGTGTCTGGGATAACAACAGATTCAGAACCATCGAAAAGTCGCTGCGTATCTGGCTTGTGATCGCCTCTGGTTTGCTGAACAGCAACTCGCGTATATGAACCAGGTCCATAAACCGCCCCGGGATCGTCAGCAGGAAGCCGACCCGATCCTGTCCTCGTCTGCCGGCTCTGCCGGTCATCTGGTGAAATTCAGAACTGCTCAACGGGGAGAAATTATGGCCGTTGAACAGATCCGAATTCATAAGAACGATAGTACGGGCGGGGAAATTGACCCCTGCGGCTACGGTGGAAGTCGCAAAGATTGCCCTGAGGTGCCCCTTTTTCATCATTGTTTCAACGAGAAATTTCCAGGACGGAAGCTGTCCGCCGTGATGCGCGGCAACGTGTGATTTAATAAGCACCTCCAACTGGCGATGATTCCTCAGGTAAGGAGCTTTTTGAAGCTGCTCTTGGAGGTCTTCGTGGAAACGTTTATCCTGTATATCGTCCACGGGATCGCACATTTTGACAGCGGCGTCGCATTCGGATCGCGATTTAACAAAGAAGATCGCTGGCAGCAGGCGGTGATGTTCGCAAACGTCCAGAATCTCTCCAATCCTTTGCGAAATCCATTCACTAGGGCCGTGCCGCCGGTTGATGAACGCCTCAACCTTTCCAAAAAGATGCTTTTTCTCCAGTAACGGCATCAGACGTCCGGATGGGTGCAAAAAAAGGGGCACAAGAGGAACAGGCCGTTTTTTTTCTGTTATCACACGGCACGGCTTCTTTCTGATCGAAGAAAGCCATGCCGAGATCTCTTCTGCATTGCCTATCGTCGCCGAAAGTAGCAACAGGTTTATCCTGGTCGGCAGATAGATCATAATTTCTTCCCAGACTACCCCGCGGTCGCGGTCGCCCAGGAAATGCGCCTCATCAAGCGTCACAAGGTCGAAGTTGAGATTTTCCATGTTGTGCATCGCGTCGTAGAGCTGGTTTCTAAGGATTTCGGTTGTCCCGACCAGAATGGGGGCTTCGGTGTTCTCTTTTGCATCGCCCGTGACAATACCGACATTTTCCGTCTTGAAAATTTCGCTGAACTCGACCCATTTGGAGTTGCTTAATGCCTTGAGCGGAGAAGCATACCAGCAACGCCCCCCCCTTTTCAGCACGGAACGAATAGCCTCCTCGGCGATCCATGTTTTTCCGGCACCGGTCGGTGCACTAACGAGGCAGTCGCTTTCGTTGATCGCACGGATCGCCTCAAGCTGGAACGCATCGGGGATAAACTCGCTCTGCGGCGGCTTGCCGATCTTCGCAAAAGTCTTCTTTAAAACAGGTTCCGCATCCGGTTTCATCCGCATGCGTTTGTAAGTGCGATGAACGAATCGGTTAAATCGCCTGTTCGCAATGGGTTCTTCCGGTCTTTCAGGTTTCTTTCCGGGCCTGTTATGGAATTTTTGCCGCATTTATTTTAACTGGAAAAAATTAGCGTATGAGGAGTTCGGAAAGCCTTTTGGAAAAGACCGCCATAAGATGCTCGAGCATCGTTGTGTCCATGCCTGGACGGTACCTGTCAGGCGACGGATCCGCATGGTTGATGCTTCCTATTGTGTAGCCATGCAGATTTATCGGCGCAATGGCAATCGAATGCATGATGAACTTCAGTTTAGAGGGCATGAGGCGGTAAAAAGCCTTGATGTCGGCTGAAGCAAGCAGTGGAATTGGCTCTTTCGGGCATATTTCAAAGTAACGGGCAGGTTCTATAATATTGACCCTGTCCTTCAAAAGGGGCTCATTATTCAAAGTATAGACGATCGGCCATGTCTCGGGAATGCGCAGCAACGATATCCAGACGTATGGAATGGCGAAAGACTCCGAACTCTGGAAGACGATATCGTTAAAGAGTTGTCCAATCCCCTCACAGGCGGCAAGATCCTCTTCGAGCTTATTGAATTTGATCGCGATTTCGTTGTTCATATTCAAGATATCCAGCGTATCCATAAACTTTTCCTATTTTATGTCAAATTTCGCCCAGAGGACTGTGTGATCGGAAGGTTTTTCGCTCGTTCGGGGCTGAAGGTCTATCTCGCACGACAAAGAAACAGCGGCCAAAGGTTCGGTCGCTAGAATATGGTCTATTCTCCATCCGAGCCCGCGCTTGAGGGCGTTGGGAACGCGATAATCGAAGAAGGTATACTGTCCTGGTTCTTTTGGATGATGAAGGCGGAAGATGTCCTTCAAACCCCAGGAGGCTGTTTTATAGAAGGCCTCCGTTACCTCGGGCGTAAAGCACACATGACCGAGAAGTCGTTTGGGGTCGTGAACATCTATATCCTCCGGGGCAACATTCAAATCACCGCACCAGACCAGCGGCGTCTGGGGAGACCAGTGCCGGCGAAAAAAGTCCTCCAGCCGTTTAAACCACGCAAGTTTGTATCGGAAGTATTCCGTTTCTCGATCCCTTCCCTGTGGAACGTAAGAATTGACCACAACCACTCCTGAGAAAGCAGCCGCGATCAGTCGATCCTGATCAGCCTGTCCGCCATCGGAAAGTCCTTGAATGACCTGTTCGGCCTTCACTCGCGATGCGATGGCCACGCCGTTATACTTTTTTGTCCCGCTGAAAATGACATGATATCCACTATCTTCGAATGCGGAAACGGGGAACCGGTCGTCCTCAGCCTTTGTTTCCTGCATGCACAGGACATCCGGCGCATTTTTTTTCAGCCACGGAATAACGATATGTAAACGGCTGCGGATCGAATTGACATTATATGTGGCAATCGTAAAAGACCCCATACAGCAGACCTTTCTTTGAGATGTCGGGCAAGATTCCTCTTCCGTTTATAAAAGGTAAGCCGGAAGCTCATCTTCCTTTTTTCCCGCGAAGCTGCATTTTAGATGGCAGGATTCGCACGGGCTTTTCACGGCTTTCAGGGGCGGCTCGCCTTTTAAGGAATTGATCAATTGCAGGCAATCGCCTACCGCGACATCTTCGCCCTCAACGATAAAAGTCACGGAGCCCTCTGCGCCTCCCCATCCTCCCGAGGCGAATGGAGTAGCCTCTATCCCGAAAAGGCTTTCTATCGCCTCAATTTCAGTGAAAACCCGGCCATCGGAGACGCAAGCCATACCGGCAACAGCGCCGATCGATTTGTCGAGCTTCATCGTACCCCCCAATCGGGCCGCCTCCGTAACCGAAGGGATCAGCTTTTCCAGCCCGACTGGATAAATGGTTTGGACGCCTTTTGCCTTCAGCGCCATATAGAACTGCCCCATTGTACCTCCCGTTTCTCCGGCCATCACGACGCCGACATTTCCGTAAGGATCAATCGCGTTGGCTCCTTTCAACAGGATGTCTCCCGGAGCAAGTTTATCGATAACGGTTCCCGGTTCTTCGTTAAGAACCTCTCCCCTGTAAAAGATTACCGGCTTTGCCCGTAAATTCTGAGCGAGAACGCAAAGCACGCCTTTGATAACCTGCCCGGCAACGTAGCGTTCTTTTTCAAATTTTTCTCCGAGCAGTTCTTCAAGAATAAACGCATTTGTCGTTCCCCGTGAGACCACAAGATACCCTTTCTTTTTGGCCTCCAATACTTCCGGTAATGCCGCAACGGCCTTTCCGATCAGCCTCTTGGCCTCTGCAGGGGTTAACGTAAAGAGGGCCTGCATGCTTCGTATGTCTCCCTAAATTAAAATTGTTTGATTTCTATACGCATTTTTGAGTTATGTCAATAGACCCCTGATCAACATCTCCTCGATCGTCCTTTTTTGCTTGATTTTCCGACATGACCCAAAGTAGAGACGTTGGCACGACGGTGATACAGAGGGATCGTTGTGAACCTCTCAACATTATTTATCCGGGTTAAAACAGAATGAAAATAATCGACAGCCACATCCATCTTTTTTCCCACAAAGTCATTGCCAACGTTTCCCGAAAAACGGGTATGGTTCAACAGCTTCAGTTACAGACCCAAAACGCAGATCGGCGAACCACGCCGGAGGCGCTGCATGAGGATCTCCTGAAAGCCGGTGTCTCCGCCGCTCTATTGTTGCCGACTGCAAGCTATAAAGCCGTGCACAGGACAAACCGGGATTCTCTCGCGACGGTATCCCGATTCGAATGGCTTTATACAGCAGGGACTCTGCATCCGGATTGTCCTCATCCTGACACCGAACTGGCCTATTTGCGCAACAGCGGCGTTCGGGTCCTCAAGTTCTGTTCCTTTTCCCAGGGTTTTTCGTTGGAGTCGCCGGCGACGCTGAAGATGTTCGACGAAATCCAAAGAGCGAATGAAAACAGCAGCAGCCCGTTTGCAGTTATACTCGACACGCTCTACCGGGCGGATCTGCATTTCGGAACATTGCCGGAGTACAACACTACACCAGAAAAACTGGCCAAACTGGCCGATCGATATCCAGGGATCAATATAATCGGAGCGCACCTAGGCGGACTTGATGCCCCGTTCGAAGAGATCAGCAGGTGTCTGACACCACGGCCGAATCTGTTTTTGGATACCTCGAATGAAGCCCGCCTGTTAAAACCAGCGCAGGTCTTTCGTTTACTTGAAATGCACGGGCCGCGTCATATCCTTTTCGGCACCGACTGGCCGTGGTTTATCCAGGAAAGAGAAATTGAACACATTGACGGTCTTTTGAATGGCGCCGGTTTTTCAGAGGAAGAAAAAGGCGATGTCTTCAGACGTAATATTTCTCGTTTGTTGGGAATAGATTGACCCTAAAGGCGGTGTAGTTTTGGCATCGGTATATTCGTCAGATAGACCCCGCTTAAAACGAGGGTTGCGCCCGCGATGATCGAAAGGTTAACCGATTCCCCGAGCAAAAGCCAGCCGAGGAAAACACCGGCAACCGGAACGAGATTGATGAATACGGAGGCCCTTGCAGCGCCGATTGCTGCAATCCCTTCGTAATACCAGTGGAATCCCAGCGTTGTTCCGAAAAAGGCGAGATAGAGCAGCGACAGCCAGTCGGCACCGCCAAACCCGCCGATTTTGCCTGTTATGTTTTCCAAAAGGGCAAGCGGAAACAGAGCGGCAGCGCCTGTCACGCAGGCATACAGAACGGCCGCAAACGCCGTTAGATCCTTCATGACTACCTTTCCGAGAAGCGAGTATGTAACCCAGCTGACAACACATCCGAGAAGAAAAAATTCTCCGCGGCCCACACCTGACGAGAAAAGGGACACCGGGTTTCCGTGGGAAATGACCAGAATCACGCCGGTAAAGCACAAAAAGGCGCCCATGATCTTGCCGGCGTGCATTTTTTCATGGAAAAAGATGTCGGATAAAATAGAAATAGCCACCGGATTGATTGCGACAATGAGAGATGCCCTGCCGGCAGTGATCGTCTGCAGGCCGCTGAAGAAAAAGACATTGTATGCAAACACACCGGTCATTCCCAGAAGAATAGACGGAATGATCTGGCCTTTTGATGGAAAAGGGATCGTAATCCCTTTGGCAATCGCCGCAAGGATAAGAAACAGTGAGGCTGCCGCAAAACGTATGAACGACGCGGTAAAGGGGTCCATATGATTTGAAACCACCCTGGCAGCGACAAAGGTTCCGCCCCAGAAAAGTGCCGTCAATGTCAGTTTCAGATATACGACCACGATCTGCCTTTGAATAAAGTGGACTTTTTCTATAATTGTCTTTTCTCTTTCTTTATGGAACTGTTTTTATTGTCAAGAGAAATATTCTCGGTTTTGCGCGTGTCCCGGACATTTTTCATAATCCGTTGAAAAAAAGAGAAGGAACTGCATCGCGGAATCGGCAAGGCTGATACGGGCTTTACGCTATTGAAAGTGATTTTTGGAGATGATAAAAAAACTCGGAAAGGGTTCCTTAAGCGCGAAGGAAAACGTTGTGGATAGGTCTTCAAAGTGCTAAGACCGTCATCGAAACAGCAGGAGAATAGTTTATGGGTAATCCGAGTCTAACGAACAATCCACAGTTTTTTAAGACTGCCGGTTGGAATATTTTCCTAATCACTGTGGGTAGTCTTTTGTGCGCTGTGTCTATCAACGGGATACTCATACCCCATAAATTTGTCAGTGGCGGGGTGGTGGGAGTTTCGATCGTCATCCATTACCTTTTGCCTTTTTTGTCTGTTGCGGGTGTTTATTTTCTTTTAAATGTACCGTTGTTTTTGGCCGGTTGGTTCTTTGTCAGCCGCCGTTTTTTTTCCTACAGCATCGTCGGAATGATTATTTTCACACTTGCCGTATCACTGATCCGGATATCTGTTCCTGTTCAGGATAAACTTCTGGCCGCTTTGACGGCCGGTCTTATTCAGGGCCTCGGTTCGGGCATTATCTTCAAATCCCAGGGATCGGCGGGGGGAAGCGATATCCTATCGGTAATTCTCTATAATCGCTTTTCGATCCGGCTAGGAACGACGGTTCTGGCCTTTAACACATTTGTTCTCGGAACTGCGGCGTTTTTTTTCTCGCTGGAGGATTCGCTCTATACCCTGATTTATCTTTATGTTGCTACGAAAATGATAGATCTAGTTGTCAACGGGCTCAGTCAGAGAAAGGCGGTCTTTATCGTATCACCACGCTGGGGAAAAATTTCCTCCCGGATTTTAAGCGAGCTTACACGCGGGGTCACGATTCTAAATGGCCAGGGGGCGTATTCGGAGGAGGAAAAGAAGATTCTTTATACCGTCGTGACGTTTCAAGAAATCTCTCTTCTCAAAAGTATCGTAAAAAAAGAAGACCCGGAGGCCTTTGTCGTCATCTCGAACACCGCCGAGGTGATGGGGCACCGCATCGGCAACCAGGGGCACTGGTAAAATAGTCTGACGGGTTTTTGGCGCTGCAACGTAGTTGTTTTCGATAGATGAAAGTTTTGTCAGACGATTTCAATGCTTAAGAATCTGATGAATCTGCCTTATCGTTTCTGGAGCGGTTACGATCTTTTCCGCCGCCTCGAAAAGAACCCCGCTAATCTGGGTTTCGAGTTTCTCTTCCGAAAAAAAGACATGTTCCAGTGTTGAACTGCTTTTTGCAGTTGCATGGTAAAAAATTTTCTTTTTCTGAACGTCAGCAAAAAAGAGCGTTATTTCAGCGTTCGCGGCATACTTTTTTACAGCTATGTCATCGTGGCAGATAATTCTCAGCTCATCAATTCTTCCTCCGATCAGAATGGTTCCCCAGCTAGGCAGGATTGTGTCTTCCTGAAGGTTCCATAATACCTTCGTTGGAGATACATGAAAGGCCAGTTGACTGAGGATTCGGCGAAGCACATCGGTCACCGCATCGGGGACACGATTATACCTTGGTAGGACAGGTATCGTAGTGCCGTCACGGCGGATGACATTTCCGACCAGCAATGGGTCATCGATTTTTCTCGTGTCGATCAATTCGGAAACCGTGACGCTGAGTGCCCTGCCGTCGGTAAGAATGGGTTCTATCTTTTTTGTGGGTTGATAGCTGAGATTCACATGATAAATCTTCGGTGCGCATCCGGACAGGGATGCCAGCAATAAACAAACCGTAAGGAAGATTTTTATTTTCATTGCATTATCCTTTCATTG
>DYLD01000106.1 GCA_020722315.1 Syntrophus aciditrophicus
TTTTCTTTTTATTTTTTTACCACCAATAAAATCAATATGTCAGCTGACTCCGGCGGTTTCTTTTTCTCCGTTCGGAACTTATTGCAGTTGCATTGCATTATATTTCAACGGCCTGACAAACTCTGATGTATCGCCTGCGCCGCCATTCTGCCTGCACCCATCGCAAGAATGACGGTTGCCGAACCGGTAACAATGTCCCCGCCGGCATAAACACGCTCCCTGCTCGTTCTGCCATGATCGTCTTGGGTGACGATATATCCACGGCTGTTTGTCTTCAAACCCGGCGTCGTAGCAGGGATGATCGGATTGGCCATCGTGCCAACCGCTACGATAACAATATCAACGGGTATCACAAAATCGGAATCCGCCACCGGGACAGGTTTTCGCCTTCCCGATTCATCCGGCTCGCCAAGCTCCATCCGTTGACAGCGAGCACCAACAACCCAGCCCGCATCGTTTCCTATGTATTCCAGAGGATTGGTGAGAAATCTGAACTGGACTCCCTCTTCTTTCGCATGGTGAACCTCTTCCGCACGAGCCGGCATCTCTTCCTCGGTCCGGCGATAGATGATCGTCGCGTTCTGTGCCCCAAGTCTCAGCGCTGTTCGGACAGAGTCCATCGCCACATTTCCGCCTCCCACGACCGCGACATTCTTTCCTCTCAAGATGGGTGTGTCGTATTCAGGAAAATTATAGGCCTTCATCAGATTGACCCTTGTGAGATACTCGTTGGCCGAATAGACCCCGTTGAGATACTCGCCGGGGATGTTCATAAAAACCGGTGCTCCGGCACCCACCCCGAGATAAACAGCGTCAAATCCCTCCGCAAGGAGTTCATCAACCGTCTTGATGCGGCCGATAAGCGAGTTCAGTTCGATTTTTACACCAAGTTTGACGAGATAAGCCACCTCGGCATCCACGATTTCCTTCGGCAGCCTGAACTCCGGAATACCATAAACAAGAACCCCTCCCGGCTTGTGCATTGTCTCAAAGATGGTCACGTCATAGCCGAGTTTGACGAGATCACCCGCGATCGTCAAACCGGAGGGGCCGGAACCCACGATTGCGACCCTTTTACCGTTCGGCTCAGCCTTCTCAGGGATCGTTATTTCTCCTGTTTTTCTTTCGTAATCCGCGGCAAACCTCTCCAGGGCTCCGATCGCAACAGGTTCGCCCTTTTTGCCGAGGATACAATTTTTTTCACACTGGTCTTCCTGCGGGCAAACCCGCCCGCAAACAGCCGGAAGGGCATTGGTCTTTTTGATCGCCTGTGCGGCCTCAACAAATCTGCCTTCCGCAATCAACCTGATAAATGCCGGGATATTCACATCGACAGGGCAGCCGGTAACACAACCGGGCTTTTTGCACTGTACGCAGCGCTTTGCCTCCGCCACGGCCATCTCTCGGGTATAACCGAGAGGGACCTCTTTGAAATTTGTCACGCGGAGGTCCGGCTTCTGCTCCGGCATTTTATGACGGGAAACCTTTATTGTCTTTTTATCGTCGCTATCCATGGCACGCACACCTGTACATTTCTAGGGATTGCCTTTCCTGCTGGGAATACATACGCAATCTGTTCGCCAGAATCGCGAAATCCACCTCATGCCCATCGAATTCAGGGCCGTCCACGCAGGTGAACTTCGTTTTCCCGCCGACCGAAACACGGCAGGCGCCGCACATTCCGGATGCATCCAGCATCAGAGAATTCAGCGATACGATGGTTTTAATACCATGCGCCCTGGTCACATCGCACAGGACCCGCATCATCGGTACCGGCCCTACGGCGTAAACCCGATCGATTTTTTCCTTTCGATCAAGCATATCCTGAAGAACCGCGCTTACAAAGCCATGGAATCCGTAACTGCCGTCGTCCGTCGCCACAACCAGGTGATCGCTGACTTTCTTCATCTCCTCTTCCAGTATCAGCAGTTCCTTTGTTCTGGCCCCGATGATAGAGGTGACACGATTCCCGGCAGCCTTCAACGCCACGGCAATAGGGTAAACCACCCCGACCCCGACACCCCCGCCGATACATACGACATGGCCAAAATGTTCAATCTCCGTTGGATTCCCCAGCGGTCCCTGCAGATCGTGAATGAACTCCCCCTTTTTTTTGTCGGCAAGCATCGTGGTTGTCTTACCGACAACCTGAAAGATAATCGTGATGGTACCCTGCTGCGCATCCGAATCAACGATGGTCAGAGGAATCTTTTCCCCCTTTTCATCAACCTTCAGGAGAATAAATTGACCGGCCTTTCTCTTCTTCGCGATAGCCGGAGCCTCCAGTACCATCCTCACGACATTCTCGGATAACATCTCCTTTTTAATAACGGCGTTCATTGCCCCCACCAAACCCCCATTTCGGTTAGTCCAAATACCCTTCCCTGCGACACCTTTTCAATCCGTGTTATTTCCCGAGGAGAGCATACCCTGTCTCCCCGGGAAATTAGGAGGGGAGTATCAACACGGGTTATTTCTCTGCCGCGTCAATCAGGAATAAGCGATATGCATGCCAGTCCTGATAATTTAAAATAATCCACGATTTTAATAGCTTATAAGAAGGCGGGGCATCAATGATGGGTAAGGATATTACCATACAGTAACAGTTGTTTTATCTAAGATATAACCATCTGAAAATACTAGGATAATTACTTTGTTACGCTCTCGTAACATCAATTACTTGGGTGCAACATCGATCGATGACGTGCGAATCAAGATGATTTTCCGATTTTTTGTTCCTGCCATTCGTTCAACGATGTTGCTGCCCGATGTACTACACAATACGGTAGCTTTAGGGGGTATATTGGGGGGTGAAAAATATCTTCTATGAAGACTCGAGGTACGTGGCCGCCTTACCTCCCGCCCGTATGCCGGATTGAATACAGGCCATGACGCCGGCGCCTATCGTTCCTGCTCCGGCAAGGAAAAGCCCGGGAATCCCTGCGCTAAAGGTCATGAACCTTCCGGTGCCTACTTGATCGGGTGTTTGATCAGTTCCGTAGTTCCCTCCCTGAACCGCATTTACCCAGTATTCACTGGAGAGAGGCGTAGCATATTCGACAAAATCGATGTGTTTTGAAAGACCGGGTATGTACCGTTCGGCTGCTGAAATTAGCCGCTCTCCGGTCTTCTTTTTAAGTCCCTGGTACTCCTTGCACCGTTTCGTTGAGGGAAGCTGTGCCCACCGTTCAAAGAGTTGATGGCTGGCCCCGGTGATGATTTAAACAGTATGGTGCCCCTCAGGTGCATGACCTCCGTTCGTGTCTTTCACGGAGGGGCTGGTCATAAAGAACATCGGGAAATCCTCAGGCGGTACCGGGCGAGCGTCAATGCCGCCGATAACCCACCCGCCCCGCTTCCTATGATACTTCCATCGTTATCAGCCATGCGTGCCTTCCTCTGAAAGGTTTTTATGTTGACCAAATCTAAGAGGATGAGCTGAGATTTTTTAAAACACTTGTATCCCTTTATTTTGTTTTTTTAAGAAAATACCTTCCAGCCGCCTTTTTACAATAGCCGGAAAAGGCAAGGCCATCTGCATAAGCTTGTCTTTATTGATACGTGCAAGATTCAGTTCATCCGCAAATGGAATATGTTTACGTAGGTAAATGGTATCAAGAAGAGCTTTTTCCGGCAGCGCCAGATTAAAGCCATCCCTCATTTCGAAACCGTTAAACAAGCGTGAAGCAATGTGGGAAAATTCAATGGTCACGCCTCCGAACTCTACATTGCGCGAACGGCCGACCGCTGTATCCAGCGTCAGGACGGTGCATACGAACGACGCCTGAATGATCACATCGTGGCGATTGAGCGCCCATTCGCAGGAAATGTAGGACGGTGTGCGCAGAAAACAGGCGACCTCTTCAATAGCCGGTTTGCCGTCGCGCATCGTGTTGAGATAAACGCCGCGTGCTACCCGTTCAACAAAGCCCTTTGCCAGTGCCCTTGTCAGAAACACATTGGCATTTCCGGTAAATTTTTCAACATCGGCATAGCGGAAAAGTTGCGGCAATTGTCTCAGGATCGTTACAGATGTCATGGCAGCCGCATTCCTTTGTTTTTTAATTCCTTAAAGAGAGATTGAACGGTCTTGACATAGGCATCAAAACTTTCTTTACGTTGGACCTCAAAAGCATCGGGAGGCAAAAAGCGTGATAAATCCTGCGAAATGGCCGTGGTCATGGAAGCCTTGTTTTCTGTTGTCGGTGTGCTGAAGAAATCCATGGAACGGCGGGCAATAAAAGGTTTCCTGTACATCTTGAATTTTCTTTCCGTCATTTCAATATTCACGGCTGTTTTCAAGACAGTGCGGAGATACCAGATATCAAACAAATCACGCCCTTTGATATATCGACGTTCAAGCAGGGACAGCACTTTGTCCGAAAGAATTTCCTCCGGCTTTTCGGCGACAACCACGGCATTGGGCCGCGGGATGCGAAAACTGCCATCTGCAATCAAATAAGCAACGGGCGCAAGCCCCGAAAGAACGTGGTTTTTTCTTTCCGGCATTTGTTTGGGAACAAGTCCTTCAACTTCAAACTTGACGGAAATCTTTTCTCTGGATGATTCGGGATGAAAGTTCAAAAAACCTTTGAGCGAATCTTTCCGTGATTGTTTTTCCGTGGTTGAAAGTACACCGATCCCGAAATGGGAAATCATGACCCGTTCCATTCCCTTAACGGCCGACTCCAAAACAGGCCACACCTTTTCCATGGACAGAGTCGTCACAAAATCCAGATCTTCCGAAAAACGGCTGCTGCCATAGCACCATCGGATGGCCGTTCCGCCCCGAAAGATCAGATCCCGACTTCCGCGCTGCTGATACAAATGGTTCAGGATGATCAATTGCGCAATCTCAGCCCGCCTGATATATGTCTCGCGATAATTCTTCATGTCCATTCGCATTATAATACATATTTGTATTGTAATGTAAACAGTTATTTTTTGCATGGAGGGGGATACCCTTTGCCATCTTTCGGGATAGAGGCGCCGGTTATTTTTTGACCTTGTCGGTTTTGCAATTCTTTCCCTGCTCTGCTATAAAACAAACCAAACTTGTATGTCACAAACAAAACTGTTTGTTCCGATTCTTTTATCGATCTTATTGATGAGCTGCGATATGCAGAGAAGTATGTTGTATTATCCGGATTATCGCTTGCCGTCCGGATCCGAACTGACCGCAAAAGGGCTAGAGTTCTGGCCGGACGGGCCGGCGGGTTATCGCGGTTATATCAGCACCTGTCCAATCAAGGCGCTAAAGGGTACGGTGATCATCTTTCACGGAAATGCGGGTACGGCGGTTGACAGGGATTATTATGTGCCGCCGTTCTGTTTGATGGGCTATCGTATCATCCTTGCCGAATATCCCGGATATGGGGAACGTAAAGGGGAAATGTCGGAGCAGTCGTTTCTGCAGGATTCGCTGGAAACCGTCCGTATCGCCGCCGCCAAACAGGAAAGCCCGGTTTATTTGCTTGGAGAATCCCTCGGCTGCGGTGTTGTTGCCGGAGCTGCACGCAATAGCTCTGTGAGAATCCCGGGTCTTGTTTTGATAACGCCGTGGGACACACTTCTGGCGGTTGCGAAACACCACTACCCGTACCTGCCGGTTGGATGGTTTATGAAGGACAAATATGACAATGCAAAGAACCTCTCGTCATTTCGAGGGAAAATCGCCGTCGTGGGGGCTGCGAGGGACGAGGTGATACCGATAAGGCATGCCAGGGAGTTATTTGCGCGGCTGCCCGAAAATAAACGGATGTGGATCATCGAGGACGTCGGTCATAACGATTGGATCATGCGGATGGATATGTCAACATGGGAAGAGATCATGGACTTCGTCAGCAAAGACGGTACTCAGTAGGTAATCTTTCGCGGCAGCTCTTTGGCCTGCCCGATCCAATTTTTGACCTGAGCTTCGGAAGGGGTCTTGCGGACGAGCTTCCTGTCTTGATTCACTTCAACCAGCTTCTGATGGAGTGTGGAAGGGTTTCGTGTCGCCAGTTCGGGGACCGTGTCGACACCGGCAGCCTCGAGCAATTCAGCGTACTGTTCGCCAATTCCATTGATTCTGAACAAATCAACGTGGTTTACCCAGCGTAGAATCAAATTTGGATTAATGCCCGTATCTTCGGATAATTCCTTGCGTCCCTGAACGGATGCCCCGTGATCCAGAAGAGCCTCCGTTGTCCAGATGCCCGCCAGTTCCAACTTTTGCGCATACCCCTGGCCGATACCCTCAATCTTGACAAGTTTCGTCATTCCATGACCTCTTTTTTATCCCTGTTGTATTGGCCCCTGATCATAGCCGGGGACAGGCTAAAAAATTTAGTTTTAAAAGTCCAGTTTTATTCTCCGGTCTCTGTTTTGGCTTATAGTCTATCTCGATTGACAAACATCCTGATTGCTGATAGCTACGCATCTTAGAGATATCAAAAGGATCCTTCAGAGTGCCCCAACCTTTGCAGTGGTGTTTATCGAAACGGAGGATTGCGCCATGAAGAAGATAATTTTGGGTATCATCGGTTTTGTCGTAGTTTTGGTCTTTCTTTTTTTGTACCGGGCCGCACCCATTGATCCGGTGGCCTATATTCCCCCCAGCGCGCCTGATTTGACGGGCGTGCTGGCGCCGAACAACCTGTTGCAGGCGGCTGAGCTTTTAGCCTCGGGGAAGATCAATGGCCCGGAAGAGGTGGTGATGGACAAACGTGGTCTGATCTACGCCGGAACACAGGACGGGATGATTATCCGACTCCTGACCGACGGCACCGTGGAGACCTTTGCCCGGACAGAAGGGCGTCCTTTGGGCCTCCAGTTTGATAAGGACGAGAATCTTATCGTCTGCGATGCTTACAGGGGACTGCTTTCTATTGATTCCGGAGGAAAGGTCAGTGTCCTGACCGACTCGGCGGAAGGGGTCCCGTTTAAATTCACAGATGCCGTTGATATTTCCAGTGATGGAACAATCTACTTTACCGATGCAAGCTCCAGGTATACGCAGGATAAATATCTCTACGATCTTTTGGAAGCCAGACCCCACGGTAGATTTCTGAGCTATGACCCTGTTACACGAAAAACCAGGGTTCTTCTGAAAGACCTTTACTTTGCCAACGGCGTGGCCCTGTCCCGGGACGAGGACTTTGTGTTGATCAATGAAACTTACCGGTACCGGGTTATCCGATACTGGCTCAAAGGTCCCCGAACGGGAACCCACGATATCTTTATCGACAATCTTCCGGGATATCCTGATAACGTCTCAAATAATCGCAGGGGTACGTTCTGGCTGGCCCTTTTCACCGTCAGAAATAAGACTGCGGATATGATTCACCCCTATCCCTTTGTCAAAGCCCAGATGTCCAAACTGCCCAAGGCCTTCTGGCCCAAGGCAAAGCCTTATGGCCTGGTTCTGGCTTTGAATGAACAGGGAAAAATTACCCGGAGCCTGCATGAACCGACGGGAAAACAACTGAAGATGATTACTTCCGCGAGGGAGTATGATGGCTGTTTGTACCTGGGCAGTCTGGAAAACAACCGGATAGGCAAATATCGATTGCCTCAATAGCAGGGGGGGGAACCCTGGTATACGATGAAAGCCTTGCAGAACTGTCCGAAATGGTTTCATTTGCATAGGGGGCATTTTGACTAAAAACCTTCTAATCGCGTTTCATGAAAACCCGGTTGAGGGGTTCTGCAGACTTTCGCGATCAAAGGAGGTTTCAAGAAGCGATGTTTTTCTATAGATTCAGGTGTTAGCAATATTTTTGGCGTGCCGGAAGGGAAATGCGGTCGGTTCGTGAAGTGATGGAATCAAAAAGTGTTGTCGTGTTCGGCGCATCCAGGGATCCGCTGAAACCGGGGGCGATGCTCATTGAAGCCCTCGAAAAGGCGGGTTTCAAGGGCCGCATCGCCGGGATCAACCCGCATGGAGGTGAATTCCTCGGCGTCAAATTTTATCGAACCATTGATGATGTTCCGTTTAAGGTGGATCTGGCCGCGATGATTATTCCCCCCAGGGCGGTACCGGAGGCTCTGAGGGGTTGTGCCCGTAAAGGTGTGAAATGGGTCGTGATCTCATCTCTTTGTTTCCCTGATGGGAAAGGCCGCCGATCAGGACGTTTCGCGCGCCTATTTGATGGAGCAGATGGTACCCATCTATGATTTTCCGGAGACGGGGGTCCGGGTCTTTTCCAGAATGTTGCAGTACGCCCGTATTCGCACGTCTGACGGAATGACATGATCGGCTGTTTTGCTTTCGGACAAGCTGTTGTGGCGTTGATCGGTTGTTGCCGCAAGTGAGGTGGGGAGCCGTTTCATCGGGTAGTCCTGATCCTTCCTTCGAACGCGTTCCCGGTTTTTAGCAGGGTTGCGTTACCCATCCGAAGTTCCGCAGGATCGGCATTATCTGTTCCATGTTGCGAGGTCGTTCTTCGTCCATCCCTGTAAATCGATATAGCTCGCCTTCGGAC
>DYLD01000361.1 GCA_020722315.1 Syntrophus aciditrophicus
GCAACCTGAACATGTTAAGTTGGATCGGTGCAAGGGTCAGCAATGATTTGCCGATCACCGAAGAGGATATCCTCCATGTATGATGCCAGATACGGTGATTCAGACCGTGTGAAATGAGAGGACACAATGAGGTTTGTTGAGTTGAATTCCAAAACCATCGGTGCAATTCGACGTCTCGTCGATACTTACACTTCAATAGACGAACTCAAGCAATTTCTCTTAGAAGCCGGTGCGAATAGTAATCGCATTCTTCCCATACGTGTATCGAGCAATATCAAGTCTCCGTCTTACAAGTCAAAGTCGACCATCTTGAACGAAGGTTTCGATACGATTCCAGAGGACTTCGCAAAACCCGAATCTGACGGCATCATGCTTGAGTTGGTAAGGATAATCCTTTCTAGAAAGCAGGTTTCAAAAGACGACATGGTTGACTTGGAGCGTGTCCTCTCAGCAAATGGAGTGGAGTTAAACGAAGTCCTTGCCTCAGGTCTAGGACAAGACATTTTGCATCATGCGGTGGATTCTGCAGGCGCCGCCAGTTTTAGAGAAACCTCTGAATTACTCAAGAAGGCTTTATTAAGGACTACAACCGACCCAACCGGCGCAATTACGGCAGCGGTCTCGGCCGCCGAATCTGTTTGCCGCGAAACTTTGAGACGCCTTGGAATCCCTGAACCCAGTTCAAAGCAATTTCCGAAATTCCTTGTGGAACTACGCCGGAATACGAATATCGAAGAACTCGCATCGATTCCGAGTGTTGGAGATAGGCTAATCAAGGCCCTTTCAAGCCTTGCGGAGAATTCGTATCAAGCGGCCCACGAGACCGGGGATCGCCACGCCCACGGAGATACAGCGGTTCCTCCTTCGTCTTTGATAGTTGACATGCTCGTGACCAGCGCTTGCGCGATCACTGCAGTTATAACGGGGGCGCTGCGCCGTAATGAACTAAGGGTGAAGAGTCAATCCGGAGTTGACAGCCGATGAACAGCGACAAACGACTTATAGAGGACTTCCTGCCGATCCAGGCCATCAGCGCCGAGGCGTCGCGGGAGAAATCCGTCCGCAAGGGGCACATTTCGACCCTTCACCTCTGGTGGGCGAGGCGGCCCCTGGTGGCGTGTCGCGCCGCGGTGTACGGCGCGCTTGTCCCGGCATCGCGGTTCATCCCGGAGAACGGGCCGGACAACAAGAAGCAGAGTCTGGGCCGGGCCAATGCGGCCAAGTTCATCGAGCGGCTCTGCAAGTATCCGGGCAATCCTACCGTCATCAAGGAAGCCCAGAGACACATCCTCGAAGCCCACG
>DYLD01000362.1 GCA_020722315.1 Syntrophus aciditrophicus
CGTCACCGTAAAGTTCTGCTCGGTTATGGTTGTGTCAAACGAACTGATAGTTACGGGGATGGTCGAGGGGGCGAAGGTGTAAACTACTGCGGATTCAACACTTGGCGCAAGCACCCAATTCCCAGGGGGCAGATCCGTTTCCGTGAAATAGTAACTGCCTGTCATGTCCGTGACTGCCGTCGCGCCGCCCGCGGTTATCGTTATCCCTGAGAGGCCGTTCCCCTGAAGGTCGGTGACCGTTCCTTTAATGATAACCCTTTTTGCCGTGAAGTCGACCTGCGTGACATTTGAACCGCTGATCGCAACAGGCCGATATGCCGGCGTGAATTCCCAGATTTCGCTTGGCTGGGGCGCCACTGTGTAATTGACGTTCTGACTCAACAGCTTCAAGGTGAAAAAAGCCCCGCCGAAGGTTTCCGAAACGACCACCTTTATAATCCCGTCATTAAGAACTCTGTCGTCGGGACCGCTCATGTCGGCGCCTTCCGGATCTGCCGATGCCGGTATGCAGGGAAGGATCTTATAATCCTTAATGGGTGGGATGGGACTGATGATAAAGCCCGTTGTGGCTATGGCGTTGCCGCCAGAATCCAAAGCGTCAACAGATATAGAAGAAAGGTTGTCGGCAGGCCAGGCCCAAACCTCCTCGCGGGAAAAGGTGAGTTCCCCCTCTGAAGATGATTCAACTATCGGGTTCTCCGTATTGTCAGAATGGCGGGCTTTGACTTTTGTCTTTGCGGCGCCCTCCGCCGCCGACCATTTCATCTTGAAATGCTCCCTCCTAGGCGCTCCTTCAAAGGAAGTAGTAGCCGACAAGTGCATTCCGTGCTCCTTTGGCCATAAAAAATAGATTGTTTTGACCGTCATGTCGATCGGCGGCGAGCCGTCACCCAGCGAAAGGTTCGGCATGTCGGTTACCACAATTAGCGTAATGGAATAGGTTTTCCCCCTTTTCAAGTCTTCAAATACAATGGGGATTGAAGATTGGAATGGCGGATCTAACGTCAGGGTTTCCTCCAGTTTCCATCCATCGTTAGGCGCTTCCTCGTCAAGATAACGGTAAAGCTCGATCCTTGCCTGAAAGACATCAGGCGTTAAATTTATGAGGTCATAGCTTAAGTTGAATTTCTCTGTTTTTGTTTCATAAGCATTTTCGTTTATAAGATCGGCTGGAGCTACCGTGCCTTGGCTCATAAGGAAAATGTTGTAATCGGTGTTCGCGCAGAGCGCCATCGCGTTTGCCGAAACGCTAAAAAGCATAAATATAAATCCAATTGAAACCATAATCGCAATTTTTTT
>DYLD01000363.1 GCA_020722315.1 Syntrophus aciditrophicus
GTTAGCGCGACAAACTGAATCCGAAGGGAGAAACATCAAATGGAGGTGAAACGATGGGAAGAACGAAAATTTCAAGCCTGATATTGGGAGTGGCTCTGCTGCTCATCCTGGGAGCACTGATGCTCACTCTGGGCACCCAAAACGACCTGATAGGATTGGCCGCTGAGGCAACGGCTACCGCACTACCCTCTCCCGCACATACACCGGCCCTTACCTGGGAGAACGCCTCTCTGGACCAGATCCACTTCGGCGAGCCCAAGGTGGTGCTGACCGATACGATGGGTTTACGAATTGTGGAATGGATTTCCAACGATGAGATCCTTATCTTGCGAGACACCTCACCCATTGGAAAAAGGGTAGCGATTGAGGTCTTCAATGTGGAAAGCAGGAGTGGGAGAAGAGTAGCGGAGGGAAATATCTGGGGGAAACCTGTCTGGAGTTTACAGAAAAGAGCAGTTACGTACCTGCTTTACGATGAGAGCCGGAAGACGATATCTTTGGTCTGGCACCCTCTGGATGGCCAACCCGTGCGGATATTTGATAACGCAGTCCAGCCGATTGTTTTATCTCCAGCTGGAGAGGGAGCGATGGCTTGTTCAAGGACGACGGGGAATTTGAGAGGCAAAGTGTATGCCCCTCCGGAGCGGGAGATAAGGATAGGCTTTGCCCGGTTTGCGCCGCCCGCTCGCACCCTGGGCTGTGGATGGAAATATGATACGGCCGTTTCGCCGGATGGAAAGTGGCAGGTGGTATACAACTGTGAGCACTTCCTGTTGGTGAATTCGGAGGCAGGGGTTATAAAAGAACTCGATCTCGGCACAGAGGTGATAGAAGGACGGGCGTTCCCTCGCTGGGCACTGGATGCTCAATGGAGTCCGAATGGGCAGATGTTGGCAGTAGTCGCCACGATGGATAGGCTACCCAATCAAATCCGTTTTTTGTTGCTCCTTGACCCCTGGAAAAATGGGCTTAGAGCTGTATCGCTTCCGTATGGTTTTCCAACTGAACTGAGTTGGGCTCCAAACAGCCAGTTCCTGTTAGTGCATGGAGAGGTTGGAACAATTCCGCCGGGGTTTGGGTTGCCCAGGGCTTTGCTTGTCAATGTAAGGAGCTCTGAATACCGCGAGGTGAAACTTTACCCCCAGGGAATGCTGGCAGGAAACATTGCTTGGTCACCGGATGGGTCCCTTCTGGCTTTCCTTTGTCGGCACGTTGAGGAAGGACACTTGGGGAAGGATATAGCTATTTGCCTTTCCTCTGTGGAGGTGGGGAAATGAGGGCCAAAGCCTTGCTTCTGTT
>DYLD01000364.1 GCA_020722315.1 Syntrophus aciditrophicus
ATATATTGAATTTTACACAGGCAATGAAGGAGGCCGCTGAGTAGCAGAAAGATCGCCGCACTTTTCTGGCAGTTGTTCATAGCCTCGAAATCATCGGCGAAGCGGCTCGGCAAACGCCCAAGAGATTTCGAGAAAGGCATGCCGAAATTCCGTGGCGTGAGATAACCAGCCTGCGGAACGTTATCGCCCATGAATATTTTGGCCTCGAAATAGACATCATTTGGGATGTGATACAAACTCAAATCCCTATCCTTGCTGAGGAAATGAGACAGATCAAGGTTGAAGAATAAATCGGAGCCGAGATGCTCCGATTTTGTTTAGAACATCTTGAAGCGGAGGAGCGCTTCAAGTCCGCGCAGAGGGGCGGTGGATGCGAGGCGGCGTGTTGGTCGCTCCGCGAAAAGTTAGACCCTAAAGGTTTTTCCCGCAATCCAGAGCGAAAATTCGCAGGGAAATCCCCACCGGCGTGACGTTTGTCCGCGAAGGAAATGTCGCCACGGCGCCACGCGACGCCTTTAGGGTCTCTTCGGTGAGGAAATGTACGGTAGAGAATCTGAATTCTGAATTCTGAATTCTCATCGGGGGTCAAAAATCTTTATCTTAAAGTAATCACAACATGAAGAGGCTTTTTGGCAAATTCAGGAGGCAAACTGCCGTCAAGAGGCATTGTTGGCCATCCACCATCCCTTTCTCCTGCTTCCAAAACATCCAAAATCTTGGCCTGATCATCATCCGAAAACATCAAAAGCAGCTCGCCCGGCTCTTGCAATAAAGCGGTATTCGGATTAGGACCCATAAAAACCCTGTCGAAATTAAAATGCGTTTCTTTATTGGGCTGAATGACTATGCCTAATGCAAGATTTCCTTTACGAATATCGTCTAACTTTGCTAACAAATATGATATACCTGTATCCGTTAAGGTCGCAACCGCTTCGTCAGTCGCAACCGCTTCTTCAAAGGTTTCCCGGTCAAAAGTGGCAAAAAGATTGATTTTTTGCTCGGGGTTTTTTTCCGTCGGGTTGTTTTGCGTCAGCCCAAGACTGTAATAAATCTTCCCGTCCTCGCCCCTAACTTTCCATAAGCCGTTATAGACAAACGGCGCCGGTATTCCTATTTTTACACCATAATGACTATCCATATACTCCTCATTATATTTTTTGCCGGCAAGAGGACTATTACCGGCAGGATATACCCCGACGCAAAGCACTCCTTCGCCACGATTAGGAGGATGATGATAGACCCAAATCTGTCCTTTTGGCGCCTCAAGAGGGATTTTTTGCTCATCAGGCAGGCTT
>DYLD01000107.1 GCA_020722315.1 Syntrophus aciditrophicus
TCAAGACTGTAGCGTGCAAGGGCGTCGCGAAGCGCCTTTCTTGCGAAAGAAGAACGACTTGTTTTGAGTTCCTTTGCAACGCGATCAACCTCCGTGACAAGGTCATCATCAAGCGTCATCTGGATGGTTCTCATATCGCACCTCTATCATGTGGTTTTTTATAGCTATATTAATCCACATTGTCGACTATGTCAAATTGATTTTTTTCAGCCAACGGCGCTTTTCAGCGGGCGCGGCTTTTTGCGCTCCGCTGCAAAAGCTTTGTTAGTCAATTATCAGCTGAGCGAAAAAAGAAGCTTTCCTCAATTGCTAACGGTTGAGCAAATTGTGCAAGAATTTTGCATAGGTTACTTATCAGACCCTTATGGAAAAAGCATATTGATCGTATTCATGAAAACCGTCAAAATTGGGCCAAACGCCAAGCTGCCTCCCATTAACAGGCCAACCCTGGCCGTTTCCAATAGTTCCTCACGGGTCGCGCCGGCTTCTTTTGCCTGGGCAGCGCGGGCTGCTATACAATATTCTGAACCATTGGCAATACCGATGGCAAAACACATCAACGTCTTCGTTTTTCGATCCAGCGCACCCGGTTGGAGAGCCGTTTCATTTAGATTGGTGAATGCTTTCAGGGTTTCCTTATCGGCCTTGGAAAATTGTGCCACTGCGCCTTGAAAGCCGTCCAGAAATTTTTTTGGATCTTCTATCATGAGATTTTTCCTCCTTTTTTAGACTAACAGTATTAATAGGCCTATTTTAACATTGAACCCATTGCCGATTTAAAATCGGCGAACTCTCTGTTTTTTGTAATGCCGGGAAATTACTATGTCAAGGGAGACGTTCTTGCCTGTTTGCAATATTTTAAGGGAGATACGACCGGGAAATTGAAAATAGACCGGAACGACATATAAAAAATCATGTTAGTTGAATAAGCTATTCAAATTCGTTATCTTCCCTATATGGAAAAGATAAAAGACAAAGTCGGCGTCGCCGCAATGCCCCCGTCTCGTTTCCCCGATGGCGAGAAGTACTGCAATCGGACTGCACCGATCCTGTCCTTCTACGAGCACGGGAATGAGGATATCTTTGCCTGGCTGAAATTCCTCAAGGCCGCGCATCGCCGGACCTCCATAGAATCCGTGCTGGATTATCTGTACATGCTGAAGCAACAGGGTAAAAGCACCGCTGCCGTCCGCCCTTTCCTGCGGTGGTTTTTTAAAACCGCATCTCTTCAGAAAGGCGAAGAGAGTGCTGATGACTCCGCGGCGCCGGCGCGGGAGTATGTCATCGATGTCGAGCGAGAGGACAAAGGAGGGCCGCCCTGGGAACAGCTTCTGGTTACGGTCATCCGCATAAAAGCATCTTCAGTGGCGCACCGAGGAAACATATCGGGGCTTAGGCGCATCCTTTTGCCGCATGGCTTAGAGAGTAGCCCATTGAAAAAGCGACGGCGAAAGATATCCGTATCCGTAAGCGGCAAAGGCGGCAAGGACAGGGTAAGCGTTTTGCCGGAAAGCCTGCGCACACCCCTCGCTGGACCACCGCGAGCGGCTGCGGCGACTTTTTGAAGAAGACCGGCAGGCAGATTTACACGGGGTCTGGCTGCCGAACTCCGTGGAGAACAAGATCCCCACGGCCGGTTTGCTTTGGGCCTGGCAGATGCCCCCCCTCGACAACTTGTAACCTGCAAAAAACCAGGGACATCATTCTGAAAAAATGCAGGGCATCATCGCAAAGGCAAACTGGCTTGTTAATCGAGGATGATTTTGCCCGGCGGGGAGGAGACCACCTCGCCGATAATCGCCGCGTCTAAAAGGCCGGCCTTGTGCATCGCGTCAAGAAGCTCGCCCGCGCCGCATCCCCGAGCGACAGGAAAAGCCCCTCGCACAGAACGCAAGTTCCCGTTTCCTCTTCAAGATTCTTGAATATCGGCTCGGTATGGCGATAATGGCTGATGATGTCGATCATCAACGTTGCCTTCTTTCTTTTGCGCCGGCCGGAATCACTAAAAACGGACGGTCCGGATGCTCTTCGATCACGCCGGGGCTTCGCAACAAATCAGCGAACGAGTATCCTTCCGGCGGGTTCTTTCACAACCTCTCCGACAATCGTCGCCCTTTGCACACCCCTTTCATGGAGCCTCTGCAACGTTTGTTGGGTATCCTCCTCAGGGACCGCCAGCATCAGCCCGCCGGAGGTCTGCGCATCAAACAACAGCCACTGCATCCACTCCGGCACGCCGTCGGTGAACACGACCTTTTCCTCGCGGAATTTCCTGTTTCTCTGGCTGCCGGGCGGGATAAGCCCCATCCTTGCGAATTCCTCAACCCTGGAAAACAACGGAAGAGCGGAGGAATCGATCTCGGCTCCAACGGATTCCTCGGTTTGCTCTATCATTTCCAGCAGATGTCCCGCGACGCCGAAACCCGTGATATCGGTGCAGACATGAATCCCCATTTCCAGCGCGACCTCCGAGGCATCCCTGTTCAGCGTTGCCATAGTCCGCGAAACCTCGTCCTGGGTTTGTTCATCGAGCAGATCCGCCTTCAACGCATTGTTGATGATCCCCGTTCCCAGAGCCTTTGTGAGGATCAGCCTGTCCCCTACCCTGAGATGTCCCTTGGTCAAAATACGGCGGGGATCAACGAGGCCGATCACCGAAAGACCGTATTTTATCTCCTGCGGATCGATGACCGAATGTCCGCCGACCAGGGCCACATTGGCCTCCCGGAGCTTGTCCGCTCCCCCGCGCAAAACCTCCCTGAGCATGAAAAGGCTCATCGCCGCGGACGGAAAGGAGACGATATTCATCGCGGCCACAGGCCTTCCTCCCATCGCATAAACGTCGCTGAGCGCATTCGCCGCGGCGATCTGTCCGTAGACATAGGCATTCTTGACAATAGGCGTGAAGAAATCCACCGTGGCAATCACGGCAAGATCATCGGTCAGTCTGTAAACCGCCGCGTCATCCTCCATACCCGCAAGCACGCTGGGATTAACGACGGTACTCAATCCCTTCAGAACTTCCTTCAGGTCACCCGGACCCAATTTCGTCCCTCACCCACCGCCCATGAACCGGGAATCGAACTGAAACCTGCTTTCCATCATATGTTCTCCTTTTTCAATCATTTCTCATCGCAAAACCAATCAACAGACACAAAACAAACCCGACAATGACCGCCTGTATGCCGTATAGGCCGAGCCTCTCCAGAGACTCGCCAGACCACTGCTATAGTGCACCTCCATGCTCTGATTTTATTGAGATTTCAGGGAGTACTACGCACCTTAAAGCGAGGCCCGGACTGTCCATGTTTCGGACACGCGGATACGGATATGAAGATTCTTCTGGTGGTGAAAATCGGGGAAACCAATTTCGCCTCCTGGTTTAAGTCACGCCGCGTTCTCCACGGCATGACCATCAGGGGCTAATCGGTCTGCGATGGAGAAAGGGCAGGACGACACGCTGACGAGAGCCTCACGGGCCCTCTACTGTCGGCTCATATTAGCGGTGTGAAATAAAGCTTCATATGCCTCATTTTACCAATGACTCCCTTTCCTGCCCCCAATCCATACAGGATGTCCCGACGGGGTGTCAAGAAAAAAATCCGGGGGGAACAAGCGCCGCAATCGGGCCGCGCCGTTTCTTTGCTTTCTTTTTTTTGCGCCGGCCGGGAAATCACAAAAAGGGAAGCTTATCCTGCTTCCGGTACGCAAGTGCGCTGCAGGACGCGATCAGGGCATTGTCCTCGTCTGTTACCTTGATCTCGTAGGTGGCGGTTTTTGTAGACCGGTGGATCTCCTTCGATTCGGCGCGGAGCCTGGCCTTCGCATCCGGCGCCCTGTGGTAAGTTATACTCATGCTCAGCGCGACTGCGACGGTTCCATGCGCGTTGCACGAAATCTCGAACGCCTCGTCGATCAGGGAAAAGATCGCCCCTCCATGCACCATGCCGAAGATATTCGTCATATCGTCCTTCAACTGGAGCTCGACGACGGCATGGCCCGGATCGACTTCGAGCAATTTCAGGCCCATCTTCCGGGCGTATTTCTCCTTCTTGATTTGCCTTGCCAGAGACAAAAGTGCACTGTCATCCATGTTCAACCCCTTTTCGTTTTTAAAGACCCGCACGATCCTGGCGTATTCAGGGCGTTACAGCACCCTTAAACAGCATCTCATGCAGCGCGATTTCAAAGCTTTTTCGGGGCAACCCATCGTCCCAAGCAAGCTGGAGAAGGCGTTAAGAACGCAAGCAATAGAGAGCCTTTAGCCTTTCGAGAGAGAAAGACACGGCCGAAAAAGCATCCTTCAAGCGCGAATGAACCATGTTTAGGGGTTCTCAAAGCTTTCGCAACCCTGCAACGGCACGTCAGAGGCCGATGAGCGACGGCCACGAATACGACGGTATCCAGGCGAGAGAGTAGTCCCCCTGCCTGATGATCGCCTCCGCGGCCCGAATCCCGCTCTGAAGAGCCGGGCGGATGCCCTCGCCCATGTCCAGTGTCGCCAGGCCCGCCGCGTCGCCGACAAGAAACGCATTATCGAGCCTGACCTTTGCCCGTCTCTGGCGCAGATAATAGTAATGGCCGCTCGGCCTGAACGCATGATCCTTTACCAGCCCGAGCTCATCGAGCTTACGCACCAGTTGCACCCAATGGCTATGGAGATTCTCGCCTCGCGCCTTCAAAGCCGCCGCCTTTCCTCCGATGCCGACGTTCAGATATCCGTCGGCCTTCGGCACATACCATGCATAGCCGGGAAGGCCGCGATCGAAAAACCAGAGATGGCAGCGTTCGTCGGTCACCGAATAGCGGAATTCCTCCTCCTGGGCAATGATCAACGAGCCTTTCGGCATCGGGCTGACCGTCTTGAACAGCGTTCGATAAACCGGGCATTGCGAGCCCCCGGCGCCGATCAGATACTTTGCAGAATAGGCTCCGTCGATCTGATAGCCGTCTTGGGTCCGTTCGATTACCTTCACATTGTGGACATAAAACGGCGCGCCTGATTTGCGGAGCAGCCATTTATCGAACTCATAGCGGCGGATCGCGTACTGCCTTACCGGAAGCGTGAACCTAAAACCGCGGATGGAAATGACAAACGACCTGAAAGTGGTCAGCCCGCCGGGGTAATCGGTCTGATTCACCCGCAGAATCTCGAACAGATCCGGCGTGATCCATCCGGCGCACGGCTTGAAACGAGGAAACGGCTCTTTGTCGAGAATAATGCAGTCAATACCATGCTGCTTCAACTTCATCGCGCAGGCGGCCCCGGCGGGCCCGCCGCCGACGATCAAAACCTCCGTTTCCCGCATCGTCATCGCCTCAGTTGAAACGGCATTGGGGCTGCTGCGTCCCGCGTCGCGTGAAGACGATCTGCCAGAGCTGCAGATGACGGGCCCGGAATCCGCCGGCCGAGCTCAACAGGTAGTAGCGCCACATGCGGCGGAAACGCTCGCCGTACTTGTCCTTCAGTTCCGGCCAGGCCCTCTCGAAGTTCGCGTGCCAGGCCATAAGAGTCCTGTCGTAATCCGGACCGAAGTTGTGCCAGTCCTCCATCACGAACGTGCGCTCCATCGCCCGGCCGAGCTGCGCGATCGACGGGATCATGCCGTTGGGAAAGATGTATTTGTGCGTCCACGCGTTCGTCGAGCCGACGCTTTTATTACCGCCGATCGTGTGCACAAACGCGATGCCGTCTTCCTTCAGACAGCGATCGACGACGTTCATATATGTTTTATAATTCTTGCAGCCGACATGCTCCATGATGCCGATCGAGACGACGGCATCGTATGTGCCGCTGACATCGCGGTAATCCTGCAACCTTAGCTCAACCGGAAGACCCCGGCAGAGCTCCATGCCGAGCGCGACCTGCTCCTTCGAGACCGTAACACCCAGAACGTGGGCGCCGTAATTTTCCGCCGCGTATTTCGCGAAACTCCCCCAGCCGCAACCGAGTTCCAGAATCCGCATCCCTTCTCTAAGATTAATCTTTTTGCAGACAAGCTCCAGCTTCGCCTCCTGCGCCTCATCGAGGTTCGCGGCGTTTTTCCAGTAGGCGCCGGTGTAATTCATACGCTTATCGAGCATCGCGCGGTAGAGATCGTTCCCCAGATCATAGTGGCGCTCGCCGACGACAAACGCCTTCGACGGAAGCTGATAGTTCAGCATCCTGAACTTGAGGACGTGGAGAAGAATCTTCCAGTTGCCCCTGACCTTTTCGTCCAGCTTGCCCCTGAGTATCCTCGAGATGAATTCATCGATCGCGTCGCAATCCCACCAGCCGTCCATGTAAGACTCACCGAGGCCGAGATCCGCCTCGCGCAGGACCCGATCATACAGCCGCTGATCATGCACCTGGATATCCCAGGGATTGCGGCCGTTTATCTGAATGCCGGCCGATTCAAGCAACTCGTGGATCAGTTTTTCAGATTTCGCTGTCGTCATTTCCGAGACCTCCTTCAGTCAAGATGATCCTTCCGGAGAGACATTTGCAAAACGCCGCCTTTCATGCTGATCGGATCTTTTTCGACCCCGCGGCGTCTCTAAAAAAGGCCCTACAGGCTAAACGCTCTCTAAAGTTTTGCGTTCTTAACGCCTTTAGAGGCTTGGCTTTGACGGCAAGGTTTCGGGGTTATTCTCCTCGTTCCATCTCGATCTTCACCGCGCCGGGGCGACGAAAACGAGCCTTCCCGTTTTATACAGGCGCCGGTCGCGGTTTGTATTTATCATCGAGCATCGCCTCGATGCTCTCCATGACTATCTTCGTAACGCCGTCGAACTGCTCGCGGTAGCGCTTTTGTGACTCGCGGGACAAGAGCCGGAAAGGTTCGGTAATCCGAAACGGCTTGAGCCTGTCGTGAACGGAGAGCGGTTCGCCGACCCGGTACGTGACGCAACCGCTCTTTGCAAACGGCAGGCTTCCCGTGTAAACCTCGTCGGAATTGTTGCAGGCGACGGGAACGATCTTTTTTTCGGTATGCAGCGCAAGCTGGGCCAGGCCCGTCTTCCCCTCCGACAACTGGACGGAGCGGGTACCCTCCGGAAAGATGATGATGTTGAGTTTTTTCTCAAAAAGCGCCGAGCGGCTCAGCTCCGCGACCCTTTCCATAATCCCGTCGTACTGCTCGCGGATAAAGGAAACAAAATTCCCGCCCATTACGCGCATCGCGTCCAGAGCGGCGCTTTCCCGCGGGCCGATTTCGGCAATCTTGCCCTCGACAATATCCCGGATCGTGCGGTAAAGCCCCCTGTCGATCTTTTTATGAAAATGTTTATTGTAGTACTCCTCGATCAGATAGCCCATCGACGGGACGGGAATCAGATGGTTGATATCGAGCCCCTTCGCAAGTAGTGCATTTTTATAATATTTCCCCTTGACCCAGACCGTAGTGAACGGAAAGACCTTCGCGCGGAGAAGCTTGTACTGGAAAGGCCAGTAGTTGAAGCGGTCGGTATGGTTCATCGCGAAGATCACCGTCTCGTCGCGCGGGATTCTCTCCATGTTCTCGATTTTGATATCAACCTTTGCGAACAGATGGTAGTTCGGCCACAGAAGCAGATCGGCGAGAATCCTGTGGACAAAAGGCCGGGGAACCAGTGTTATTTTTTTCAAATGTTCGATGTCTATCATTGTTCTGCCTCCTTGAGCAGGCGCCCGACTCGCTGAAGCTCCTCCGGGGTGTCAACCTCGACCGAATCGTAGGCCGTTTCGACAACCCTGATGCGGTAGCCGTATTCGAGGGCCCTGAGCTGCTCGAGCGACTCCAGCCGCTCAAGGACCCCGTCGGGAAGAGCGGCGAAAATCCTGAGGAAATCACGGCGGTAGGCGTAGATGCCGTGATGCTTGAAGTATTCGGCTTTATTGCCTTTATCACGTACAAACGGTATCGTCGCGCGGGAAAAGTACAGCGCAAAGTTGTTGCGGTCAAAGACCGTCTTGACCGCGTTCGGGTGAACGATTTCCTCATCGCGGACGATTTTGTAAATCAATGTCGCCATCGGGATCGAGCTGTCTTCGATAAGGGGACGGACAACCTCCTCGATCTGGACCGGCTCG
Organism: Syntrophus aciditrophicus; assembly: GCA_020722315.1. Taxonomy (GTDB): domain Bacteria; phylum Desulfobacterota; class Syntrophia; order Syntrophales; family UBA5619; genus DYLD01. Next base: position 8,054 of record DYLD01000107.1, read on the forward strand.
AAGGTCGGCTGATCGCCCTGGATATTGACGACAATCGCGTCATCGTCAAGCTTCAACTTCTCGGCCGCCTCGGCGATCCGATCCGTCCCTGAACGGCAGTCCGGCGACGTCATCAACACATTTCCGCCGAAGGCCTGCACGGCACTGTAAATCCTGTCGTCATCGGTAGCAACGGCGGCAAAAGAAACCCCTTCGGCACGCAGCGCCCGTTCATAGACATGCTGAACCATCGGCTTCCCGCAGAGGTCGGCGAGCGGCTTGCCGGGAAAGCGGCTCGAGCCATAGCGGGACGGGATGATGCAGACGATCTTCCTCATTTTTTATTCTCCGGCAATTCTG
>DYLD01000108.1:0-1582 GCA_020722315.1 Syntrophus aciditrophicus
GTAACAAAAAGCGTGCTCTGACCTTTCTGCACCAAAAGCAAAACCGTATCGCCCTTTTTTGTTTCCGCAATCCTCTTTTCAAAATCGTCGACGCTCGCTATCTGCGCGCGGTTCACCTCAAGAATTACATTTCCCGGTTCAAGCGAGGCCTCCTGGGCGGGGCTGCCCGGCTCAACAGCGGTTATAACAACACCCCTGGCACTTTTCAGACCGAGCCTCTGGGCGATCTCCGGCGTCAGATTTTGCACGGTGACCCCCAGTGACTGCTGCCCCACAATCTTTTCCTCAACCGGTTTTTCATCCTCCATCTCAGCGATTTTGGCCTGCAATACAATCTCTTTCCCGTCGCGAAGGACTGTTATTGCTACCTTCTTCCCGACAGGGGTCGAGGCGACAATGATCGGCAGATTATGGGAACCCTCTATCTGCTTTCCGTCGAATTTTACAATCACGTCACCCTGTTTGATTCCCGCCTTATCCGCCGGGCCGCCGGGAGTGACCTGTGAAACCAGTGCGCCTTTGCTTTCTTTAAGTCCAAGACTCTTCGCAATTTCAGGGGTCACCTCCTGAATCATGACCCCCAGTAACCCTCTCGTGACATGCCCCTTCTCCCGAAGCTGCGGTGTGATCTCTTTGGCGACATCGATCGGGATCGCAAACCCTATCCCCTGCCCCGAGGCGATGATCGCCGTATTGATGCCGACGACCTCTCCCTCCATATTGATCAACGGCCCTCCGCTGTTTCCAGGATTAATCGACGCATCGGTCTGGATGAAATCGTCATACGGGCCGGAACCGATGACCCTTCCCTTCGCGCTGACGATTCCCGCGGTTACCGTCTGCTCCAGACCAAACGGACTCCCGACGGCCATGACCCATTCTCCCACCTTCAGATCCTTCGACCTTCCCAGTTTCAGCGGATGAAGTTTCGTCGCGTCGATCTTTACGAGAGCCAGATCGGTCTTGGGGTCCCTGCCGATGATCTTACCTGTAAACTCTTTGCCGTTTGACAACTTTACTTTGATCTCATCCGCCCCCTCGATGACATGGTTATTTGTAAGGATATAACCATCCTCACTGATAAGGAAACCGGAACCTATCCCCTGCTGTTTCCTCTCGGGAATGTTGTTACCGAAACCGCCGAACGGTCCGAAGAAATCCCAGAACGGGTCCCGCCGACCAAACGGGCTTGCCCCAAATCTTTCCATTCCGGATATCTTAACCCTTTTATTCACCTGAACATTAACTACGCCGGGTCTGACCTTTTCTGCCAGTTCACTGAAACTTCCGGGGACACCGGACGGCACCGGAGAAACAGCCGCAATGACGCCTGAAGCCGCGACCTTTTCAACCGTACGTGATCCGTACGCAAGGCCGACGGTCGAAACAAGCAAAAACAACGAAAGAATCGTTACGTTAAACCTTTTTATCATAAAATCCTCCTCTTCTTTCCGGGAGCCGGTTATCCCGACGAATTTCCCGCTCTTTTCGTTCTTACCTAAACCATTTTTGTCTTTGCAAAAAATCTTTCCTAACATATTCATTCCGGGCAATATCGTCAATAAAAAAGCCTTAAAAAGGT
>DYLD01000108.1:1682-8370 GCA_020722315.1 Syntrophus aciditrophicus
TCAGGAATTCGGAAACATAATCCTCAATTCCTGAAGAACATTAAAGAGATCCTCCGAATCAGCAGAATCAGTAGAAATGTCTTTCAGAGCTTTCATCTCTTTTCCGGTCATTTTTAGAAGACCTTTTAAACCGGCAAACATCTCGACCGGCGGGAAATACCGCCGGGAGAGATAATGTATTAATCTCAATGTCTTCAGACCATCGAAGAAGAGATGGAACTGCCGCCTGATTTGGCCCGGGTCGACACTGTTGTCACGGATCGCCTCCCATTTCTTCGGAAAACTGATAGCTGTGAGGTATTCAGACAAGGCAGGATGGATCGCGGAGACCTCAAACATGATTTCGACTGCCTTTTTATCCAGAAAAAACTCTGTTTCAGAAAGAAATAACCTCAGGATTTTAAAAACTTCCGGATCATGGAGAAAAAGACGGCCGGAGCCGTTTTCGATAAGTTCCTTCATTTTACTCCCCGTCCCGAATGGTACCCTCTCCGAAATCCGCGCCGAAGGATGAACGGTTGTATTTTCGATAAAACCGATCCGACCGATCTTTGCGAGTTTGTCGAGAAAATGAAAATCCTCGGCAGCCTCTTTTGTATTCATTCCCCGGACAGCCACATATGCCCCGGCGGTGCACGAGATCGTCGAACCGATCGCGGGAAACGCATACGGAGAGCCGGCAAACATAAGCCCGATGACATAGCTGCGTATAAATATTTCGTAGCGGCAGATCGCGGATAACAATTGCATGTCGGAAGGCATCCGATGCGCGTACCGGACAGTCGCTGCAGGAACGTTATTAACCCAAAAATACCGCCTGATCGCGGACAGAAAGTTCTCCTCGACCGTCGTGTCCGCATCGAGACAGGATATGATCCCGTTTGCCGAAACGTCTTTATCGATCAGCATCACAGCGGCATCCATCGCGATCTTCCTTGCGGTTCCAACCCCGCCCAGATTATCCGGGATTTCGTTTCCCGGCGACGATGCATCCACACAGGCAAGCCGCAATCTGCTATCCAGGATAGTTCCAAGGCTGTCATTGAGTCTTTGCTCCGGATAAACCGGAATCCCGGATCGCTTCACGATTTTATAAAGGATATCCAGAGTTTCCTGATTTTCAGAAATCGCGGCCGGTCCAGCCACAGTAGGCGAATGGTTGTTCACCACGCAGATTACGACTGTTTTTTCCAAGTCAGACGCAGGGTTTTTGGCAATGGACGCAAGCGACTCAAACAGCGTGCCCTTTTCCTGCAGGACAGGGATCGCGACGGCGTTCTGGATGTTTTGCAAAGAGCGGACATAGACAGACCGGCCCTTCAACGCCGCATAACGGTTTAGATAGCGATCCCTATTTCGGGCGTAATTCATCATCCGCATTGATCATCAACGAGTATACCTCTTGCGGATCGGGATTTTCGATCCAATGGATAATAATACCGCTTTTCTCGATCTTTCGGAACCAGGTTTCCTGTCTTTTCGCAAACTGGTGGATGCGGGTATTGAGAATCTGAACCATGTCGTTAAAGCTTAGCTGACCACGGAGATAGAGGCCCACATAACGATACTCCAGGCCGAGGGAATCCAGACGTTCCCAGCTCAGGCCCTGTTCATGGAGGCGGCGCACCTCGTCGATCAAACCCCTTTCGATGCGGTCATGTAGGCGCAACGTGATTCTTCGGCGAAGCTCCTCCCTGTTGCAACGGATCCCGATGACAAACGGCAGCAAAGAACAAAAACCCATATCTTTGCCGGCATCTGTGTTTTGGAATCGGGCAATCTCAATCGCCCTGATCATCCTGTTTCTATCGACAAGATCCGTCTTGTTGTGCAGCGCCGGGTTCAGATGCAGCAGAATTTTTCTGAGCGACTCTGTATTCTCGCTTTCAAGCTGCGTGCGAAGCGCTTTATCCTGCGGGACTTCCGCCAGGCGGTAACCCCGCAAAATCGAATCGAGGTAAAGGCCGGTTCCCCCGGCCACGACAGGAAATTTGCCGCGGCGGGAAATGTCCGCCATGACACTAAAAAAATGCTTCTGGAACGAAAAAAGGTTGAATTCCTCGGCCGGGTCGATGATATCAATCAGGTGGACCGGTATCGACCCCCAGTCTCCGCTGTACTCCGAGATATCTTTTCCTGTTCCGAGATCCAGACCCCGGTAAACCTGACGGGAATCGACCGAAATGATCTCTCCGTTCAATCTTCTCGCCAGGCCGACGGCAAGCCTGGTCTTACCTGATGCGGTCGGCCCCAGAACAACAACGAGATTGTATCTTTCCTTGAATCGGTTTATCTGAACGGAATTTAGAACCACGGATAATCACAAAAAAAATCCCGGCTGCGCTAATGCAACCGGGATAAAACTGTTATGATATTACCCTATAACGGCTGAACATTTATCGCGGCAGGTCCCTTTTTGCCCTGCTCGATGTCAAACCGAATCCTCTGACCTTCATAGAGTGTTTTGAAGCCTTCCCCTACTATTGCGCTGTAGTGCACGAAAACATCTCCACCTTCATCATTCTCTATAAAGCCGAACCCCTTTTTCTCATTGAACCACTTCACTTTTCCTTCTGCCAATTTCTTTGCCCCCCTTTCAAAAAATTCCTTGTTGCGATTCAAAGCTCCAAAAACACAAAAAACCGCCTCCCTTCAGAAAAACTTCCGAAGTCAAGACGGCTCCGTCTTCTCGTAGATATTGAATCAGCAACTCTTACCTGTACCGCCGACTGAATTTACAGCGCATTGTCCGCGCCCCAGGCGGCGAAAACTATCTAACACCCTTTTTTTATGAATGCAAGCTTTTTTTTTCAAAATGATGACAGGCGACCCAATGCCCCGGCAAACATTCTTCCAGGACAGGCTGTCGATCTCTGCAGACATCCGTTTTCCGCCAACAGCGGACAAAAAAGGGGCAACCCTCTGGAGATGCAACGCTATCCTCGGAAAAAATTGAATCCGTAACGTTTCTTTGCTTTCCGGGTATCAGCTCCGGCACGGCTGCCAGAAGCGCCTGCGTGTAAGGATGCGCCGGCGCCCGACAAATCTCGTTTGTCTCAGCAACCTCGACAATCTTCCCCTGGTACATGACAGCTATCCTATCGCTCATATGATGAACCACGCCAAAGTCATGGCTGATAAAAATCGAGCTGAGCCTCAATTCGTTCTGTAGTTTCTTGATAAGATTGAGTATCTGAGCCTGAACGGATAGATCCAGAGAGGAGACCGGCTCATCGGCAACGATTAACGTCGGCCTCAGGATCAACGCACGAGCTATCCCTATTCTCTGTCTCTGTCCGCCGCTGAATTCGTGCGGGTATCTCTTCAGGTGCTCCTCGTTGAGTCCGACAAGACCAGCCATTTCTTTCACTTTTTTCCTTCTGAGATCGCGTGTGAATAATCCGTGAACCTTCAGAGGTTCGACAATGATCTGTTCGGCCGTCATTCTCGGGTTCAGTGAAGAGTATGGATCCTGAAAGATCATCTGCACATTGCGACGATATTGTTTTAGACTTTGCCCCTTTAATGCGAAAATATCGGTCTTTTCAAACGTGATCGTCCCTTGGGTGGGAATCTCAAGATGCACGATCAATCTCGCCAGCGTGGATTTTCCACATCCCGACTCTCCGAGGAGCCCCAGCGTTTCACCCCTTCTCAGCGTCAGGTTTATCCCGTCCACCGCCCGGATGAATCCGCGCCTGTCACGCGACAGAAAACCATGAGGGGCATTGTATGTCTTTTTCAGATTTGTTATTTCTAATAGAACCTTATCCATTATGATTTCCGGTATTTCCAGCAGCGGCACGAATGATTCGGGGCGATTTCCTCCAGTTTCGGTTCCTCAAGACGGCATATCGCAACAGCATCGGGACACCGGTCTTGGAAGGGGCAGCCTGATGGAAGATTGAAAAGCTCAGGCACAACCCCGGGAATCGCCTGTAAATAAACATCCCTTCCGACGGGGGTGTTCATGCGCGGATGCGAGTTCATAAGGCCTTTCGTATACGGATGGGCGGGGAAACGAAAGATCTCCTCGACCGGTGCGCTTTCCACGATCCTGCCTGCATACATCACAAAAACAAAATCGGCGAATCCAGCGACAACGCCGAGATCGTGCGTTATAAGAAGCACGGAAACACCGGTTTTCTGTTGGAGGGATGCAATAAGATTCAGGATCTGCGCCTGTATCGTCACATCAAGCGCCGTGGTGGGTTCATCGGCGAGCATAATACGGGGATTGCAGGCCATCGCGACGGCTATCATCACGCGCTGTCTCATGCCGCCGCTTAACTGGTGCGGATAGTCATCCATCCTCTTTTCGGGATGTCCGATCCGTACCTGTTGGAGCATCTCGATTCCTTTGAGCCGGGCGTCGCGCTTCGCCATCCCATGGTGGAGTCTCAGAACTTCAGTAATTTGCTCGCCGATCGTCAATACCGGGTTCAGGGATGTCATCGGCTCCTGGAAGATCATCGCGATTTCCCGTCCCCTTATCTTTCTCATCTGCTCTTCAGAGAGCGCAAGAAGATTCTCCCCGTTTAACCAAATACGCCCGCTTACGATGCGGGCCGGGGGCGAGGGCAAAAGCCTCATGATGGAAAGGGCGAGGACGGTCTTTCCGCACCCGGATTCTCCGACAAGTGCCGCGGTCCGGCCTTCTTCCATTTGCAGACTGACCCGATCCACTACCCTGGCGAGACCGCGCTGGGTTTCAAAATGGGTGCAAAGATCGGTTATCTCAAGAATCATTTTTGTTTTTTTCGAGGAATAAATCCCTGAAAAGTCGCACCAGTAAACGCACGCCGACCCCCGAGGCGCCTTTAGGAATGTAAGGCCGGTCTTTTTCCAGCCACGAGGGGCCCGCAATGTCGAGGTGAACCCACGGACAATCCCCGACAAACTTTTGGAGGAACGCGGCCGCAGTTATTGCACCGCCCGCTCTGCCGCCGGAATTCTTGTAGTCGGCGACATCGCTTTTGATGAGATCATCATAAATCTCCCCGAGCGGAAGCTCCCACGTTTTCTCCCCCGTCACATCGGCGGCACGCAGAATTCCTTTTTTTACATCCTCGGCGGTGCCCATCATTCCGATAACGTGATCGCCCAGGGCCACAATGCACGCCCCGGTCAGAGTTGCCAGATCGATGATCACGCCGGGCTTGAAACGGCATGCATAGGCGAGGGCATCGGCGAGAATCACCCTTCCCTCGGCGTCCGTGTTGACCACCTCTATAGTCTTTCCCGAAAGGGATTTGAGGATATCGCCCGGTTTATAGGCGTTTCCGCCGGGGAGGTTTTCCGTGGCAGGAACTATGCCCACTAAATTCATCCCAAACCCGAGTTCGGAAACCGCCTTGATTATTGCTATAACAGCAGCCCCACCGGCCATATCGGTTTTCATACGGTCCATGTTCTCCGCGGGTTTGATCGAGATCCCGCCACTGTCAAACGTGATTCCCTTGCCGACGAGGACAACCGGTTTTGCCGACTTCTTGCCCCCGGTGTATTTGATCACGATCATTCTCGGGGGTTCATGACTCCCCCTCGCTACACCCAAAAGGGCGTTCATTCCGAGTTTTTTCATATCCTCCTTGTTCAGGACGGAGACCTTTGTGTCCTTTTGTCTCAGGGAAGATTTTGCCCGCTCTGCGAGAATCGAAGGCGTCATTTCATTGGCAGGGGCCGAAACCAAATCCCGCGCAAAACAAACGGCCTGCGCGACAACCTCCGCGCCTTTGACGGCCTCCCTCACCTTTTTGAGATCATTATTTCCCGTGTAGATATTCAAAGAGGAGATTTTTTGCTTGTTGTCTTCCTCGACGGTCTTGTATGGCAGATAGGTATAAAGACCGAGAATGACTCCCTCAACTGCGGCTTCGGCGACGGATTCAATCGGCAGTCCCAGATTCCCGAAATCGAGCGATAGCGAAAACTCGTCCAGACGAAGAGAGCGGACCTTCTGCGCCGCCCTCGCAAATCCCTCCCGGATTCGTTCCAGAGAAAGATCCTTTCTTTTCCCCATCCCGACGATGATAACACGTTTTACCAAACATCCGTCCTCGGTGTAATGCAGCGACAGCTCCCCGTTTTTCCCCTTGAAATCACCGAGGTCAATGACTCTGGCTATCTGCCCGCCAGCTTTGCTGTAAAACTCCTGGCCTACGCCAAGTATTTTTGCTTCGCCTTCAAAATTGATCAAAACAGCGGCTTGGGTTTTGTGCCGGCTCAGATCATCCTTAAGTACCTGAATATGCATATTTCCACCCCCGAGAGCTTGAGACCTTTGTAGGCAAATAAAAAAGGGACCGCCCAAACCCGCCGATCCCTGTTTGCCAACCTGGAGGCGGCACCCGGAGTCGAACCGGGGAATAACGGTTTTGCAGACCGCTGCCTTAGCCTCTTGGCTATGCCGCCGTTCAGAAAAAAATGGAGCGGGCGAACGGATTCGAACCGTCGACGTCCACCTTGGCAAGGTGGCACTCTACCGCTGAGTTACGCCCGCTCTAAGCCGCACATCGCGGCGGAATATAGCAAATATAATTTGTTTGTCAATAAAATAATCGCTCTCTGAGAGCGTTGCCCTGAGAGCTTTGAAAAATGGCGCCTGAAGCGCGATTTTAAAGATTTTTCTTAGGTACCCCGCCGTCGCAGCAAGGCTGCAAAGGCGTTAAGAACGCTAAACTTAAGA
>DYLD01000365.1 GCA_020722315.1 Syntrophus aciditrophicus
GTGTCCACCCGCCGGGGCGGTCGTGCTGTTCCAACACCAACACTTTCTTCCCTGCGCGTGCCAACGCGACGGCGGCAGTCAAGCCGCCCGCGCCCGAGCCAATGATGATTACGTCGTAGTCTGTGGTCATGTTGAATCTCCTGGTAACAGAAAGCGAAGGTGGTTTATCTTGCACCTTCGCAAATCCATACTTTAGCCAAATTGATAATCCTGATTCGCCCTGTTGGGATTATCTCAAATTTCCTGACCGTAGTCCCTCAAAATCCCTATTACTTGCTGTTTCAAGACAGGCAAATCCTCCTGCGCCGTGTCCCAGACTTTTTCAATATCAACGCCAAAATAGCCGTGGATCAATTTATCGCGCATCCCTGCAATATCCACCCAGGGAATTTCAGGATACGTTTTGCGAACATCTTTTGAGACATGCCTGACTGCTTCACCAATGATTTCAATTTGTCGGATTACACCGTCTTGAAGCAGGCGCGTTGCTTCGAATTGTTTCCCGTCTATTCCTCGCAGGTATTCTTCCACCGTATTGATCGCATCCAAAACGTGACGCAGATACAACAATTCATCGCGCGCCATAGACCACCTGCATTTCCTTAAGAACCCTCTCGCGCATGTAGGGGCTGATCGCCGCCTCAGTGAGCAAATCCACTTTGCGACCAAGCGCTTCGCTGAGTTCGCGTTCCAACCGCACCATAGCCAGCAAACTCTTTCGCTTCGAGAAACGCACGATCAAGTCAATATCGCTTTTCTTCTTTGCTTCCCCGCGCGCCATCGAGCCAAAAATCCCTGCCATCGAAACATCGTTCTGACGACAGAGTTCGATTAACGTGGGAAGGCTGAAAGGATAAGTAGGTGCCATTGTGTCCATATTTTACCCTCTCATTAATATTTCTGTTATTGCTGTTTTCCCAGCATCTTCTCATACACCATAAATTCTCTCAACACCTCAGGGACGATCCACGCGTATTCGCCGCGGAGCACATCGTCCATGCGGGAGATGGTGGTGTGCCACGACAGCGCCTTGACGATGGACGCGGCCGGGCGCGAGACGTTGTAGGCTTTCAGCAGTTGTTCCTTGCTGGCGAATCCCTCCCAGCGCGCGAGGTAACGGTCACGCAGGGTGAGCATCTCGGATGTGGGAGGCGCCCAGTCGTCGAGTTCGAGCGCGATCTCCATGCTGACAAAAAAGGTTCGGAGCGAGACGAAGGGATGGGTGACCGAGGCATCCCCCCAGTCGAAGAAGGTGATGCGTCCGTCTTTGACGAGGACGTTGCCGTCGTG
>DYLD01000109.1 GCA_020722315.1 Syntrophus aciditrophicus
TTTGAAAAATGCTGCCTGAGGCGCAAATTTATTGATTTTTCGGGGTACCCCGCCGCCGCCGCAAGCGAGACGCCGCGGGGTCGAAAAATATTTATGAGCGCGAAGGCGGCGTTTTGCAAAGGGCTCGAAGCCGATTGCAAATTTTTTTGGGCCGAAAAGGATCCGATCAGCTAAGAAACGCGGCGTTTTTTAAAAGGTCTCAGTATTTTCTTTTCGTTGCCCGGTGTCAGCCCTCCGATCTCAGCAATGGTAATATCCGCGGTACCAGTCGACGAAACTTTTGATCCCGTCTGCAAGGGGTGTCGCGGGCCTGAAACCAACGTCCCGCATCAGATCGTCGATGTCCGCCTTTGTTTCCGGTACGTCTCCCGGCTGCAGCGGGAGAAAGTTTTTGGTCGCGGTTTTGCCGAGCTGTTCTTCCAGCGTTTTTATGAAATCAAGCAACAAAACAGGGCTGTTGTTTCCTATATTGTAGAGTCTGTACGGGGCCGAACTGGATGCTGGATTGGGTGCATCACCGCGCCAGTCCGGATCGGATTTGGGGATTCGTTCCATCACGCGAACGACGCCCTCGACGATGTCATCGATGTATGTAAAGTCGCGCTTCATCTTGCCGTGATTGAAGACATCAATCGGATCACCATTGAGGATCGCCCTCGTGAAAAGAAAAAGGGCCATGTCGGGCCTTCCCCACGGGCCGTAAACGGTGAAGAAACGGAGTCCCGTGCACGGAAGCCCGTAGAGCGACGCGTACGAGTGGGCCATCAGTTCGTTCGCCTTTTTTGTCGCCGCGTAGAGGCTCACCGGATGATCGACATTGTCGCGCACCGAAAAGGGCATCCGGGTGTTTGCCCCGTATACCGAACTCGACGACGCGAAGACGAGGTGCTCTACGCCGTTGTGACGGCAGCCTTCCAGAATATTCAGAAAGCCGACAAGATTGCTGTCCACATAGGCATGCGGATTGATTAAAGAATACCGAACGCCGGCCTGCGCGGCAAGGTTGACGACGGCGGCGAAATGCCCCTCCGCAAACAGCCTCTCTATTGCGGTGCGATCGGCAAGATCACACTTGAGGAACGTGAACGCGGAATATTTTTTTAGTATTTTCAGGCGGTCTTCTTTTAATCTGACATCGTAGTATGGATTCATGTTGTCGATGCCGAAGACATTGTGGCCGTCAGAAAGAAGCCGCTTGCAGACATGAAAGCCGATGAAGCCCGCCGCCCCTGTCACCAGAATGTTTTTCATTTTACTCCAACCCCCGGTCGGCCCGACTAAAGGGCCTGGATTGTCTTTTTAGCCGCCTCGATCGTTTTATCTATATCAGAGTCCGAATGAGCAAAGGAGACGAAGTTCGCCTCGAACTGCGACGGCGCCAGATTGATCCCCGCCGAAAGCATGCCGTGGAAGAACCTCGCGAAAAGGGCAGCGTCGCTTTTCTGGGCGCTTTCGTAATCGATGACGTCCTCCCCGGTGAAAAAGACCGTGAACAGCGAGCCCGCCCGGTTGATTTTAACCGGCATGCCCTTTTTTCGAAAAATCCCGCCGAGCGCGGCGCAGAGCCTTGCCGTTTTTTGTTCTATTTGGGCGTAGTCTTTTGTCCGCAGCAGATCGAGCGTCTTGATTCCGGCGCTCATCGCGAGCGGATTGCCCGAAAGCGTCCCGGCCTGATAGACCGGCCCCGCCGGCGCGAGGTGTTGCATGATCTCCCTTTTTCCGCCCAGCGCGCCTACGGGTAGGCCGCCGCCAATGATTTTGCCCAGACAGGTCAGATCGGGTCGGATGCCGCTTATCGTCTGGTATCCCCCGTAGCAGAGCCTGAAGCCGGTGATGACCTCGTCGAAGATAAGCAGGCTGCCGGCATTTTTTGTCTCTTCCCTCAGCGTTTCAAGGAACCCCTTTTCGGGCAGAACGACCCCCATGTTTGCCGCGACAGGCTCGACAATCACGCACGCGATCTGACCGGGGTTTGCTGCAAAAACCGATTTGACTGTTTCGGCGTCGTTATACGGCAGCGTCAGCGTGAGTTCGGCAAGCGATTTCGGAATTCCGGGGCTGCCGGGAATACCTAGCGTGGCCACACCGGAGCCGGCCTTGACGAGCAGCGAATCGGCATGGCCGTGGTAGCACCCGCTGAATTTGACGATTTTATCCCTTCCGGTGAAGCCGCGGGCGAGCCGGATCGCGGTCATCGTTGCCTCCGTCCCCGAGCTGACCATCCTGACCATCTCGATCGACGAAAACGCCTCGACGATCCGTTCGGCCATCGTAATCTCCCGTTCGGTCGGTGCACCGAAGCTTGTGCCGCTTCCGGCCGCCTCGCAAACGGCGGAGACGATTTCGGGATGGCTGTGCCCGAGTATCATCGGCCCCCACGAGCAGACATAGTCGATATAGCGGTTGTTTTGGGAATCCGTTAGGATCGATCCGTGCGCGTCCCTGATGAAGATGGGTGTGCCCCCTACCGCCGAATACGCCCGAACAGGGCTGTTTACGCCACCCGGGATGACCCTTTTGGCGCGAAGGAAGAGATCGTTTTTCTCCACGTTAAAAATACTCCATACTCTGTTTCTTGAATTCTTCTAATGTTCTTAATACCTTGAAGTCGGATATGCCGCAGACTTCCGCCATCCTTTGCAAAAGCACGTCGTCGTTTCGGTCTTTCAAATGGATCATCGTAAAGAGATTGTACCTGTCGGCAAACCGGGGGGTTCTTTCGTAACAGTGCGTGACCTCCGAAAACGCGGCCAGTTTCCTGCCGGTTTCTTCCACGCTGCCATCCGGAACAGACCAGAGCACCATGATGTTATTGACGTAGCCTACGTTTCTGTGCCGGACGATCGCCCCGAATTTTCTGATCGTTTTGTCCGCCAGAAGGTCTCTGACGGTCTTGATGACCTCCGTTTCGGTCAATTGAAGCCTTTTTCCGATCGCGTCAAAGGGGCGGACGGTAAGCGGGATGTCACCCTGTATCTCTTTTGCGATAGCGCGTGCTTTTGTGCTGCGGAGACTGTTCCTGCGAGGTTTTGTTTTGTCCGCCATCTTCTTGCCGTCCCTTCGTTATCGTGCCGTTTCTTATGATATAGTTACACGGGAATGTCAAATATTTCTTGACAATAACGCGTCATCTCGGTAGGTAGAACCCGGCGTTAAGAGATGGTTTATGACCCACTCCAAACGGTTTCGGTAGTTCTCGCCAAGCTCGCGAAGAAAATGGAAAAGGAGGTGATCTGCCGGCATTGTTTTGATGTTTTTCTGAACGACAATTAATCAAAAGGAGCGTAACATGAAAAGAAATTTAAGCAGCGGTGTTTTAGCAACATTTTTGTTTATGGTTTTTGCGTCGATCGCAGCGGCAGCCGAGCCTGCCGCAGCAGGGGCGTCGGGTGATTCGACGAAGGTTATCGTCGTCGTGGCCAGCATTGTCATGGCCGGTTTGACGATGGCGATAGGGACCCTGACAACGGCGCTCGGGATGGGAAACGGCCTGGCCAGTGCGGCGAATGCGGTCGGCCGCAACCCGGAGGCGCAGGGCAAGGTTCTGATCGTCATGATGGTCGGTCTGGCGATGATCGAATCGCTTGCGATCTATGCGCTGGTTATCGCGCTGGTCTTGATTTACGCCAATCCGCTCGTGAAGCTGATCGGCATGTAGCACATTGCGTCATCCTAAAAACAGGGGGGAAGAGGTCAAAGCCCGAAAGGCTCTCTCCCCCTTTTTTTATTCGCTGTCCGGCTTGACATTTGCCCGCAGTTCCTTCTTTTTTGCAAGCATGTATTTTCCCTTGAGGATTTTTTCCTTCGCCCGGCGTGAACGCCGTCGTTTCTGGCGCCTGATCTTCTCCTCCTTCATCTTTTTTGCGGCAATGATTCCTGTGCGGAGTCTTTCTATCCGGTCAAGAAGGATCCGGCGGGCAAGAAGGCGGTTCAGCGCCTGGGAACGGTCCTGCTGGCATTTGACGGAAAGCCCGGTCGGCATATGGACGAGGAACACACAGGATGATGTCTTGTTTACCTTCTGTCCGCCCGGACCGGAAGAGCGGATGAACGTCTCGCGGAATTGCTCCTCGGTAATGCCGAGGCCCTTCATCCTTTCCTCAAGCTCTGGGAGCCCTTTGCGAAACGCCGCCTTTGCGCTCATAAATCTTTTTTGACCCGAAAAATCAACAAATTTGCGCTGCAGGCACCATTTTTCAAAGGTCTCTCCCCCATTTTATCCATACAAATGGCCTTTGTTTTCTTTCAGACAAGAATGGGCAAGGGTTGTTTCAGAGGGAGTATATTTCATCCTCGATGATGTGTATCCAGTTACGCTCAAGCACCTCGCGCGCCTCCTCCAATTTATCAACCCCGAGGATGACGATCGTCTCCGTACCGATCCGGTTGATTGTTGTATAGAGGTAATGGATATTTACGTCGGCGGCGGCAAGGGGCTTCAGTATCGCGTTCATTCCTCCGTGGTGAAGGGGGACCTCGGCCGCGATGACCGGCGTGACCTCGCAGTTGAAGTGAAAGCTCTCCAGTATCGATGCAGCCCTATGCGGGTCGTTTACGACAAGACGGACGGTGCTGTTTTCCGCCGTGCTCGCGGCGAGCATCGCCTTTGGGGTGATGTCGGATTTGTCCAAAAGGTTTGTGAGCCGGGAGAGTTGCCCGGGTGTGTTGTCCAGAAGAACGGATAACTGTTCGACAGCCATTTTTTCTTGCTCCTTGGGCATGTCTGCCCGACAGGCCTATTTCAGAAAATCAAAACCCACCTCAAAAGCCCTGCGGTTCATTTCAACAACCTCTTTCTTCTTGCTTCCCATTACCGATTCGATGCTTTTGAGGAAAATATCCGGTGGGATAAGGCCTGTTATCTTCATGAATGCACCCATCATCACGGTGTTTGCGGTGCGTTTGTCGCCGAGTTTTTCCGCGATATCGGCGAGCGGGATTTTGAAGACGCGTATATCATGACGGGTCGGCTCGATCGAGATGATCGATGAATTGATGAAAAGGTTTCCGCCCGAAGCCGCACGGTTCTGGAACGCCATCAGCGAAGGTGTGTTCAGCGCGATGATGTTCTCCGGGTTCGACGCGATCGGGGAGGCGATCTCTTCGTCGGAAATTACGACGGTGCAGTTCGCCGTTCCGCCCCTGACCTCTGCTCCGTAAGACGGGAGATACGTGACGTTGAAGCCGGCATTCATCCCTCCGTTGGCCAGCGTATAGCCCATCATCAGCACCCCCTGACCCCCAAAACCGCAAAAAATGGTTTTGACCAGCATCTTTTTTAATTTCCCTTCTGCTCTCTTTTTTTCTCCTGCGCCGGCCGGTCCTTGATGACCCCCAGGGGGAACTGCTTCGTCATGACCTCGTCGATCCACCGGCAGGCCTCGACGGGGCTCATCTTCCAGTTCGTCGGGCACGGAGAAAGGATCTCAACCATCGAAAAGCCCTCGCCGTCGATCTGGTACTGGAAGGCCTTCCGGATCGCCTTTTTCGCCTTGATGATGTTCGCCGGCGTTGTAACCGTGCAGCGCTCGATGTAGGCCGTTCCAGGAAGCATTGCCAGCACGTCGCTCATCATGATCGGATACCCGTCAAGGGTCGTGTTTCTCCCGGTAGGTGATGTCGTCGTCTTCTGTCCCAGCGTGGATGTCGGCGCCATCTGTCCCCCGGTCATGCCGTAGACGGCGTTGTTTATGAATATGACCGTGATATTTTCCCCGCGGTTGGCCGCGTGAAAGCTTTCCGCTGTACCGATTGCGGCAAGATCGCCGTCCCCCTGGTACGAAAAAATGATCCGGTCGGGCAATATCCGCTTGAGACCCGTTGCCGTTGCGGGGCCCCTGCCGTGCTGTGCCTCGATCATGTCGACATCGAAATAGTTGTACGCAAGGACGGCGCACCCGGCCGGCGGCAGACCTATCGTGATGTCGCGGATCCCAAGTTCATCGATCACCTCGGCGATCAGCCTGTGGGCGGTACTGTGGCCGCAACCGGCGCAGTAATGGAACGGGTTGTTTTTCATGCTCAGCGGTCTTCCAAAAACCTTTTTCATCTTTTTATTCCTCGATCTCGGTCAAGCCGTCTTTGCGGTTGTATTTCCGCAGGACCACGTTCGAAAGCTCGGCGGGGGTAGGGACGACACCGCCCGGACGGCCGTGGAACCCGATTCTGGCTTTCCCCTTCAGGGCAAGAAGAACATCTTCGAGCATCTGCCCGGCGCTCATCTCGAAAACGAGAAAATTCTCAACCTTCTTCGCGAGTTCGCGAAGACCTTCGGCCGGGAAAGGCCACAGTGTGATCGGGCGAAAAAGGCCGACGCGCAGGCCTTCGTTGCGCAGGCGTTTGATCGCCCCTTTCGCGATTCGGGAAGAGGTTCCGTAGGCAACAAGGATCAATTCCGCATCGTTGGTTTCGTAGAGCTCGTAACGGCATTCCTTTTCGGCAATCATTTGGTATTTTCGCTTCAGTTTCCAGATATGTTCCTCCATGTCGAGCGGATCAAGGATCAGGCCCCGTATGATCTTGCTTTTCCCGCCGCCGGCGCCCTTCATCATAAACTTTTCGGGATAGTTCCGCGGTTTCGGTTTTTTGAAGACAACCGGCTCCATCATCTGGCCGAGCATGCCGTCGGCGAGGATCATGACCGGTGTCCTATACTCGTCGGCCAGATCGAAGGCATCCATCGTCAGATCGGCGATTTCCTGTACCGAGGCAGGGCCGAGAACAATTATGTGGTAGTCACCGTGGCCTCCCCCTTTGGTCGCCTGGAGGTAATCCCCCTGCGAAGGGCTGATGTTCCCCAGGCCCGGTCCCCCCCGCATCATATTGACGATGACGGCGGGAAGTTCGCACGCCGCAAGGCTCGATATCCCCTCCTGTTTCAGGGATATCCCCGGCGATGACGACGACGTCATCGCGCGCGCCCCTGCCGCGCTGGCCCCTATGACCATATGGATCGCGGCGAGCTCGCTTTCCGACTGGACGAAAACCCCTCCCTCGATCTTTCTGAGGTTTTCGGCCATGTATTCCGGCAGTTCGTTCTGCGGGGTAATCGGATAACCGGCGTAAAATCTGCATCCTGCACGGATCGCAGCCTCTCCGATAATTTTGTTTCCCTGCATCAGCACTTTATTCACGGTAGACCTCGATCGCGATTTCCGGGCAGGCAACCCCGCATAACGCGCACCCGACGCACTTGCCTTCCCCGTCTTTGAAGCTAACAGGGCGATATCCCTTCGAGTTGTACTCGCGGGAAGGAACAATCAGCCCGTACTTGCAAGCCTGAATGCACAGATGGCATTCCTTGCAAAGTTCCTTGTCTATGACGATATAACCCTTCAAAATCCTTTTCTCCTTAAGACCTTTGATAAATGCTGCCTGAAGCGCAAATTTATTGATTTTTCGGGGTACCCCGCCGTCGTAGCAAGGCTTTTAAAGGCGTCTAGAACGCGAAATATCCCAGAGCGTTTAGCCTTTGCAGCCACTGCGAGACGCTGCGGGGTCGAAAAAGATTTATGAGCGCAAAAGGCGGCGTTTTTCAAAGGTCTCTCCTTAATTCCCTCTGTTGCCGATCCCCTTTTTTACAACAGGTCAGTTAAACAGCCTCGCTTAAAGGTGCTTCCATTGCCTATTTCAGAAAAGAAGTCAAGAAAATATTTTCCCGCTGAAACAGTTTTCGGGCGGTTTTTGCAAGGCCCTTTTATTGCTTCCGCGCTACAGACGCGCCACGGCAAACCCTTCGACTTTGACGGCGATGGATCGCCTAAGCAGCTCGATCTCGATGACAAACAGTTCTTTCTGATAGTCCGTCTTGACGACAAGCCCCTCAATCCCCTTGAACGGGCCTTCGATAATGCGTGCCGTTTCGCCGACATGGGGATACTGCATCTGCAGAACCTCAACCCTTGATTCGACGATCCGCCGAATCGCATCGATCTTTTCGTCCGGCACCGGAATGGGGTCGGCGCTGTGCGGCTTGCCGAGGATGCGAACGACGCCGAATGTCTTGAGTACGTCGAGTTTTACTTCATTGTTGATTTGACCGATTTCAATAAAGAGATACCCCGGAAACATCGGTATCATGATCTTTTTGCGCCGGTCTTTTCGCTTGCTCCAGACCTCTATTTTGGGTAAGAAGACATGAAACGATTTCCTAAGCAGAAGAAAGTTTACCTTCTCTTCGTGTCGGCTTTTCGTATGAACAGCATACCAGGGCATTTGTTTTCCTTTTTTAAAATGGCTCAGGAGACCTTTGTAAAACGCCGCCTTTCGTGCTCATAAATCTTTTTCGACCCCGCAGCGTCTCGCTACGGCGGCAAAGCCTAAACGCTCTCTACTGTTCGCGTTTTTAACGGCTTCGCCGCC
>DYLD01000366.1 GCA_020722315.1 Syntrophus aciditrophicus
CGGAGATGCGGAAGCGGTTCGAGGAATACCTGGACGGGCTTACCAAGGGCAAGGAACCCGGCAAAGTCCGGATCGTTTTGGAATAGGAACCGGGAATGGACGCGAATGAACGCAAATTGAAGGAACTGATCCGCAAGGGGGAAGGCATTTCGACCGAGTTCAAAACCTGTCGGAATAGCCTCAGCCGGGATGTCTACGAGACAGTTTGCGCCTTTCTGAATCGGCATGGAGGGACGATTCTGCTCGGTGTTCAGGATTCGGGAGAGGTACAAGGAATTGCCCCCAGCGCCATCGGACAGATGAAAAAGGACTTTGTGACTGCCATCAACAACCCGCAGAAGCTACACCCGCCCACCTATCTTTCAGTAGATGAAATGACGCTGGAAGGGAAACCAATTCTTCGCATTTATGTTCCGGAAAGTTCCCAGGTTCACCGTTGTAATGGCCGCATTTATGACCGCAATGAAGACGGTGATCTCGACATTACAGACAATACCCGCCAGGTAGCTGACCTTTACCGGCGTAAGCAGGCAACTTATTCAGAGAACAAGATTTACCCATATGCCGGACTTGACGAACTGGAGCTTGAGCTGCTTGCAAAGTGCCGGAAGATCGCTGTGTTGTGTCGAGAGGACCATCCTTGGCGGAACATGGACGATATGGAACTGCTCAAAAGCGCGCAGCTCTATCAGACAGATCCGGAATCCGGCAAGAGCGGTGTGACCCTTGCCGGTTTATTGCTCCTTGGCAAACGGTCGCCGTTACTGTCAGCGGTGCCGCATCACCGCACCGACCTTATTTTGCGCAAGGTGAACCTGGACCGCTATGACGACCGGGATTTTGTGGACGTCAATCTCGTCGAGAGCTACGACCGCATCATGGCGTTTGTCGCCAAACATCTACCCGATCCCTTCTATCTTGAAGGCACGACCAGCATCAGCATCCGTGACGCAATCTTCCGCGAAGTCGCTTCGAACATCCTGATTCATCGGGAATACACCAACGCTTTTCCCGCCAAGATGATCATCGAGCGAGGTCAGGTGCGTACCGAAAACAGCAATAAACCTCACGGCTTCGGCGTGTTGAACCCGGAAACATTCACTCCTTTCCCCAAGAACCCGGTCATCGCGGCCTTCTTCCGCCAGATCGGCCGCGCCGATGAGCTCGGTTCCGGCATGCGCAAGTTGATGCGGTACGGCAAGGCGTATGGCGGCGCTGATCCCGAGTTGCTCGAAGGCGATGTATTTCGAATTGTCGTCAAGGTGCCGGAGTTCAGCACAACAGATGA
>DYLD01000367.1 GCA_020722315.1 Syntrophus aciditrophicus
GGAACCTCTAAAAATTATCGATAATCAGCCTCTGTCCCCTTGAAAGTCGCCGGTTTTATGGTTATATTTATATAGTAACCATAACCTGGGGAGCGGAGATAATGAATCAGAACAGCCTTTTTGGGGCCTCCAGCAAGCACCTGGCCGAACTCAGCGCCATGGGCGACCCCCTGGAGAAACTCGACCGGACTATAGAATGGGCTATTTTCAGGCCCTTGCTGGAGAAGGCATTTCGCAGAGAGCGCAAAAGCAACGCCGGGCGGCCGCCGTACGATTACCTCCTGATGTTCAAGATACTGGTGCTGCAGCACATATACAATCTGTCGGACGAACAGATCCAGTACCAAATATTGGACCGGCACAGTTTCCGGCGGTTCTTAGGCCTGGGCGACGAGGATCGGGTGCCGGACCAGAAAACCATCTGGCTGTTCCGGGAGACCTTGACCCAATGTGGGGCGGTGCGTCAGTTGTTTGACAAGTTCGACCGATATCTAAACCAGGCCGGCTACCGGGCCCAAAAAGGTCAGATCGTGGATGCGGCCTTGGTGGAAGTGCCCCGCCAGAGGAACCGCCCCGAGGAGAAGGAGCTCCTGAAGAACGGCGTCATTCCACACGACTGGGAGAGAAAGCCCGCCAAGCTAAGACAGAAGGACCTCGACGCCCGCTGGACCAAAAAGAACGGCCAGAGCTATTACGGCTACAAGAACCATTTGAACGTCGACGTCAAGCACAAACTGATCCGCGATTACGAGGTAACTCCGGCCGATATCCATGACAGCCGGGTTCTTCCGGAGATACTCGATGCCGACAATACGGGAAGGGGCTTCTGGGGCGACAGCGCCTACCGTTCCCGGGAAATAGACCGTGAGCTGAAAAAGCGGAAAAAGAGGAACTGCATCCAGTACAAAGGATATCGGGACCGTCCCCTGACGGCCAGACAGAGGATCCTCAATCGGCTTCGTTCAGCAGTCAGGGCTCGGGTGGAACATGTCAATGAGCGGATAGATTCCATGATCGGGCGGTGGATACGGTGCATCGGGCTGATGCGAGCTGGATCCCGCATCGGGATGACCAACCTGGTGTACAACCTGAGGCGGTATGCCTACCTGACGGGCCGGGTTTGAACCGTTGGGGCTGTTATGGAAAACGACTATCAGATGAGGTCCAGGCTGGTTAAGTCCATATCAAACTGCTCTTAATCGAAACGATCTTCGGTTAACCATGTTGGAAAACGCGCTCCTGGTAAGCGCTTTTATGTGTTTTTGAAATAATTAGAGGTCCCC
>DYLD01000110.1:0-1553 GCA_020722315.1 Syntrophus aciditrophicus
CCCCAAAATATGACACCCCAAAACAAAAAGGGGTGTTATACTAGCCATAGCGTTTGGCTGCGGGAGCGGCAGAGCGCCACCGCAAGACGCGTACCAAACGCAGCACGGAGTGGCGCCCCGTTGCGGCGTGCTTGGGGAACGGTTAGAAACCTAACCCCCCAAGCCGTTCGCAGGAAAGGAAATAAGGAAATGTATAAAAACACTCCCCAAGAATTCAAGCTGGTGAACTTATTAGTCGCCTGCTTTGAATTCCTACAAAAGAATCCCAACGACAAATTTTGGCAAGACCTCTTTTTGAGGGCTTGGAAGAAATATCACCAAGCCCTAAAGGATGGTCAAATAGACGTCGACCTCATCGGGAATGCTATGGATGAGGCCGACTATGCCGCAGAAGCGGAATATATCCGCAACTGCGGATATCCTGCGTAACACCGGCACCGGCATAGTGCCGGTGCCGAAATTTTATTATGGCTATAAGCCAAAAAGGAGAAAAAGATGAACAATAACACAATTATTTTCACGGACGGCTCGTCGTCCGGCTATGCGGAGCTTCCGGTCCCTGCAGCATACCTGCAGTGGACGCGCGGAAACTCACAAGCACAGGGAGCCGTCAAAGACGACCCCGCCCTCTATTTCGGGGGGTGGAGGGCGTTTGTCCAGGGGCATGACAACACGCCCCTACCCACCCTCCCGCTTCCCATCGTTAGGCGGGTAAGCGCGGACGGTAAGCACCCTTATCAGGTGTACGCGACCAACGTATTGACCTTCCTGCCCATCCAACACCGAACCCGCTTTGAATTGCGGGAAAGGGTAGTAGACCCCCAAACAGGCCGCGAGTACGAGCGGACTGTGGCCGTCTCTAAAAAGCACGGGGACGGATACGCCCCACACCGGCAAGTGTTTGGGCTGGTGTTCGGGCAGGGGGAAAGCGCCCCCGCAGTTTTGGACGTGAAGCGATGGTCGTCTTTTATCACGTTCGAACGGGCAGGGGGGCAGTGGAATAAAATTTCCGTGCCGTCGGGGAAAGCGCTTCTCCGGCGTTACGGAACTCTTGGCCACGTTCGGGACGGAGTGGCTCTTCCGTCTTTTGAAGAGTATAAGAAAAGCCTATCTACTCCAATAGAGGCAATCGGCTTGGATAAGCCGATCTTTGTGGACATCACCCCCGAAATGATCGACCTTTGGGAAAGGTCAAAAGCGTGGGCAGAATGCCCGCGATGGAACGCGGAGGGAGATGTAGAGGATGAGCCGCCACTGGTCACGGTGGCGCAGAAGGAATATGAAGCCCAATGCGCCACGATGGGGTTGACAAACATCGAGGCCGCCGCCCTGCTTAAGGAAAATGGCGGCGACTATGATCGCGCCCTGGCCGCTCTGACAGGCAACGCCCTCACCGACGAAGAAACCATCAATCAGGCGCTGGCCTCTACCGATATAGCACCCGCAGAAGACCCATTCTAAAAAATCTTCTCTCCTCCTTAATGCCTGCCCCCGCGTGGGTGACGGGGGCAGGCGGAGAGAGTCGCCGAGAGACAATGCGCCGTCACTTGAGA
>DYLD01000110.1:1653-5455 GCA_020722315.1 Syntrophus aciditrophicus
AAAAATATCATGTCTAAAAACGTTCTAATCGTAACCCGCCATGCCACCCTAGTTGAGTGGCTGCGCCTGCACGGCATTGAAGGGAGAGTCATCGCGCAAGCCACCCCGAAAGATGTGCGCGGGAAAGATGTCTACGGCATCCTGCCCATGTGGCTAGCGGCAGAAGCCCGCACAGTCACAGAAGTTTCAATGCCGGGCCTGCCCCTTGAAGCCCGTTCCAGGGTAAATGGGGGCGATTTTACCGTCGCCCAAATGGACGAGTGGGGCGCCAACATGAACGAATTTATTGTTTGGAAAACGCCCCAAAAATTTACAATACTCAAATTTTTATTGACAATGCTTAAGTCTTTGGGAAAGAGAAAAACCTGATGAAATTCGGAGACATTGTTTACGACGCGAAAGACACTACGAAGGGCATGATATTCGCGGTTATCGTTGGGCATCCAGACTGGTTCGCCGTGTCAGTTCGGGGGGGGAAAACAATGTTTTACTGCGCCACGCATCAGCGGATGTTCCCACCAGAGGGCACATGCCCAGATTGTGCGAAAAATGAACACGGCTGATCTTGTTCAACTTTTGCACACCCCCGAACTGCTCATCCCGACGGGTGAGCCTTATATGCTGACAGAGTACAGCGAGCGGGCATACAGCGCGATACTCTGCCAACTAACCGGGGTTGGGATTGAGGGAATTACAAGCGCGTCTCACATTAATCGCGTATTCGTGTTTAACGTGACCCCAGTACGTCGTCCAGACCCTCCTATCCTTGTATGCCTTCCCCAACCGTTGATGAATCTGAAAAAGTACTACGCGCTCTGGAGCGATGCGGTTCAGGAGCGTGGACACCCCGGAAAATATGAGTGGGAAAGGTATTCTTGGAACGAGGAGGCGTTCCAGGACGCCATGCGCACAGCAGTATTATCGGCAAAGGAATTATCGCGGGACGAGATCGTCTTCGCGATAACACAAATGCTAATGTTCAAAAACGAAATCTTATGCAGATAAGGAAGGAAAAAGATGAGTCAACAATTATTTATCCACACTACCGACCTCGCCGCCAAACAAGCGGCGGCACAGGCCGAACTTGCGCGGCAAAAAAGCGAGAAAAGAGAGCAAATTGTTAGAACAATTGTTCCTCTAATCGCCCTTGTTGTCGCGAACATCATTTTTGTTTCGCTCGACATAAGGGCGATTGAGGCAGTATACATTGCTACCCAATCTCCCTTACTTGCCATCTCCACGATTGCTGTCTCTGGCGCAATGGCAATCCTGTGGTGGGACGTTTTCCTCCCCCACGCTAGGAGATATAACAACAACACGCAAAGAGACATCGCGGTTGCTGGAATCCTATTGGGGTTCTTACTCTCTGGCGTATTAGCCTTCTTGGATTACATCGTCCGCTCGGTCACAATCAGCACAAATTTCCTATGGGCGACAACTGTGGCGCTCACAATTGGCCAGGGGGGGATGATGTTATGGTATCACCAGGCAGACGACAGCATTATTGCAAGCGCGAAGCGCCAGAAGTCTCTCGCCGCCCGTGTTGAGCAATTAGCCGAGATTAACGATTGGGAGGCCGAACTTAAAAATCTGGAAAACATCGGAGAGCGACTGGAAGAGTTGGCAAGAAAGTTCCCCGGAAAGCAAGCCGCGAAAGCGGCGCGCGCAATGGGGTATCCGATTTTAGCGTCTATGCTTGAAGACGACGACAAGGACGGCATCCCAAATTACAAAGACAAAGATTGGCGCCCCGAGCTTACGTTTGCCCAGGATGTTTCACGAGCACCGGGGCCACAGGAAATACATTACCCAAACCCCCGCAAGCCGCAACCGTAGCGGTTGCGGCAACGCCCAAGAACGAGTTAGTGGCGTGGCTGGACAACCTGAAACAAAACGCCACTAACGTTCCCCTCAACGCCACTAACACCCCCAAACAAGGGGGAACGTGGGTTGAATTAGTCAAAGTCAAAAGGTGGTACTCGGCACGCCTTATGTGCTGGAACACCACTAATAAGAAGAAGGAATATGTCAAATACATTGGAACCCTCTCAAACGCACGCCAAGACCCAATTTACGGCGCAGAAGTCCGCCGACTTGAACGCCGAAGATTTGGAGTTAGTGGCGGAAATCCTGTCCCTAATACAAGGACACGTAACAAAGATAGCACAAATGCCCGTAGTTAGTGGCGTGACCGTCCTACAGGGCTTCTTGTTAGTGGCGTTGCACATTCCCGGCCATACGTTAGAAATTAACAGCGAAGGGGAATGGCTGCTAGATGGACAGCCCATTACAGAATTAGTGGCGAGAAAGTGACAATCAACAAGAAACCCATCGCGGAGTAAAACAACATGAAACGCCTGTTTATTTTACTGCCCATCCTACCGTTATTAGTGGCGTGTCTTCTCGCTTCCTCACCACTGACGCCGCCCCATCATCCCCCTCCCTCCCCCATCGTGGTCACCCCGTCCGCCACTAACCCACTAGTATATTGCGTTTGGGTTAGTGGCGGGCTGAATGTGCGCTCCGGCCCTGGCGTAGAATACACCAGCCGCGCCATTCTATGGCGTGGCGAGTGCGTCCATTTGCTGGATAAGCCTGTTGTTCACCCAGACGGGTCCGTCTGGCAACAAGTTGCGCCGGGGCTATGGGTGAACACCTACTACCTGGAACCATAGTCATTATCATGTCACGCAAAACTCGTGACACGAAATGACAACTTGTTACTTGACAAAGACACAAAAAGTTGTATATTGTTATTAACGGATTAACGAAAGGACGACAACGAAGGTACGATGAACAAATTCATCTTATTTCCCCATCCTTACAGGCGGCTTTGGTCGCCGTCCATCCGTGCGGCACGTCATCGTACCTAGTACCTACCAGAGCCGCCTGTGAGGGTGGGGAAATTGTTTTTCCTTTAGGGGAATAACTAGCAAAAATGTCTCCGCCGAAAGATGTCTGGCAGAGACACACATAATGTAAGGGAAAGCGGGGAGGTTCGGTCAATGTGGGTCCCTAACGAGGAGCCACCGATTACGTGCAGTCCCTAACCCGGAGCCGTAACGCCGAACTCTCCCCAACCCCGCAAGAGATCATATCATAAGCGGGGTAGTTCGGTCAAGCGTGCAGTCCCTGGCACGGAGCCGCCTGTACGTGCAGTCCCTAACCCGGAGCCGTAACGCCGAACTCTTTCCAACGAGGGGGTAAAGAGCCGATACAACTATCTTTGCCGAAAGCGCCCTGGCGGAGATATACATAGTAAGTCTTGGGAGATGGGCGCAAATCTGCAAATTGGCATAACAGCCATAGCCGGTGAGCGAAACGTCAAAAACCCACCCCGCGCGAGAGGTCACCTAGCAGGCGGGGCAGTCCAGTTGGAGCGCGCAGTCCCTAACCCGGAGCCGCAATGACCGGAACTCTTCCTTATAAAGGGAGAAGATAACACGGAGTAGCCGTACACATAAGCCCTAACCCGGCTTATCACTCGCCCCCTACCCAGCCAAAACGCGGCGCAATGCATAGTACTCTGTGCGTATAGTAATCTATGCGTGTAGCGCAAAAAAAATTTCGTCCGCCGCGTTGGGGGAGACTCTTTTAAGTCGTGAGGGAGGAGAGCGGTGGGGAAAAAGGGTCTTTGAAGAAAAAAAAGAGGACTTTGACACGCCGTGGAGCCTTGAGGACTTTGGGAGAGGCTGAGTAAAAAAAAGAAAAAAAGTTTTCTAAAAGGCTTTTCAAAGAATCTTCCAATCAGAATCTTTCAAAAGGCTTTTCAGAATCTTTCAAAAGGCTTTTCAAAAAAAAC
>DYLD01000110.1:5555-8310 GCA_020722315.1 Syntrophus aciditrophicus
ACCTAATGACAACATTAATGCGCGAGATGAGAAAACGGTTTGAGGCTATTTTAGAGCCAACGGTAGGCTCGGCAAATAGTCGGTTTCTTGCTGACCGTTTGGTTGTCGCCGCAATCGAATTAGTTGGTACAAGAGCAAAAGACACCGCGCCGGACTGTGCCTCTTCACAGGAAACTCCTTCTCCAAAAAATGAACCGCCGAAAGCCCCTCCGGACAGGATGGGCATAGATTGGCTGCTTGCAGCAGGCGTACCCGCAGAGGAGGTGGTGGCGGTAGTCCAGCGTGAGCGGAAAGAGCGTGAGGTGGCTGCGGCTTTTGAACAAGCGATGGGATACAACCCGTTGCCCTGGTGGACAGAGCGCAAGTTATCTCAACTATTGCGCTTTTTAATGGACAAAACGCCGGAGGAAATACAGAGATTCGCAGCGTGGTCAAAGCAAAATTTTTCTCCTTTATCTCCGGCGAAAGTGCGGCAGTACCCCAATCTTGCCATTGAGTGCTGGCCGCAGGCTTGTCCCCCGCTAAAAGGACAGAAAAACCGGGGGCAGGAGAAAAGCGAATTTGAATTGGCATTGGAAAGGAAACAGAATGGAACTCTATAATAGCGACGCCGAGGCGGCTGTTTTAGGGGCAGTTCTAATTGACCCTGACGTTTTCGGGAAACTGGTTCAGTTTCTCCGGGGGGGTGATTTTTACAACATTCGCAACCGCTGGATTTATGAGGCTTTCAGCGCACTTTACGAACGCCGTGAGGCAATTGACTTTGTGACCGTCAAGGGCGAACTGGAAAGGATGAATAGATTGTCGGAGGTGGGGGAAGGTTATCTGGTGACGCTTATCCAGGATACGCCGTCATCTGTACACGCAGAGTCTTACGCAAGGGCGGTATACGACAGCGGCAAGCGCAGAGATTTGGTACGCGCCGCATCGGCGGTTGCAAAACTCGCCCACGATGTAGGCAAACCCTTATCGGAGATCATGGAGGCGTCAGCAGACGTTATTCATCAGGCGATTAACGGGGCTGCATCATCTCGCGCTGTCCCCGTTTCGCTGGCAATCAGTGATTATTACGATGTAATTATCGCCCGAAGTAAAAGCGGGACGCTTCCAGGGTTACCGACGGGTATATTAGACCTTGACCACAAACTTGGCGGAGGAATCCAGAGTGATGACCTTATGATTGTTGCCGGTAGGCCGGGGGATGGAAAAACATCTCTTTTGCTTCAGATGGCAAGCGCCTTCTGCGCGCAAGGAAAGCGCGGGGTCATTTTTAGCCTGGAGATGAGTATCCCAAAGTTGACGAATAGGCTTATAGCCCAGCGCACCGGGCTGGATGGGCAGCGATTGAACGGGGGACTGCTGTCCAAAGACGAATGGGGGCTTGTACAGAGCGCCGTGTCGGACATGGAAAAGTGGGGATTGAGACTAGATGATACTGCGCCCCTGTCTCCTGTTACTGTCCGGGCAAGATGTATTGACTGGAAAGAAACAGAAGGGTTGGACTTTATTATTATAGACTATATCCAGTTAATGACCGGGGTGGGGCAAAACCGGGAACAGGAAATAGCCTACATTTCTCGCAATCTAAAACTGCTTGCGCGGGAATTGAACGTTCCTGTCATTGCCGCCGCGCAGGTGAACCGGGCATCCGAGGGACGAGCAGATAAAAGGCCGAGCAAGGCTGACCTTCGCGAGAGCGGAGCACAAGAACAAGACGCAGACCTAATTTTATTGTTATGGTCAGACCCTGAAAAGAATAACAACAACGACAAGCACCACGTCACAACCGGGGTGCTAGATAAAAACAGGAATGGCCCAACAGGGGAATGGGACATGGTTTTTCTCGGTTCGCAGACAAAGTTCGTCCCGGTAGCCCAAACAAGGGAAATCGACTTCAGCAGGTTGTAATAAAGGTTTTGGGGAAATCCCCAAAATAAATTCAGGGAAATCCCTGAAACGAAATCAGGGAAATCCCCGAAGCAAACTTACATGTCATATAAAAATAGTGACATCATCTGGTAAAAATTGATGTAAAATAAAACAGGAGTAACTATGACAACAAAATGTTATCTCTGTAGTCGGCGGAGAGTGCGGTACTGTTCTAGGTGTGGAAGACCAATCTGTAATCACCACAACCTGGGCGGGTTGTGTACTCTTTGCCGCCAAGACGAATCTTGGAAAAATAAGAAAGAAAGTAAAAACAAGTTAAAGAAAGATGATTAGAATGGAGTATTATCTTTCCCTAGCGGCGCGAAAGTTATCAGAGTCTGATCGTGACCGATGGGTGGCTGCTGTAATCTGCGCGGAGAAGGTGGGGAAGCATGGGGATTTTGCCCGCCAACTCGCAGAGAGAAGGGGGACATCTATTTATCGCATTTACGACCTGGCAGATGCCGGGCGGGCTTGGCGGGAACTGCGTCGATATATGTCGAAAGATGAACGTGATAAATTCCGGCTGGACGTGTTCACCGCTGCCTGGCGCGTGCTGAAGGCTGGACATCCGCCAGAACTGGTGGCGCAGTTTTTCCGAGAGGTTCTAGAGGAGATTTCGCATCCCGTGATGTCCGAGGTTGTATCTTGGCTTTTTGGAAGGTTTGACATGCCCTTGCGAGAACCGACGCCCGAAACGCACCTAAAACGCTTCAACGCCCTTGTTTCTTGGGGAGCAAGGAAGATTAATGCGGTAGACCGTCCCCAATGGGACGAGGCAACAGGGACTATTCGCGCCCTGCTGAAGAAGTATAGTGCGGGCTAA
>DYLD01000111.1:0-4368 GCA_020722315.1 Syntrophus aciditrophicus
TATTTAAAATCGCGCTTCAGGTGCCATTTTTGCCTGGTCGGCAAGTTTTTTATTTGTCACGATAAGTGTCGCGATTAACCCGGAGCGCCGAGGCGGCCATGGTTTATCGGATGTTTTCCCAGATAGACCGCACCGCTCCATCCGTCTATACTCAGAAAGTCTCCTCCGCGGATCGTTTGGTTGTCTATTTTACTGTACCGTTCGGACTCGTAGACGCGAAGCTTGCTGAAACCGACGACGCCGACCTTGTTCAGTTGCGGTATCGTTACGGCCGCATGAGAGGTGCTGCCGCCGCGGGCTGTAAGTATGCCGTCTGCCTTCAGGATAATGCCGATATCGTCGGGAACCGTATCGGGACGGATCAGAATCAGCGCCGTTTGACTGTCATGATTGCGGAAATACTCTATTTCCTCTTCCGAATAAACAGCCCTGCCCGTTAACGCCCCGCCGCTCACGCCAATGCCGGCTCCAAGAAAAGACTGTTCAAGAGCGGGACTGTTCCTGAAGTTTTTTTCGGGTTGTATCCCCCTTTGCACCATATCCCTGGTCTGGAGAATGTAAAGGCCTTCTTTCGTGGGATTTTCAAAGGTAAACTCGATCTCCTGATGGTTGAACCCGTTGTCATAGATCAAAAGCTCTGAGATTCTTACCAGCTCTTTGTATATTTCCGGGAATTGCGTTTCCAGGGAAATGGCGACCTCCCTTTTTTCGGCGATTCTCTGCTTTTCCGAAACGGGAAATGTCTCGACGAGACCGGAAACAATATCGTCCCCTTGGACACGGAAGATAAAGTCCCCGTTGATGGAAACATTCTGTGCAGAACCTTTCGGGTCGCGCGTGAAGATAACGCCTGAACCCGAGTTTTCAGTGAGGTTGCCGTATACCATCGCCTGCACGATGACGGCTGTGCCCCATTCATCGGAGAGGCGGGCCTGGCGGCGGTAGGTGGTTGCCTGCTCTGAATTCCATGATGCGAAAACCTCTATGACCGCATGCTGCAATTGTCTGTAAGGGTTGTAGGGTATTTTGATTCCCCGTTTCGTGAGGGCGTCTTTGTAGGAAAGGGCGATTGTTTTCATCTGTTCCGGATCGAACTGCGATTTCTTGGCGACCATGTATCTCGATTTATAATTGTTGATGATTTCATCGAAGATATTTCTTTCCAGCCCGCGGAACATGCCCCATGTCTGCAAGAAACGTCTGTAGGAATCCCATGCTGCCCATTGATGCCTGTTTTTTTGGGCCAGCCCTTCGGCAATCTTCTCATTGATGCCGACGTTCAGAAAGGATCTCATCATGCCGGGAAGGGACATCGTTGCCCCGCTTCTTACGGAAAGTAAAAGGGGGTTTTCAGGATCGCCGAATTTTTTGCCGGTTGTCTTTTCAAGCTCCTTGATTTCTCTGTAAACCCTGAGTTTCAAATCCTTGTAAATGTTTTTATGCCCCTGGATGCCCTCATACCCTCTGAAAACCTCCGTTGTAATGACGAAACCTGGAGGAACTGGAAGATTGAGAGAAATCAGCTCCTTGAGCATATATGCCTTGTTGCCGATCATAATCTGGTTATCAGTTCTTCTGTTTTTTTTGTAGAGAGACGATATCGCCAGCTCCGGAACATAGGCCATGACCTGATTCAGTATCTTTTTATTATCCCTGAGTTTTTCGAGCTCGGCGCTGAGTGCCTTGATGATCCTATTGACAAAGCAATCAAAGGCCTGAAGCCCGAACGTGGAGGATATGATAGAACGGTTAAAGGATTCCGAGTACTGATAAAAGGTCTCCATATAGTGTTTCTCTTGCTGATTTTTGTCTTCCGGATGGCCGGTCTTCGAAAGTTGTGCGAAGATCACTTCCATATTCGAGCTATGGAAATCGACGCAGTAGTCGCGGACGGTATCCTGGATCCCTTTTTCGATAAACTGGAATATATCGATGTATTGATCGATTGTGAATTCTCTGATCTGTAGCGCATTGCTGAACAGTCTGAGCTTTCCTACCAGTCCCTCCGTGGTTATCCCTTCCAGATCGAGCGCCTTGATATACAGCCAGAGATACTTGTGGATTTTTATCAGTGTGCTCTTCGTTATGAATTGGAGATTGATCGATTCGACCAATCGCTGAAAAAGGGTTGTTGCAAAAGATTCGAGGCGGAAAATAAGACCCATCGCCTCGAATTTTTCTTCGCGGTAGGTACCGTACATCGAAGGGATGCCGGCGGCTATGTGTCTTTTGTAAAAGATGCTCTCGACGTAATTAGTTTTTTGGGGGGAAAGCACCCTTTTTTTCAATAGAGAAAGCATCTCGAGAACAATACCGAGGCTCCGGTAACAGTTGTTTCTCCGACGTGAGTTTTTCAACGCGCTTGCGTATTTGGGGCTGAAAAAGGGACTTTTTTCAAGTGCAGAAAGGATGTCGCTATCCTGATAGAAGTATTTCGAGTAGAGAAGCTGATAGAGCCTGATCATCAGCTCGGCGCGTCTTTTTTCTCTGGCCTTTAGCCCTGCGAACGAATTCAACTCCTTTGACAGCATCTGGGCATCCCATGTCAGCAGTGCTGTCGGTTCGCCGTTTATTTGGGTGAATAATCTTTTGAAAATTGTGTTCAGCTCTTCGAAATATTCCCCGGCAGGTGTGATTTCTCTGTAGACTTCATCCGGAAGATGTTTCTTCAGAAATTCTTTTTCCCCCGAACTCCAGTAACGGAAAATATCTTCCAGAAACGAAACAAGAAGGCTGTTGCTTTCAACGTGCAATTGCTTTCTGACGAAGTAAACCAGTCTGTCATTCCTCTCGGAGAGTTCGTCCACTTCTGTGGAAATCACCCTGAGATCACCCTCGGCGCCGATATCCTGAAAATAGACGGGAAATAATCTCAGAAGCTGTTTAACCTGGTTGTAAGCCGGCAAGATATCGCTGTTGAGGAGCATCGATATATCTTTCTGCAGGAGGTCGGTATCGCGGACAAAGATGCCGCCCAGTTTGAGATTGATAATCAGCGCGGAAAGGAGCTTTTTCGTCCATCTCGGCCTCAGAGAGATAATCTCGAGCCACAGCCGGATATTTTTGATATGAGCGGGGTTGACCTTTATTTGCCAGTCCGTTGTTGGTCCCCGCATTTCAGGATACTGGAAACCGAATTCGACAAGTTCCGCAATAAAATAATCGACGAGGGGATGCCTGTTCAACGCGAAGATTTCTTTAGCGAGTGTTGAAATGCAATCCAGCACGGAGTTTTTGTACTGCTCGTGCGAGGCGATCTTTTTGAGCAGGCCTAAGACAGTATGCACGAAATCAAAGGCATCACCGTCGTTTTCCTCTTTCAGCGCCATGCCCAGACAGCGATTGATCTCGGTAAGTATCGTATTGCGCCGATCGGAGAGGCTTTCCACCCCCATCATCTTGAACAGAAAGTCCAGCTTTATCAGGTATTGGCGCCCCGTAGGCGCGCTTGATTTCTCGAGCATGTCAGCCAGCGTCAGATAGCCGTTTGCAATCTGGGCATGGTCAGGAAAATCCAGAAGCTTCAGGATCTGATCCGCCGTTTTCACTCCGCCCGTTTCGATATCCTCCAGAAGCGAATACTGTTTGCGGATCGTGTCATGAGAAACCGGCGCGATCAGCTTGAGGTACAGATTGGTTGATTCATCTGTCTGTGCGTAAAACGGGATCCAACGAGCAGGATCGGGCTGTTCGAGCCAGTATGTATACGTTGCCTTTAGAGAAAAGCAGAGGAGGTCAAAA
The DNA here is from genome assembly GCA_020722315.1 of Syntrophus aciditrophicus. GTDB lineage: Bacteria > Desulfobacterota > Syntrophia > Syntrophales > UBA5619 > DYLD01. The sequence goes on from DYLD01000111.1 coordinate 3,742, forward strand.
ACATCAGTGGTTATTTCGAGGTGGTCTTGTAGAACAGATTTGGCCAGCGTCTTGGCGCTAGCCGATGTTTTCTTAAAAAGATGCTGCTGCGTCCGGGAAAGAGCGGAAAGGGAGGTAATGATTCGAAAAAGAAGCGCGCGGTTTCTCTGCGTGAATTTTCCGCTTTTTGTGAGTATTGCCTCAAGATAGTCGAAACAATGGCGGACGGCCGTGTCTCTTGCATCCTCGTCGCCTATTGTTGAGATAACATCCAGATAAATGTTCGCGAAGGATTCGAGGGCGGAAAAGCCCTTTTTGTGGTTGTTGAAGTAGTTGAATTCACCGATAGAAAGGGCTTTGAGCTGCTCAAGGAGATATTTCCAATTCACATAGGGGTGATGAAATTCTTTGAGCATTTCCTCTGTGCGAACCCCTATCGCACTGTGGCTTTTGGCGACCAGCAGCAATTCGCTATACTTCTCGGGGATTTCAACCACCGCCCTTGTTCTTTCGAGATTGATTTGAAGAGCGGTTAGATTGCGGGTCTGTTCGTTTGCATTCATATTTGTTTCTTTATCGCATGATAAGAAATATTGCAATTTCGAACAAAGAAATAAAAACATTGACGGAAACGAGAAAAAGCGGATA
>DYLD01000111.1:4468-8283 GCA_020722315.1 Syntrophus aciditrophicus
GGGGTCGGAACCCTGGAAAATGGTTGTGTAGAGGTTCTCTGTTTGGGTTACAAGGAGGCAAAATAATGCGAACGATCATTGCGGGAAACTGGAAGATGAACAAAACAATTGCCGAAGCTGTTGATTTTGCGAATCGCCTTCGGGAAAAACTGGCCGGTAAGACCGGCATTCCGGAAGTCATTGTGGCTCCGCCCTTCACCGCCCTGAACCCCGTTTCCGTCGTTTTGCGCGGATCGGCCGTATTGGTGGCGGCACAGAATATTCATGAAGCCGATCATGGGGCTTTCACCGGAGAGGTCTCGGCTTTAATGGCGCGGGAAGCAGGTTGTACTTACGCAATCATCGGTCACTCGGAAAGAAGAACGCTTTTCGGAGAAAGAGATGAGCGCATCAATAAAAAGCTTTCCGCAGCGCTTGCGGCCGGATTGCACCCAATCTTGTGCATCGGCGAAACCCTTCAGGAACGTGAAGAAAATCAAACCGAAAGGGTCATCGAGCGGCAACTCAACGAAGGGTTGAACAATCTCGGCAACGATGATATAGAAAAAATCATTGTCGCGTATGAACCTGTCTGGGCAATCGGAACCGGGAAAACCGCAACGCCGTCTCAAGCCCAGGAAGTTCACCGATTTATAAGAGGCTGGTTGGCCAAAAGATGTTCCGGGGAGCTTTCACAACAGACGGTTATCCTCTATGGGGGAAGCGTTACCCCGCAAAATGCCGGCGCGCTAATGTCGCAGCCGGATATTAACGGCGCGCTCATCGGAGGGGCCAGTCTGGATGTTGAATCATTTGTCCGGATAATTGAATACCAATTCACGCAAGGGGTTTGAAAAGTGCAGACACTGGTAACCGTTTTACATATCATCATTTGTATTGTCCTGATTCTCGTCGTTTTGCTGCAGACGGGAAAAGGCGCCAGCATGGGTGCGGTTTTTGGGGGGTCAAGCCAGACCCTCTTCGGCAGCAGCGGTCCGGGAGGTTTTCTCAGCCGTCTGACGACGATTGTTGCGATTCTCTTTATGCTGACCTCGTTTGGCCTTACCTATATGGTTTCGCAGAAAAGTCCTTCTCTGATGGAGGGTGCCGCAAAAAAGGAGACGCAGCAGACCGTTCCGATGCCAAAGCCCGGCAGTCCGCCTGCTTCCGCAGGCCAGCAGACCGGGGTTCCGCAGACATCCAAATAGCCGTCTGCGGGAAATCGTTTGTTTTTATATTGACAAACTGATGGTAAAGAAGATAATCTCGCAGGCTGCTGCAGTGCAATAACCAGAGCCTGCGGTGCGTTGTGAGATTGCATGCCGAAGTGGTGGAATCTGGTAGACACGCTATCTTGAGGGGGTAGTGGATAACCTCCGTGCGGGTTCAAGTCCCGCCTTCGGCACCATGGACAAGCGGGGGTTAACCGGCGGATCGGTTGCCCCCATTGTTTTTCAACCGCACTTCGTCATCGTTTTGCCCGTCCGAACAAATCGAACCAGCCTTGAATCTGTTAAAGTTTGAATCGGTGAGCCAATGAAAAGAACGGGGCAGATCGTTCTGGTTTCCGTGGACAGTTCTGCAAAGGTTTCTTGCTGTCGGAAAATCAGACGGGATAAAGTGGGGCAGGGAAGACCGTAAGATTTAGATCGGCCATGACTCTTGTTTGTAAGCCGCATCCCAGTACATGTATTCATACCGGCTTGCCGTAAGAAAGAGCGTCCTCAGCCTTTTGTACGGGAAATCTTCGCATGTGGAATCGACAAGGTGTCTGAGTTTGTTCACCAGTTGCCTGTAGTCTCCGGACAGGTAAACGGAAGCCCAGTCAACATAGATTTTGTTGGTATTTTTGCTTAGCGCATCCCGGTGATCGACTGCAATGTCGAGGTAGGACCAGAAGCACGGCAGAACGGACGCAAGCGCCTCCTGTGAAGTTCCCAGTGAACTTGTCGTCAACAGAAAACTCCTGTAAGAGAGATTCGTCGGAAAAGGCTCGACGCGCATAGCATCGTCCATTGTATAGCCCAGTGTATGAAGCATCTCTTCGTAGCCCTGGAATTCTCCGGTTGCTTCCAGGTGCGCAATTTCAACGACCTCGCGCACAACGTCCGCCGAGTCTGCGCGTGAGGCAATGATGCTGAAATTCCTGATCGCGCCTAAAAGGTACGAATAATCATGAAGGATGTACGTTTTGAACTTTTCGATCGGGAGGGTGCCCTGAAAGAGTTCGACAACGAATGGGTGTGCGCATATTTTATCCCATACAGGTTTTGCGTCTTTGTGTAATTTTTCTGAAACCTTCATGGTTTTTTCCCCTGCACGACAATGTAATCGCCCCTGTCAAACCCTTTTTTCGGTTGCTCGATCCGGTTGTTGGAATATTTCGGATGGCGTGTTAACGTTTGAACGTATTTCAAATCGACGAACCCTGCCTCTTTGAGTAAATGCGTCACCTCGGTTACCGAACACCAGTGGGTTTCCTTCAGAAATTTCAAAGGGTAGGGGGCTTCGGGAGCGGCTTCGGGATCGTATTTTCCCTGCGTCGAGGCCAGGTCATACAGCAGTGCATACGATCCTTCCCGGGCAAGAAACGATACGACAACGTGACCGCCGGGCTTCAGAATTCTGTAAGCCTCATGAACGGCCTTTTTGCGGTCCTTGACGTAACTGAGGATCGTTCCGAGCAAAACCCCGTTGAATGTTTGGTCTTTGTAAGGAATGTTTTCCGCCGTTCCGGTTTTGACCGTCATGCCTCGTTTTCTGGCGAGCCTTGCCATATCCTCGGCAGGTTCGACGCCCGATTTGATGCCGAGCCGTTCATCGAATATACCGCTTCCGCACCCGATGCTTACCGTGTGTTCAGGATCATCGATAAAAACCTTCTGCGCCAGGAGTTCGGATTCGAATACGACCTGATTTTTATTGAACCAGATATCAAAATCGTCGGCGGACGTATCGAATCCGGATTGCTCTTCAGGAATGATCAGCCCGGCGACCTTCTTGCCGGAGAGAAGCATTCCGCCGAAGATCGGGCCCATTCTCGGGCCGCCGAAGGCCGCATTGGCCGCCATGCCGGCCACAAACACACCGGGGCAGATTTCCCGCGTATTTTCAAGCGTAAGCTGTTCGGCCCTGGCCGCCCACATCGAACCCTCCCCGAGGATCTTGCCGGTTTTCGTTTTGAGTTTGATGCCTGCTTTTTCCTCGATCAGCTTGATCACTTCGGTGTTGTGGCCCGTTGCATCGATCACGTATCTTGCCGCAACGGACAGGGGATCAACGTGCATTCCGGTCCTTTCCACCGCAGACCAGTTCAATACAAGGCCTGTCACCCGATCTTCACGGATAATCACGTCCTCCACGCTGATTGAGTTGAAGACTTTTGCGCCGGCCTGCATCGCGTTGAAACAGATCGCGGTGATGGATTCCACGGCGTCGGCCGTATAATAACCGGGCTGATATTCCCTCGTCCCGATTCCGAACATGTCGAGGAGCTGTCTGGCTTCTGTCTGTACGACAATTTCGTTGAACATCATACCGCCCCCCCACATGCCTCCGCCTATGCTCAAATCCCGTTCGAAGACGGCGACCTTTAGTCCGGCTTTGGCCAGAAAATACGCGGCGATAAGACCTGAAGGCCCCGCTCCGACGATTGCAGCATCCATCTCGGTGTAGGTCCCGAGTTTTTCGGCGAATCGGTTAATGATCGCCTGTGTGATAATAACCTCGTTGACCGCCATAAAAAATCCCCCTTTCTATAACCCGTTTGCCATTGACTGCGAATCTGCCTGAGTTATTTTTTCCAACGAAACTCAGGTGTTTTACATGAAAAAAGA
>DYLD01000368.1 GCA_020722315.1 Syntrophus aciditrophicus
TCAGGTTGAGTTGTGGGAATAGTATAGCACAAAAAAATCTAACTAAACAGTATTGCCCTTAGGTCTCAAAGCTTTAATACCGGACGCCAAAGCAGACCGTAAGCCGAATTCTGTTTCACCATCAGGTTACCCGGACGGCGATGGTGATCATTCATCTGCGACGGCCGTTGCCGACCGCCTCAAGCGACGCAACCCGAGAACATTGGGACGGGCCGCCCCGTTCTCCTATTCGGTCTTGCTCCGGATGGGGTTTACCAGGCTTTCCCGGTCACCCGGGAAACCGGTGAGCTCTTACCTCGCCTTTTCACCCTTACCCTCAACAGGCGGTATATTTTCTGTGGCACTTTCCTTAGGGTCGCCCCCAGTCGCCGTTAGCGACCATCCTGCCCTGCGGAGTTCGGACTTTCCTCCCCTCGTGTCTTTCACGAAAGGCGATCACCTGTTCTGCTTCGACGTCCTGTTTTAAAGATAGCAAATAGCGGGGTTTAAATCAAGCGGTCCGGTCTTCCCAGTAAATGATCCTGTTGCAGTTGGGACAGGTCATAATTTCATCGCTTGTCTGCACTTCGTTGTATAACTGGGGAGGAATCGCCATATGGCAACCGTAACACACCTCTTTCCAGACAGGGACAACCGCGATACCATGTCCTAAGACCTTGATCTTCTCATATTTTTTGATGAGATCGGGGGGTATTCCCCGCTTGAGTTCTTCAGCTTTACGGACGGAAGCGTCGAGTTTCCGATCCAGGGATTCAATCGCCTCAGTGACACTTCGTTTCTCTTGTTCATAGTCATCGCGAAGTGTCGCAAATTCCTGCTCTTTCACTTTGGTTTCTTTCTCCAAACCATCCAGGGAATCAAGAAGGTTGATAATTTCATCCTCCAGTGAGCTGTTTTTGGCTTCAGAGGTTTCTATTTCTTTAAGGAGCGACTGGTACTCCTTGTTCGTCTTGACATCAAAGAGTCTCTCCCGGGCGCGTTTAAGCATTTCCAGCCCGGTCTGCAACTGACGATCCTTTTCTCTTTTCTCCTTCTGTTTCTCTTCAAACTCCTTCATCCTCCGCGAGGCGGCATCGGATATAGACTGAAACTCAATTTCAAGTTCCTGCAAGCGAAGCGGAAGCTTTTTCTTCTCGGCAAGGAGCCGTTCAACCTCTAAATCAATCTTTTGCAGCTCAATGATTTTATTCAGTAATGGGTTCAACCTGGTCACCATGATGGGCCCACCTGGATTCGAACCAGGGACCGACCGGTTATGAGCCGGTGGCTCTACCA
>DYLD01000369.1 GCA_020722315.1 Syntrophus aciditrophicus
GGCGTTGAGCGGCGTGCTGTTCCTGTGGCCGTCGGTCAAGATGCACCAGCGGGCGAGGGTGTTGGGGAGGCAGGAAGGTAAAAGCAAATCCGAGACCTGTCCGCTTGCAGTTCAACTGCGGCGGAACAAGGTCTCGGATTGCAAAGGAGAACGTCTTATGCACCGTCCCGAAGGTTGGGGTAGAAAACAGGCTTGAATCACGAGAACCTCACCGCACTGGCGCGCGGCGCAAGTGTCGGGACGTTCTGCGTAAGGTGAGTTACAAATCCAGGCGTTGCGCCACTGCTCCCAGGGTGCTTTCCAGGTGCGGGGCGTAGACTACTTCCACGGGCGTCTCACCCATTTCGAGGGAACGTAAATCCTGCGCCAGGGGGTGGTCTCCCAATGTATATGAAGCGACACCCTTCTTGAACCTGGAAAAGCCATACTGTCCCATAGTTTGAAAGTTCATGACGTTCAGTTTGCCGTCCGCGGCGGCGTAGGCGCGGTAGCCCAAGGCTTTGACCCGGGTCGGGAGTTTCTTCACTTCCAGGGAGGCGATGTGTTTTCCGTCGGCTTCTACGCGCCCTGCAAGCGAATCTCCCTTGTCCTCGAATGTCACCTCGCACATAAACTCGGGCCAGCCCCAGACTTCCACGCCCAGTTCGAGCGTCTGTTGGGTTGTGACCGGGATCGAATGGACGTAGGGTCCGTATGTTGGAAACAGGTTCGGAAACAGGAGCGGCAGGAATGGGATGTTGACGCGCGGATTGTGCAAGATTGGGATGGAGACCGAAAACTCCTTGTACGGTTCCATCCCGCCCGCTACATCCCTGTACTCGAAGAATGTCAGGGCAACCAGGGCGGTTCCCGGTTTGAGAAGCACCGGTTTCATTTTTGGGGAAGGGAGCAGTTTTTGCACACGGTCGGCGCGCGCCGGGTAGGTGGCCATGAATCCGCCCCAGTCGTAATAACGAAGCGGAATCTCGATGTTGTATTTCCCGCTCGCCGATTGGTGGACTTCGACTTGCATTTGATCGAGATTGAGGAGTGTCTTTCGGGATTCCATTATTTTCTTCCTTTCTGTGTGTGATTTTGTAAGGCGATTTGTAAGAGATCACGGAGAAAAAACTTTACGCACCCTCACCCTAACCCTCTCCCGAAGGGAGAGGGGACTCCCTTCCCCCTGCGGGGGAAGGGTCGGGGATGAGGGAAAAGAACTGCGTACAGTTAAGAAACACTCTCTAAGGCGATTTGGCAAATCGCCCTACATTGTTTTCGGGGTTGGAG
>DYLD01000370.1 GCA_020722315.1 Syntrophus aciditrophicus
GTACCCGGCCGCTTGTTGTCCTTGACGGCAGCCTTGCCGCCATCGGATTTGGCGGGAAGGTCGATGCCCTGCTGAAAAACGCGGGAATCGCTTATGAACTTTACGATAAGGCGGTTCCCGAGCCGCCTCTGGAGATGGCCGACGACGGGGCGAAACTGGCCCTGAAGAAAAAATGCGACGGTGATTGATAAGACATTGCTTTTCGGCGGGTGGAGTTATAGGGGGGTTGTTTTTGCTTGTCAAGAAATATTTTGCGGCTGTTTTACACCGAAAAGCAGGGGCTGGCGATACCGTTGGGTAAGGAGGGTGGATCGGTGGCCGCTCTTTTGAGAAAGCGAAGCTTAATCTTCATAAATCTGCTCACTTTCTGGTCGAGTCACCCGGCAAGCGGGCTTTTATCAGCACAATGCAGACATACCTCTCCGGTACGCCGTTTTTCCAAAATGCGTTATGACTGGATGTATTCATCCCATGTGTATTCAGGATCACCGTAGATGGTATCAGCGTTTGCTTGTAGCTGATCGTCATCGGCGTACAGGGTGTCATGTTTTCCTGGCAGGGCGTGGGCCTTTGGCGGCGGTCTTGCTTTTACCAGCCAAAGTCCCAGATGATTGAGGATATCCCGGATCACCGAGGGGTCTTCGATAAAGCTGATGATCCGCATCGTCCCCTGACATTTCGGGCAGACAAGGGGATCTACCTCGTATATCTTTTGAAAGCGAAGCTTCATGTTCATAATCAGTCTGGCCCAGTTTTTCCGGAAAGCCTTTTTGTTTCCCTCAAGTTTCCATGATGCAGGGGATGGCGTCATCCAGACCTTTCTTATGGCGTTTGCCCCGCGAGACGTTGCTGTAATAGCCGTAATACTTCACCATTTGCTCGCCCCGGTTCGGGATGTGCGAACACATCGCCGCCAGCCATTCTAAAGCGGGGGAAACCTTTGCATCCTTGCCATCCTTGGATTTATAAACGACCTCCCCCTCTTCATCCAGATACTGCATTCTTTCCTGGGAAAAGGACGCCCGGATGATGTAGCGTGCCAGGTTTTCCATGGCCGTATCATCGTCGGGCGAGATGCGGTTGCCGCAGAAGACATTGAACCCTTAAGTGCTGCCATGTTGAGAGCATGGCTATCATCTCCTTCGTGATCTTTCCCTTGTTCAGTGAGAGTGGACTCGATAATTGATGGGCCAGCGGCCAAATAAAATGATGGCTCTTTCTCAAACTGAGTGGGTAAGGTATACTGTGGCAAAAAAGAGGAGGT
>DYLD01000371.1 GCA_020722315.1 Syntrophus aciditrophicus
CAGTAAACTGCCGGAAAAAAGAAATGTTGGAATGCAAGACCTGACCCCTATTTACCTAAGTTTCACGGTACGTAATACGTAGATTTTTTGACTGTCAAGTGGCTAAAAAAAGAATAGTATTTTTTCCATGTTACCTTGTTTCCGTTCTTTTATTCCGGTTATCGTTTGCTGGAGGGGCAAGGGGCGGGAATGATAGGTTTTCAAACATCAAAGGGAGCGGGACATGACAATACTGGTGACCGGCGGGGCCGGCTATATCGGCAGCCATACCTGCCTGGAGCTGCTGGCCTCCGGGTATGACGTGGTGGTGGTTGACAACCTCTGTAATTCCCGCAAAGAGGGGCTGCGCCGTGTCGAAGAGATAACCGGCAAACAGGTGACGTTTTACGAGATGGATCTGCGCGACACCGATGGGCTGCATGAGATCTTTTTGGAGCATGCCATTGAGTCGGTGATTCATTTCGCCGGGCTGAAGGCCGTGGGTGAGTCGGTGCGGATGCCGCTGCACTATTACAGCAACAATATCGCCGCCACCCTGGGGTTGTGCCAGGTGATGGAGGAATTTGGCGTCAAAAATATCGTTTTCAGCTCTTCGGCCACGGTGTATGGCGATCCGGCCACGGTGCCGATTACCGAGGATTTTCCCCTGTCCGCCACCAATCCCTATGGCAACTCCAAGCTCTTTATTGAGCAGATTCTCCAGGATCTGCACACCGCGGATTCGTCGTGGAATGTTGGGCTGCTGCGCTATTTCAATCCGGTGGGCGCCCATGTCAGCGGCCGCATCGGCGAAGACCCCAACGATATCCCCAACAACCTGATGCCCTATGTGGCGCAGGTGGCGGTTGGCCGCCTGCCGGAACTCAGTGTCTTCGGGAATGATTATCCCACGCCCGACGGCACCGGGGTGCGTGATTATATCCATGTGGTGGATCTGGCCAAAGGGCATATCAAGGCCATTGAAAAGCTGAAAACGAATCCCGGCGTGGTCATTTACAATCTGGGCACTGGGAAGGGATACAGCGTCCTTGATATGGTCAGGGCATTTGAAAAGGCCTCCGGACGGAAGGTGCCTTATCGGATTACCGCCCGCCGCCCCGGTGACATTGCCGTCTGTTATGCCGACCCCAGCAAGGCATGGAAAGAGCTTGGCTGGCAGGCCGAAAAGGGCATCGAGGAGATGTGTGAGGATGCCTGGCGCTGGCAGTCAACCAATCCCAACGGCTATGCCTGAGTTGTTGAAGGACGCGGGGGGTG
>DYLD01000372.1 GCA_020722315.1 Syntrophus aciditrophicus
TGGTCCGATGGGCTGGAGCTTGCTTTATGAAACCACTTTTCCAGAGTTTTCAGCATAGAACAAATGTTTAATGTGACATTGTCAAAATACTCAGAAATGTATCCATGGCCTGTCCGTGTCATAATGAGAGGTGGTCGCGGGCTTCGTTCCCGCTTTTCAATCCTGAATTATGCCACGATGACAGGCCACCTTCCTTTTTGGTTGCGGCTGGAAGCCGCGCTATGTCTCCTTCAAACAAAGATCAACTCACCCGCCGTGATTTCATCAAGACGTCACTCGCTTTTATCGGTGGGGTGATTGGTTTAACAGTTGGGATTCCCACCCTGGTCTATTTGCTCTCGCCTTCGCTCCGACAGAACGAAGAAGATGCCTGGATCAATCTCGGCGCGCTGGATGAGTATCCATTTGGGATTCCCCGGTTATTTCAATTCACTCGCACCAAAGTGAATGGCTGGGAAAGAACTGGCGTAAGTTACGGCGTGTTTATTGTACGCCAGGACGAGAAAAATGTTCGCGTGTTCTCGAACATCTGCACGCATCTGGGCCACCACGTGAATTGGCATCCAGATGTTCAGCATTACATCAGCCCTTGTCACAATGGTCATTTCGATATCGTGGGCAACAACATCAGCGGCCCGCCGCGCCCGCTGGATGAATTCGTCACAAAAATCGAGAACGGCAGCTTGTTTGTCCTGCTGCCGCCATTCAAGCGTTCTGCATAGCAAATAGATTTGTGGAGGACGAAATGGAAGAACAGGAAAATGTCTCGCGGCGCAACTTCATGAAGATGGCGATTTCGGCGATCGGCGGCCTGATCGGCGCCGCATTCGGTCTTCCCGCCATAGCCTACATCGTCGGCCCCGCCTTAAACTCAGAGCAGGCTGATTGGATACGGCTCGGTTCCCTATCAACCATTGAATTAGGAACACCCACGCTCTTCAAATCCAAGGTGTCACGCCAGATCGGCTGGACGGTAGAGAAAGTAGATGTAGGTGTCTACGTGCTAACAGAGGACGGTCGCAATTATCACGCGCTGTCGAATATATGCACGCATTTGGGCTGCCGCGTCCGTTGGATTTCCGAACGCGAGCAGTTCCTCAGTCCCTGCCATAACGGGGTCTTCGACAAACACGGATTGGTAGTCAGCGGTCCCCCGCCGCGCCCATTGGATGAATTTGAAACGAAAACCGAGGATGGTAATTTCTGAAAACTCTGGAAAAATGTCAGGCTGGTCAAAAACGAAAGAATGTGTAATC
>DYLD01000373.1 GCA_020722315.1 Syntrophus aciditrophicus
CTACCGCGGCCTCGTTCAGCAGAATCCCGTCGAGGGGCGAGAACGAACCGTCCGCGGCGGGGATGGGGTTGCCGCGCGGGCAGGTCTTCGGGTCGCCCAGAAAAGCCGCCAGCGCCTCGGTCACCTCAGGGGCGGTGGCATGTTCCAGCGAGCAGGCCAGTTCGTAAATCTTGGCCCACTCGATTTTCAGGTGGTCGTACAAAAAGACTTCCCACAGCCGTTGGCGGCGCAAGACATTCACAGCGACCTGGCGTCCTTCTTTGGTCAGCATTGCGCCTTTATAGGGCAGATGCCTGGCTAACCCTTGCTCGCTCAGCTTATGGATCATTTCGTTGCTGGAAACGGTTGTCACCCCCAGGCGCTCGGCTAAACGCGAGATGGCTACCGGCTCATTGTTGCTCAATTCGACCAGCGATTTCAGGTACATTTCGATACTTTCGCTCAAATGTGTAGATGTCATAGTAAGGCTATCCTGCGAATAATTTTATGGTTGACCTTATTATCTATGCTTCCCCCTGTATTTGTCATTGACAAAAGTCACGAGTTTAAGGTGAAAAAAGTTACAATCCCAGCGCTTTGCCGTGCTGATAAAACTTTCAGAGGGTCTTCGAGCCACCCTGTTCACTTGAATCCGGGGATATCAAAGTTTTTTATAGCCGGCTATAGAAAAGATGCTCGTTGTTTGTGATTTTTGTCACTTGCTATCGGTGAAGTGGAGAGTTAATCTATATATGAATTCAACAACCCGTGAAGTTCATCATGCAGCCAAGCCTCCCTTCTGAAATCCTGCAACAAGCCGAACATCAGGCGTCGCATTGCCGCGTGATGGGCAACCCGCAGCGAATTATGATCCTGTGGCTCCTGGTGGAACGGAAGCGGACCGTCACCGAAATCGCAGAGGCCATCGGCGTCTCCCTACAGAGCGCCTCCCATCATCTCCGCATCCTGGAATTCAGCGGCATGGTAAAAAGTCACCGTGAGCATCACAATATTTTCTATAACATTGCTGATAATGAGTTATTGAAGAAATGCCAGGTCTTCACGAATAGTCCAAAAGTCGAACTGATCAAAATCCAACAAGTCTGACAAGAAGTGATTCACAAAAGGAGAATCTTATGACAACCCCCGAACTTGCTAGTATCAAGGCCGCGAAAGTCGTGGATGCGCGCGCCATGTCTTGTCCCGGACCGCTTCTGGAAGCCAAGAAAGCCATCGGCGCGGTCAAAGTCGGCGAAGTGCTGGAAATCTGGTCCG
>DYLD01000374.1 GCA_020722315.1 Syntrophus aciditrophicus
CTGCACCTACCGCGGCAATGACCAGGTCCGCGCCGGTGATGCCCATCTTCCAGAGTGAATCCACGCGCTCTCGGACGATTCTTTCGAGGTCGGAACGAATCTCGTCCTCATAAGAGCCGGTCAACGTACCTTCCCTTTTTCGAGCGACCAGGAAGATGCTTGAGGCGAGGGCAGATACACCTTGAGCTAGCAGGCGGCCAGTCTTCTCGGTGTCGAGGGGCCAAGCTTCCATGACGGTGAAGCCAGCCCGCCGCATCGCATCCACTAGAGTGGCCCAACCGAGGGTCGTCTTGTGCGCGTAGACTACCACCATCTGTCCCACTGGTTTAAGGACTCGGTTTGCCTCAGCGAACGATTGTGCCATCATTGACTCATATACGTGTCGTGCCGTGTCTTTTCTACCGTCGTGCCTAGATGCCTCAGCTATTGCTTCACTCTTCTTAGGCGTCAATTCCGTGGCGAAGTGCTCAGGGTAGAGTTGTCCGATGGTGCGCCTGAGCCATACATAGAAAAAATCGGAAAGGTTGGAATAGGAAACATTATCATAGTATGGTGGATCAGTGATTACCGCATCGAAAAAGATCTCAGGATAAGATAACTCAATAGCAGAGCCGCGCTGAACAACTGCTTCATTTGGCATGTCCGCATCACGTAGACCTGCTGGCAAATCCTCAATGCCGGAAATCCAACTAGCACCGTCAGGATTGAACGGATTTGTTTCGGCAAAATCCCATACCATTGGAAGCACTTGACGACCAAATGTATGAACTACTCCACGCCCACCAGTGTAATTAAAGACACAAAGAGCAGAGCCAAAATCCGCAAGACGATCGACTATGGCACCCAGCAGTGTAATTACTGCCTTCATCCGGTCATGATTGTAATTGCGCATCTGCATCTCACCCTCAGTTCCGCGTACTGCGGCAAGGAATGTGAGTAGACTGAACATCTGACGAGGGGAGAAAAGGTCTCCCCAGGTATTCAGACCATAAAGGTGCGTTTTGCATGTGAACGAGTCCAACATTGGGACTGATTCTCTGGGAACCGTCAATCCCGTGCGCTTGCAGAGCGCCTTGATGCGTTGGCGAATCGCTTCTTCGTCTGGAGCATAATCGGAATAATCTTCCGCCGAAAGATAGATCTTCCCCTGCGTACCTTGCCGGGTGCAGACGATCGCCATCATCTGCTGCCCCATGCGCTTCGCGCAACCTTCGGCTTTGACATAATCACTGTCCGCCAC
>DYLD01000375.1 GCA_020722315.1 Syntrophus aciditrophicus
ACCAAAAACGCCGCGCAACGCGCATAAGCCGAAGGGATATGAGCTCAGTCGTAAACGGTGGAAAACCTACCTGTGCGTTGCCGTAAACGTACAGAAATCGGATCTCGAACCCGTCAGTTGATGGGGTACGCAGCCAGGGTTATCCTGCAAAGGATAGCGTTGAAGTGGCCAGGATACGATACTACGGGAGGAATCAGGTTTCGGCCGACTGGATCAGCGCCAACTTCCTCGTTGGGGTGAAGCGTCGGGAAACGGCGGTAGTTTCTCACCACGTCCGACGTTACGGTTACTGGCGGGTTAAAGGCGGTGGTTGCGGGTTTCGCCTGTGGAAAATGGCTGAATATCATGATCGGTTGCTCTCCCACGTTGTCCGTCAGGGGCCTGGAGTTAACCAACCCCTGGCGGTAGGGTCGTGATATAAGGCAACGAAAGTCACCCCGAAGCAACAGTGTCGAATCCAGCTCCTGCACGATTCGGTCGTTAGGGAAGTCAGCGAGCCTAAAGTAATCCGTCAACGGACGGACCAAAGGGCTCACCAATAACAGCATCGGTGTCAGTCCCCACGGGAACTGAGGGTCATAACGACCGCAAGTTGATACGTTAGTCTCCGACTGGTCTCACGTCAAGCGAGAAACCCTCCTTTTCAGGGGAACAGTTGGAACCGCTAAAGACGGTGCTTTCGGTCGTCAGAATCAGTCACCCAATGGGACGGCAGCTAACGAACACCCAGATATTACAGGAGAAATTCGTTGATGAAAGTCCGCAAAGTCCATTCACTGACAGGTAGAATTACCGCCGCTCGGATGTTGGCAGCTTTCAAAACGGTCAAAAAGAATCGGGGGGCGGCGGGCATCGATCAAGTATCGATTACGATGTTCGCCCAAAACCTTGACGAAAATTTGACCAAACTTATGAAAGACCTGAAAACAGGTGCTTATGAATCGCGTCCGTTAAGACGCAAGTTCATTTCCAAAGCGCCGGGCAAATTCCGACCGTTGGGTATCCCTGCGGTTCGGGATAGAGTCGCTCAGGCCGTGATTCGGGCACTGCTTGAGCCCTCTTTTGAACCGCGCTTTTCGAATTTCTCGTTTGGGTTTCGACCGCAACGAAATTGTCATCAGGCTATCAAAGAACTGCTGAAGCTCCGAAAACAGGGCTACCATATTGTCCTGGACGCCGACATCAAAGGTTTCTTTGATAATATCGAGCATGAACTCATCATCGACCTGGTGGCAAAAA
>DYLD01000376.1 GCA_020722315.1 Syntrophus aciditrophicus
TTCCTGGTTCTGACGGATTCTGGGGTCACTGGCGATAGCCTCCCATTGAAGCAGAGATCAGGAAATTATGCAGCCAGTTGTCGTGATAGACGAAGCCATTGAGCCTGTGGGCCGGCGATTTGTACGTCTGGGCAATTTTGGCACGAGGGCAGTAAGGCTGGAAGTTGTGCAGTAGCGCCCAAGAACGACACCTGTATTCCCCCGACATCAGGTGTCCGTGAAAGTACTTGCAGCTATCGAGGTAGTGGTCCATGGGTTCCATGTGCCGGTCTAACATATTGCTGGTGCGATAGGCGGAGGGATGGTCATACGCTTTCACGAACTCAGGGGCTCTGTAACACAGTTTCAGGACGGCCTCCAAGCCACTTCCAGCGGGCATCTTGTCTGCCGCCCATGCCTTGAGTTCAGCCATTTTCTGTGTAAAAGCATCGGCGTCAAGGGCGCGATACACTTCCCAGACGCGGGTCTTGATTTCTCCATAAAGGTCTTTCATCCGCTTGCAGCGGTCACGAATCTTGATGAAGGAGTGTAGAAAGCACAGGATGACAGTGATCTGGGTGAACAAGGTACGCCAGGCTGATTGTGTCGCATCCCACCCATCCGTATTGACTGTTTCAGGTTCATAGTCAGGGGTCACATTCTGGGCTTCGGTCTTGAAGTGGCCGTAGGCCTGTGTCAGGCTTTTCTCATCGGCCCCCAGAGTCAGGGAAGCCCCGAGAACACAATCGTTGCCCACTGTGGTGGCAATGTAGGCCTTTTCACCATTGAAGCAGGTATGTTTCTCATCGGCCAACAGATCTTTGGGCAACTTGTCGGAGTCTTTGACAGTCGTGCCGACCACGCTGTTACGTCCGAGACGATTTTCGAGGCGATACCAGTACTGTTCATCGTGCCCAAAGACGTAGGCTAGGGCCCAATGCGGCACGCCCCAGCGGCGCAAAAACAGGGACTTTTCCACATCGTCGGTGTAGCCTGTCATATATGGCATCACGAAGGATGGTCGAATCGTAAAAACGTCCCCTGTGTACAGTTCAATGCGCCGCAGACGAATCCCGGACATCTTCTTCGATTCGGGAAGAATATCGTACATCGTGTATCCTTGCTGAATCGCAGCCGGAAATAATTCGGGATGCAACGCGATCTCACGGTCCAGATACCGACGGAATGCTTCAGGTTCAAACAAGATGTTGTCGTATTCTTCCTGGTCAACGAAAAAGCAAATCTGTTTAGA
>DYLD01000112.1:0-2317 GCA_020722315.1 Syntrophus aciditrophicus
GCAAAACGCCGCCTTTCGCGCTGATCGGATCTTTTTCGACCCCGCAACGTCTCGCAAAAGACCCTAAAGGCTAAACGCTCTGGGATAGTTCGCGTTCCTGACGCCTTTAAAAAAGCCTTGCTGCGACGGCGGGGTAGCCCGAAAAATCAATAAATTCGCGCTTCAGGCACCATTTTTCAAAGGTTTCCAAACATGTATTTTTAAGCGCCTTGTAGCGGCATGGGCAATCTACCGGCCATTTTCAAAGGCGCCTGTCAGATCCATCCGTAAGGCAAACGTGTCTGCATGTCAAGCAAATATCATCATGGATGGGGGTAACGGAAGGATTTTTAGCGGTGTACAGAACAAAAATCAATAAATTCATGCTTCAGGCACCATTTTTTAAAGTTCTCTGGACGCGTTAACAATCAAGGGGGATGATTTCTTGACTCTGTTTCGAGGAACGTATAATGATAACGAAAATTGTAAAGGTGTCATACTATTCGGGTCAAAGGTCGTTTAATCAGACTAAGATGAACAAGGGGCCGAGGGAAAAATGCTTACCGTTATTGTTACGGGAGGAAGCCGGGGGATAGGCCGGGCCGTTGCGGTGGATATGGCAAGCCACGGCTACAGAGTCGTCATAACGTACAAAAGCAATGATGAGGCCGCGAACGAAACACTGGAGATCATCAGAAAGGGCGGAGGCATTGCAGAGGCGAGAAGGTTTGATATAGCCGATGCCGAAGAAACAAAACGAGCTATGGATGATCTTCTGGCGGATATCACGCAGGTTGATGCACTAATAAACAACGCCGGGATAGCGGCCGACGGCCTTTTTGTGACAATGCCAAAACATAATTGGGACCGGGTCATAGAAACAAACCTGAACGGCTTCTATAACGTGACGAAACCGGTTTTACGCCAGATGATCCACCGCAGAAAGGGCGCGATCGTCTCTGTTTCTTCTGTTTCTGCGTTGGTCGGAAACCGCGGGCAGGCGAATTACGCGGCGGCAAAGGCCGGTATTA
Organism: Syntrophus aciditrophicus; assembly: GCA_020722315.1. Lineage (GTDB taxonomy): Bacteria > Desulfobacterota > Syntrophia > Syntrophales > UBA5619 > DYLD01. Next base: position 1,011 of record DYLD01000112.1, read on the forward strand.
TAGCGGCCAGCCGGGCTATCGCCTCCGAGGCAGCGCGGTTCGGCGTCAGGGTGAATGTCGTCGCTCCAGGCGCGATTGAGACGGAAATGACGAAAGACATGTCTCCGGACAGGATAGTTAATCTGATTCCGATCGGACGTCTCGGCCGTCCCGATGAGGTGGCCAGAGTCATCCGCTTTCTCTGCTCCGAGGAGGCGTCCTATATCACCGGTCAGGTCATTTCCGTCAACGGGGGGATGTATTAGAACGGCAACGGTTACAGCGGCCCTTTTTTTTCTTTGTGGATGACCAGCGCATTTTCGATTAGACGGCTGATGATCATCGAAGGAAGCATTCCCGCGCTTGCGGCCTGTTCAAAAAAGAACGATGATGGTGCCATGCCCGAAGAGGAATTGGGGTCTGTGATCAGAATCCGTCCGTTTTTCAGGTAGAATCCGTCAATCCGACCGTACGAACGAAACCCCAGAGAAGAAAAGGCGCGAAGCGCCTCATGCTTTATTTTCTCGACCTCGCCGGCGGGTATATTCTTTGGGGGTGTGAATTTTCTGCATCTTCCCGGCATGTACTTGTCGTCGTAGGTGAAGTAATCGCTTTGCGGATATATTTCGGTTACTTCCAGCGCACGGAATGTCCCGTTCTCTTCCAGTATTATCGTGGAAAATTCCGTTCCATCGAGCCACTCTTCTACAAGCACTGTTTTGTCCCATTCGAGCGCCTTTTCTATGCCGGCGGCAACGTCTTGTCTGGAACGAACAAAGGTTACGCCGATGCTCGATCCCTCCCGGGAAGGTTTCGTGAAACACGGGAGTCCAATTTGATCGATCACCTCCTGTATGACCCCGTCGCGGTTTTTTAGCCATTTTGTCTCGAGGACAACCATGCTGCGAGGGACGCCAATCCCTTCGGACTCGAGGAGTTTCTGTTGCACGTATTTATCCATTCCGAGTGCTGAGCCGAGAACGCCCGCGCCGGTGTACGGAATGCCGAGCAGCTCCAGCATCCCCTGGACGCAGCCGTCTTCTCCGAATTTTCCATGCAGCGAAAGAAAGACGAAATCGACAAGATCTCTTAGTTGTTCATATGCAATTCTTCTCGCCTCTTTGTCCAGACGTTCGGTTATGTCGGTTGTTGTGTTCTGGGATATGAGCTGCCAGGGTATGAGCCACAGGCGTCCTTCGCGATCCATAAAGATCGGGACAGGCTCGTATCTTTCCCGATCGAGGTTGTCATAGACGTTTCGGCCGCTGTTCAGCGACACTTCACGTTCGGAGGAGATGCCTCCGAAAATCACGCCCACACGCAATTTG
>DYLD01000112.1:2417-7905 GCA_020722315.1 Syntrophus aciditrophicus
TCCCTGACATTTTTCATCCCCGTCCCGGCGTAACGAAACGCAATTTTCATCCCTCTTGTCGGATAAACCAGATAGGCGGAGAAAAAACGGTTTTCTTTGTTGTGTCTCGTTTCTATCTCTATTTCAAAACGGGCCGGAAGATTCATTTTCTTTTTAAGCTTCTCCGAACCGAACCAGGCTTCTAACGAGTTTTTTGAGTTGCTGGTTTTAATGAGGGGCATTTTTTCACCGTCCACCGTGACCTTTTTTATAACATAGGCCATTTCCTCTGGAGGGGAGTTATCCCTGTTCAAAAGCCAGCGGTATTCGCATTGCTCATTTTCAAAAAGGGCTGAAAGCTGCTCCCTGTTAAGTGCGCATCCGATCATGAAAACCGTGTTGCGTATCTCTTTTGTATATTCCACGCGCGTCGAAACCTTGAAAAAGTTCTGACGGTCAGGCGAATCGGCAATTTCTTTGCTAGAAAATTCCCTGAACCGAATATCGTAGCAAAAATCATTTCTCAGATCGAGGGGTCTGTCATTTTTCCCGAAGAGTATTTCAAACATTTCCGAATAAATAACATTCCCCAAATCCTCGTTCTGGGCCCGTGCCTGCAGGCAACTGCGGATCATGCCGTCTAGTCTGGCGATCGATTTTTCTTCTCCGGGGATGAAAATCCTCCGTAGACGTGGTTCGATCCGGTCGGTTTTGCCTTTTTTGATGAAGATACGGGGCGCCCTTTTGCCGACCGCGCAGAGGATTTCATAGCTTATCGTGTGGCACTTTGCGGCGATTTCCTCCGCGGAGATCGTTTGCCCCTGTTGTGTGCCGATGAGGACTACCTCATCGCCGATTCGGCAATCGTTTAGAGAGCTTACATCAAGCGTGCACATGTCCATCGAGATCCTTCCGACAATCGGGACCCGTTTACCGCGGACAAGCGCCTCGCCCTGGTTGGAAAGAATCCATCCGAGGCCGTCTCCGTATCCGACCGGGATCGTTGCAATTCGGGTCGGTCTTCTCGTGATGAAAGTCCTGCCGTATCCTATCGATGATCCCTCAGGAAATTCCTTGACAAGCGCTATACGCGTCTTGAAATTCATGACCGGTTTCAACGAGACCTTTTGTCTTGTTTCGGCTGATGGGTGTATCCCGTAGGTCATAAGTCCCGGCCTTACCATATCCAGGTGGTATTCGGGATAGTTGATGATAGCACCGCTGTTGGAGATATGACGGTAGGGTATTTTCAATCCCCTAAGCTCTATCTGTTTTAAAATATTCTGGAATTCCCGCCATTGCTGCGTGTTGTAGTAAGAGACGATCTCGCTTTCCGCCAAGTGTGTGAAGATCCCCTCCAGTTTGAGATTGGGCAAAGCTAATATCCGGTCAATAGCCTCCAGGGCCTCACCTTGCAGAATTCCTCCGCGGCCCATGCCCGTATCTATCTCGATATGAACAGGCGTGATAATCCCCATGCTTCGGCTTTTGCGCTGCAACTCCGAGGCAAAATCCAGATCGGACACGGAGGGCGTCAATTTGTACTTGAGGATTTCATCTATTTCAGAACCCGTGGCGGGGGATAGAATAACAATAGGTACGGCTATTTGGCTGACGCGGAGTTGAATTCCTTCATCCGCATTCGCAACCCCCAGAAACGACGCACCGTTTCTGATGGCAGCGTTGGAAATTTCGATGGCGCCATGGCCGTACGCATCAGCCTTGACGACCTGCATGATTTTAACGTTTTTGCCGACAAGTTTTTTTAACTCCCGCCAGTTCGCAGCGAAGCGACCGAGATCGACTTCAACCCAGCTTCGGTATTGAGTGTTTTTTCTCGAAGTCATCGTAGTGCAATTCGGATCATTTTTTTGTCAGCGTGAAAATCCCGTCCCATTCGCCTTCGGGCGGGCTTTTTTTCAATTCGTTGCAGCGTTCGATGTAAAGCCTTGCCGGGTAGTCGTTTGTTTGGAATTCAAGAATCCTGCCGAATTGATGAATCGCCTCATCCCATTTCGCCGCGCGGTAAAAGGCGAGCCCGCGCTCGAATATCCTGATGAACTCGACCCATTTCGCTTCGTCCTTTTTTTCTCCAAGGAGTTCAAATATCCTTACCGGCAGCTTCTTTCCCTTTACCCGCACGGCGTCGAGTTCACGGCAGACAAACTCGTCCTTGACGATCTCATATGTAAACTCGCTGATAATGATCTGCGTGCCGTATTCCTTGTTCGTTCCCTCGAGCCGCGACGCCAGATTCACATTGTCTCCCATAACCGTGTAATCGAAACGCATTTCGGAACCCATGTTGCCGACAACCATGTCGCCGGTGTTGACACCTATGCCGATATTTATTTCCGGCCATCCCTCGGCGGCCCATTTTTTCTGCAATTCTTTCAGTTTCGCTATCATTTCGATGGCGGTACGGCACGCCCTTTGCGCATGATCCTTCTGTTCCAGCGGGGCGCCGAAAACAGCCATAATCGCATCGCCGATGTACTTGTCCAGGAGGCCGTCGTACTTAAAGACGATATTGGTCATCGCGGTGAGATACTCGTTTAAGAGGTGCACAAGATTTTCCGGCGAAAGTTTTTCCGAAATGGTCGTGAAACCCCTTATGTCGGAAAACATAACGGAGAGATGCTTTTTATCTCCGCCTAATTTCAGCTTGGACGGGTCTTTGAGTATCTCGTTCACAACCGAAGGCGTAAGATAATACTGGAAAGCCCCCCTGATCTTTTTCTTCTCCCTTTCTTCGGTAACATAGCGGTAAATTGTGATGCCCAGATAGATCACAATGATGGTCAAAAACGTGTAAACCATGTTCAGCCATACATTGTATTGTGTGAACATGACCATGTTGAAAAAAACGAATGAGGCGAGCAAAATAATGATCAGCGCAATCCCCGCAATCGCCCTGAATCTGGGCAAAAGAAATCCAACCAGCAGGCCGGAGAAAACAAGGATCAGAATATCGAGAAATGTTGTCCATCCCGAATGGATCAGAAAGTTTTGGCGCAGGATGTTGTCTATAACGGTTGCGTGAATTTCGACTCCAGGGTAAACAGCGCTGAAAGGCGTATTTCTCAGGTCATAGATTCCTGTTGCCGTCGCGCCGACAAGGATGATTTTTCCTTCAATTTTTTCCCGCGGTACGCTTGTACTGAGGATATCGGAGATCGAATAATGCGCAAAAGTATTTGGCGGGCCGAGATAGTTGATAAGAAGTCTGCCGCTTTCATCAGTGGGGATCGTCAATGCACCCAGTTTGACGTTTTCGACGCCATATTCGGCAAGATTGAGTGTGAGTGTAGGCCATTCCAAATACTGAACCAGCAGGGAAAGCGCCAGAGACGTGTAGTAATTGTCACGGAATTTGATAACAAGCGGTGACCACCGGATGACCCCGTCGCTGTCGGGGAACGCATTGAAGTACCCGCAGTTTTTTGCCGCCCGGGAGATTGCCGGAAGGTTTGGTTGTGCCGCATAGGCACGGATAATAGAGGAATCGTCAGCGCCTTTTTGACTCCGGAGCATTGTAAGGCGGCCGTTTGCGATCTCGGCTTGAGCGGCGACAATCTGGTCTTCTTTTAGATGCCTGACCTCTTTATCGGTGATGTGAAAGAAGTAGCCGGCGGTGATATTGCCAACATCCTTGATTGAACGTGCGAAAATCGCGTCGGTATCCGTCATTGTTTTCTTTTTCTCAAGGATGTTCGAAAGGTTGCTTTTGCTACCGCCTGCCTTTTTTACATCCTGAAGCAGCTCCTGAACTGTTTTTAGGCTGGAATTCTCATCCGGTTCGGCAAAAACGATATCGAAGCCAACCGCTTTAGCCCCTTGTTCTTTTAACTTTTTTATAAGTTCGGCCATCGTTGTCCGCGGCCATGGCCATCTTCCCAGTTCGCTCAGGCTTTTTTCGTCAATAGTTGCGATAACCACTTCGCCGCCCGGCGGTTTTACGCCGCGTGAAACCATCCTAAGGTCGAGCGCTTTCAATTCCATAAAGCGCAGGAAATGTGGGTCGATAAAAAAGAGGACAAGGGCGATCAATACCACCCCAACAGAGATCTTCAACGGCGAGATGGAAAACAGTTTTTTAAGGCCCTTTGCCATATTTTTATTTTCCTCGTAAAAAGTGGATCAGCCGGGGTTTCTGTTTTGTTCGAATAACGCGAGCATAATAACAGACTTATGTTTTAAGTCAAGCAAACTGTCTTCAAAATGTTGCTCGAATGCAAGACGTGTGGAAAACGGCTCGCTCGCGCTCGCGAATATTTTCAGAAAAGGCGAGAAAATCTTGACAGGGATTATGTCTTGGGATAGAAAGGCCCCCGGTGCAGGAAAGTCTTCATACCATAGGCCGATGTAGCTCAGACGGTAGAGCAGCTGATTCGTAATCAGCAGGTCAGCAGTTCGATCCTGCTCATCGGCTCCATAAAATCAAGGGGTTAGCCAATGTTGGTTAACCCATTTTTCTTTCAACTTGCTACAAATCACTACGGTTTAAGACGCTGGTTGCGTCGCTCATGATGTTCATGGAGACGTGTGTATAAATTTGAGTGGGGGAAAGCTCCTGATGGCCGAAAGCTGCGCTTTCGGCTGCTTCATGGCTGGTCTTTGCAAAGACGAATACGGAAATCTTTGGATAGGGGGTAGCCAAGAACATCCTTCAGGGAACGGTTGGGCCGGCCTGTCTAGTCGTTCTTTCCCCGTCCCGTGGTTTTGCCTATATGAATCCAGTTGGCCGCAATATAGCAGGTTCCCTGAGAACAGTCTCTATCGACAAATGTCTCCAGATAATAAAGGGGATGACAATAGAAGCGCTCCAAGTCCCCGGAGAGCATTTTTGCCATCCTCCCCAGGATGTGAGAGGCCAGATGGGGAATCCTCACCCAGGGCAGAATCAGCAACCGGGTTATGCAGGCAATGAAAGTGAGGTTCTTCCTGTCTGCCCATAACGCGGCGGTAATCGCCGCTCCTCGTTTCCTCTGCACACGCCACACACCGAATGACTGCCGTACTTCTTCAAGATGTAATGCCCCTGCAAATCCCTGTTCCAGTGGTTATCATCCTTATTGGGTTGATAAGCAATCTTATCCGCTCAACTGAAATTTTTCCCGCACGCTCACCGGAAAGACACGTACGGTGCCCAAAATCGGATGACAAAAAGTATCCTTACGGATCGTTTTCTTACGCGAATCCGCTTAAAAGTCAAATCATTATTCCGGCCAAAATCCACCACCTACAATATAATTACCTCGTCATTGCGGATGGAGATAAGCGAATTTAATGCACCGATTGGTGAAGATAAAGATTACTTAACAACATGATAATAATGAAAGAATAAAGATTAGGTGGTGGATTTTGGGAAAGAAATCATGCCCGCTCCTGCCGCTGTTTATCGCTCCCGGAATGGCTCTGCATGGATGTCGTCAAGAAGATTCCTCACCGGCATTTTGTATTCAGCATCCCGAAAATCCTCCGCCGTTACTTCCTCTACGATCGGACA